>DATGKR010000121.1:0-13689 GCA_035294565.1 Acidimicrobiales bacterium | reverse complement strand
CCACGATCGACACCGTCGCCGACGCCCCGGCGTAGAGACCGCTCGGCGTGCCCGTGACGTCCACCACGACGGGGAACGACGGGACCCCGCTCGAGGAAGAGGCGATCAAACCGACCGACCCAACGGTTCCGTAGTACTGGGTCACCGACCCGGTGGGGACGATGACCGCCTGGTCGCCGGTCTTCACCTCGCCGACCTCGGTGTCGTCCACCGAGGTGTCCACGACGAACGAGTCGGTGGAGACGAGCGTGATCCCTCCGCTCGACGAGCCGGAAGAGCCGGTCGCCCCCGCAGACCCGGACCCCGACGACCCGCGGCCGGCGGTCGAGCCTGAGCTGCCGACCACGTCGCCGACCGAGTAGCCGACCGTGGCCACGGTCCCGGAGAACGGCGCCGTCAAGGTGGCGTCGGCCAGGCTGGTCTGCGCCGAGGACAGCTGCGACTGCGCAGTCGTCACCGACGCCTCGTCGGAGGCGATCTGGCTGGCAGACGCCCCCGCCGACTGGTCGGCCGCCAGCCTGTCCTCAGCGGCGGTGAGCGTCGCCTGAGCCGCCGCGACCTGGTCGGAGAGCGCTGTCGTGTCCAGCGTGGCGAGAACCTCACCCGCCGTCACCGTCTGGCCGGTGGTGACGTCGACGGCGCTGACGGTGCCGCCGACGGGGAAGGTGAGGGTCGCTTCCTGGGCCGGCTCGACGGTGCCCGAAGCGGAGACCGTCTGCTTCATCGTCCCCGTGGTCGCGGTCACCCGCTCGGTGGTGACCGACAACGCTGCCGCCGGTGTCGAGGAGCCCCGCGTGCCCAACCACGCTCCGAGGCCGCCGCCTGCGAGCGCCACAACGGCGACCCCCGCGGCCAACAACTTGCGCCGCGGCGTCCAGCCGCGGCGGGGGCCTCCGGGGACCGGGGCGGCGGGCTGCTCCAGGTACACGGGAAACGGTTCGGTGGTCTCGGGCCTCACAGCGTCCTCTCGTCCGGGCTCCCTGAGTGAACAGCCCAAACGTGAAAATGTGCTGAAGGAGGACCTCGCGGGGATGCCCCGAGCCTGAAACTTTCCTAAGAGTCGTCCAGAAGTGCTAAAAATCCATTTTCACAGAATATTCTCAGCGTCGACACCGCGGCCCCACCCCGATCGGAGGACCAGTTGCGAATTCTCATCCTGGGAGGCGACGGCTACCTCGGCTGGCCGACCGCCCTCCACCTCTCCGCCAGAGGCCACGACGTGGGGCTGGTCGACAGCTTCGTCCGCCGGGCCTGGGACGACGAGCTCGGGGTGGAGAGCCTCGTGCCGATCGCCACCCTCGACGAGAGGGTGCGCGCCTGGCACAGGCAAAGCGGCAAGCGCCTGGCCTTCTACACCGGCGACCTGTGCGACGGGGACTTCGTGGAGGACACGGTGGCCACCTTCGACCCCGACACGATCGTCCACTACGCCGAGCAGAGCTCGGCGCCGTACTCGATGATGAACCGCCAGCACGCCGTCTTCACCCAGATGAACAACGTGGTCGGCACCCTCAACGTGCTCTACGCCATCGCCGCCCACAACCGCGACATCCACCTGGTGAAGCTCGGCACCATGGGCGAATACGGGACGCCCAACATCGACATCGAAGAAGGCTGGCTCACCGTCGAGCACCGGGGCCGGACCGACACGGTCCTCTACCCCAAGCGACCCGGCTCCTTCTACCACCTGTCCAAGGTCCACGACAGCCACAACATCGAGTTCGCCTGCCGTATCTGGGGACTGCGGGCAACGGACCTCAACCAGGGTGTCGTGTACGGCCAGGAGACCGAGGAGACGGCCGCCCACCCGACGCTGGCCACACGGTTCGACTACGACGGGGTGTTCGGCACGGTCCTCAACCGTTTCGTCGTGCAGGCGGTCCTCGGCCACCCCTTGACCGTTTACGGCTCCGGTGGCCAGACGCGGGGGATCATCAACATCGTCGACACCGTGCAGTGCATCCGCCTCGCCGCCGAGCATCCCGCCGAGCCGGGCGAGTTCCGGGTTTTCAACCAGTTCACCGAGCAGATGTCGGTGCGGGAGATAGCGGCCGCGGTGTCCAGCGCCTGGCCAGGCGGATGCGAGGTCCAGGAGGTGGAGAACCCGAGGGTCGAAGCGGAAGCCCACTATTACCGGGCAGCCCACACCGGCCTTCTCGACCTCGGGCTCGTCCCGCACCTCCTGACCGAGACGCTGATCGGCTCCCTGTTTCGCATCGCCGACCGCCACAAGGACCGGGTGAACCTCGACGCCATACGACCGACCGTCCGGTGGCGCTCGACCGCGAGCGCCCTGGCCCAATGGCGCGAAGCTGTCTGACACTCTGACAGCAGCTACACTCCCGGCCAGGCGGCGCCTGCCGGCTCGGCGACGAAGCCCGCCCCCGAGCATCCTCGCGGTGGCGATCCCCATGCTGGTGGGCGCTCTCCACGTGGCGCTCGTCGCGCCCTGGTACCACGTGGGCAGTTTCGACGACGACGCCGGCTACATCCTCGCCGCCCGGGCTTTGCTCGCCGGCCACGCCCCCTTCACCCAGTATCCCCCCGGCTACAGCGCCCTGCTGGTCCCCCTCGTCTGGTTGTGGCCGCACTCGTTCGTCCCGCTGAGGGTGCTCTCGGGAGTCTGCTTCGCAGCGATCTTCCCTCTCACATGGGTGTTCCTGTCGCGCCGTTCGGTCGGTTTCTGGGAAAAGACGGCAGTCCTCCTGCTCATCTCCCTGTCCCCGCCGCTGGGGACGTTCGGCAGCATGGTGATGGCCGAGACCCCGTTCCTGGTGGTGCTCCTGCTTCTGCTGCTGTCGGTCGACCGCTGGACGCCTCGACGGGCTGCTGCGACGATCCTCCTGGCGGCGGCCCTCGTGTGGCTCAAGCAGGCAGGTATCGGCCTGGTCCTCGGTCTCGTGGCCTGGTATGTGCTCACCGGACGGTGGAGGCGGGGAGCTGTCGTCGGCGGCGGGGTGGGCCTTCTGCTGCTACCGGTGGTGGCCGTGCGCCTCGCCTCAGGAACGCCTCTGGCGGGAGCCCGCTACAGCTTCGAGCTCGGCGGCTACTACCACGGCGGCCTGCTGGAGCGCCTCACCGGCGTCGTCCCGAGCGGCCTGTGGCAGCTGCTCACCCAGGCGATCCCTCGCCTGCTGGTCCCCTACGGGTCACCGTTCCCCTACCTCGGCGGAGCGCTCGACGCTCTGGCGGTCCAGGTGACCGTCTTCACGGCTGTGGGAGCAACCGTGTGGTTCGCTCGCCATCACGACGCGGCGATCCCCATGGCCGCCGCCTACCTCGCCGAGTGCATCCTGTGGCCCTACGTGAACGAGCGGCGGACGATACTGATCACCCCCCTGCTGGCAGCCTGGTACGTGCTGGGCACGGTTTGGGCTTGGCGCCTGGTGCGGCGCCTAGCCCACCGGGCCGCTGCGCGGAGACGCCCCGTCGCCGCCGCCGGCCTCACAGCCTTGGGGCGTCCCGTTGTCGCGGCCGGGCTCGTCGCGGCCGTGGTCGCCGTCCCGCTGGCGGTGCAGATGCCGAGGGACTACCTCTTCGCCCTCGGGCAGACGAGCTCGCGGCCCGGCGGCTCGCGCTACGCCGCGATCCTCTCCCGCCTCGGCGAACCGTCACAGGTCGTCGAGACCGACTACCGGAACTCCGTCCGGCTCTTCACCGGCCACGCGACGAAATGGACGGCCTTCGTCGACACGACCGGCGCCTGCGACCCCTCCGTCGTCGAAAGGGACCTTGCCGCCGACAGGGCCTCCTTCCTCCTCGTCGGCGACCTGAACAAACCCGACCTGATCGACAGCACCTGCCTCCTCCAACAGGCAGAGTCGCGGCCCTGGGCGGTCGAGTTGCTGCACACCAGCCGCGACGACGCCACCGTGTTCGAGCTGGTCGGCGCGGGGACGGGCAACCCCTCGCTGTCGGCCGACCTAGCCGTGCAGTCCTCACCGGGGGGAACCTGGCTCCTGCCGCCGGGCAGCGAGGTCAGCCAGGTTTCGCTGGGCGGCGCCTCGGCCCCGGTGCGGATCGACCTGTTGGAACCTGGAGGCTGGGTGGAAATCGCTGGTTCCAAGACGGCGGTGGGCGGCAAGCCGGGCTCGACGCCGTTCCTGCTCACCACCTTCCGCCACCCCCTCCCCGCGTCGGCGGTACGGGTGACGTTCAGCGGTGCAGCATCCGCCTCCCTGCAGGATCTGGCCGTCCTCGGGCCTCTGCCCGCGTAGACAGCCACGTTGCCAGCACCACCCTGGCGAAACGGTAGCCGTAACTCAAGTCCCCACCCTTCTTCGAAACGCCTGCCGAGCGGCTGAGTACCGTGACCGGCGACTCGATCACCTCGTAACCAGCTGCCAGCGCCCTTATCAGCAGCTCCGCCGTCTGATACTGCACCTGCCCCAGGTTCACCGACGCAGGCAGGTCCGCCCGAAAAGCCCGGAAGCCGTTCGCCGGATCGGTGATCTGTGCGCCGGTCAACACCGAGACGACCACCGAGAAGAACCGCAGGCCGGCCCTTCTCAGGATCCCGGCGCCTTGTGCGGCGCCCAGCCGGCGGGAGCCGTTCACGAAGTCGGCCCGGCCCTCGAGCACGGGAAGCACCAGGCGGGGCATCTCGGAGGGGTCGAACTGCCCGTCGGCGTCGAGGGTGACCACGACCTTCGCCCCCCGGGCGGCCGCCAGGCGGTAGCCGACCTGCAAGGCTCGTCCCTGCCCCAGGTTCTTATCCAGCCTGCAGACGAGCGCCCCGGCACGCTTGGCGGCGGTGGAGGTCCCGTCGGTGGACCCGTCGTCGACGACGAGACACTCGGTCGGCTCGCCACCCACGACGGCGGGCACAGCCGCCACCACCGAGGCGATCGACGCCTCCTCGTTGAGCGCCGGGATCACGACCGCTACCGGTCGGCCCCCTGAAGGTCCGTTTTCGGCGAGAAATGCCCGTTCGGCTGCAGCCATGACCGCCTCGTCGTCCGGCCGCGCCTTTCGGTTGCCGGCGCCGGGCTTGTCTTTGTCGGGCATGGCGGGCGAGGCTACCGTCGCCCCGCCGCGTAGTCTCAAAGCGGTCGGCCGCTCGGCCCTACGCTTCTAGGCATGGAAGACCATGACGGTGGCAAGCGAACGGCCGTCCGCCCTCTCCCGAGCTCCACTCTCGCGACACGTTCGCAGTCGGATAAATGACCTACTCCGCTCCGCCCCCCCGAACTCGCTTCATCTCCCGGATGCGGGCCGCGCCCGCGAGGCGATGGTGATCGACTTCCGTCTGCTCCTCGACGATTTCGACCAGACCGCCCGGCGGCTCGCCCGGAAGGGCGTCGACCGAGGCATCCTCGACGAAGCCCGCCGCCTGGCAGCCCTGAGGCGCGACCAGGTGCGCAGCGTCGACGCGGCACGCCAGGAACTGAACGCCGGGTCCGCCCGGGTGGGCCAGCTGATGAAGGAGGGGGCCAGAAGCGACGCGGAAACCCTGCGTGCCGAGATGGCCGCGCTGCGGGACCGTGTCGCGGACCTGGAGGAGGGGCTGCAGCTCACGGAGACGGACCTCGACGAGGTGCTGTCGCGGATACCGAACCTGCCCTCCGACGACGTCCCCGACGGAGCCGGTGAACAGGACAACGTCGTCGTGTCCACCCACGGCTACGACCCGGCGGCCTACGAGGGGCGGGAATGGTCGCCGCATTGGGAGATAGGGGAGCGGCTGGGGATATTCGACGCCGCCCGCGCTGCGAAGCTGAGCGGCGCCATGTTCGCCGTGCTGCGCGGCGAAGGGGCGCGGGCGCTGCGCGGCCTCGCCTTGTTCGCGCTGGACATGAACCGCGGCTCCTACGAGGAGATCATCCCGCCCCACGCGGTCCGCACGGAGGTGATCACCCGCACCGGTCACCTCACGAAGTTCGACACCCAGGCCTACAAGCTCCGCGACGACGAGCTGTGGCTCATCCCGACCGGCGAGGTGCCGCTCATGGGCCTCCACCAGGGCGAGATCCTCGCCGAGGCGGATCTGCCCAGGCGTTACATGGCCTACACGGTCTGCTGGCGGCGGGAGGCCGGCGCCGCCGGCAGGGACACCCGCGGGATGCAGAGGCTGCACGAGTTCCACAAGGTCGAGCTGGTGAAGCTCTGCCGGCCCGAAGACGGCGAGGCCGAGCTGCAGTCCCTCGTCGAGGACTGCGCCCGCCCGCTCGAGGCGCTCGGGCTGCCATACCGGGTCGTGCAGCTCTGCGCCGGGGACCTGACCTTCTCGGCGGCGAAGGTGTACGACATCGAGGTGTACGCGCCCGGGGTCGGCCGGTGGCTCGAGGCGTCGTCGGTCAGCCTGGTCACCGACTTCCAGTCCCGGCGGGGCCAGATCCGCTTCCGGCGCGAAGGGGGGGGTACCGAGCTGGTCCACGCGCTCAACGGCTCGGGCCTGGCGACGCCCCGCGTGTGGGCGGCAGTCCTCGAGAACGGCCTGCAACCCGACGGCTCGGTGCGCCTGCCGTCCGTTCTGGCCCCCTACGTCGGCACGGAGACGATCACGCCCCGGTGATCGACCGGTGCGTCTGAGTGCTGGGCGGGGCGGCTGCGGTAGGCTCCCGAGGAGGGGAGGTAGCTTGCCCATGACAAAGAGCAACGACCAGTTCGAGCTTCGGGGAGTCCACCACCTGGCCCTCGTGTGCCGCGACATGGCGAGGACGGTGGACTTCTACTCCAACGTGCTGGGCATGCCCCTGGTCAAGACGATAGAGCTGCCTTTCGGCATGGGCCAGCACTTCTTCTTCGACGCTGGCAACGGCGACTGCCTGGCCTTCTTCTGGTTCCCCGACGCGCCCGAGCCGGCGCCCGGCGTCTCCTCGCCGCGCACGCTGCCCGGCGGCGGCGACCTGGTGAGCGCGATCGGGTCCATGAACCACGTGGCCTTCGACGTCCCGCCCGAGAAGATCGACGAGTACCTGGAGAAGCTGCGGGCGAGGGGTGTCGACGCTGCCGACGTGATGAACCACGACGACAGCGAGCTCGGCGTGTCGAAGGAGCCCAACGAGGGGACCTTCGTGCGCTCCATCTACTTCTTCGACCCCGACGGCATCCTCTTGGAGTTCGCCGCCTGGACCCGCCCACTCGGCGACGGCGACGTCCGCCACGCCCCCGCCCGTGCCACCGGCGCGGGTGTGAGCCGATGATCGTCCCCCTGACCGTCGGCGACTTCCTGGAGCGGGCGGTCTCCGTGTACCCCCACAGGACGGCGGTCGTCGACGAGCCCGGCACCCCCGGTTCGCTGGGTTCCCTCAGCTACGCCGAGCTGGACGCCCGGGCCCGCGGCATGGCGGTCGCCCTCGACGAGATGGGCGTCGGCCAAGGTGAGCGGGTGGCCATCGTCAGCCCGAACGCCGCCCGGTTCCTCGTGTCGTTCTTCGGGGTGAGCGCCTGGGGGAGGGTGCTCGTACCGGTCAACTACCGCCTCAACGCCGAAGAGGTCCAGTACATCGTGGATCACTCCGAGGCGTCGGTCCTGCTCGTCGACCCCGAGGTCGACGGCGCGCTCGCGTCGGTGTCCGCCAAGCACCGCATCGTCCTCGACGGCAGCGACACGCTGTTCTCACCCGCACCTTCAGGGACGCGTCCCGTCGAGTGGGAGCGCGACGAGAACGCAACGGTCAGCGTCAACTACACGAGCGGCACCACCGCCCGCCCCAAGGGGGTGCAGCTGACCCACCGCAACTGCTGGCTCAACGCCTCTATTTTCGGCTGGCACACCTCGGTCAGCGATCGGGACGTCTACCTGCACACGCTGCCGATGTTCCACTGCAACGGCTGGGGCATGCCCTACGCGGTCACCGCCATGGGGTGCAAGCAGGTCGTCCAGCGCAAGGTGGACGGCCGGCAGATCCTCTCGCGCATCGACGAGCACGGCATCACCCTCATGTGCGGCGCACCGGCCGTCGTTGCTGCCGTCCTCGACGCCGCGGCCGAATTCGGCGGCTCGGTACCGGGCTCGGGCCGGGTGCGCCTGGTCGTAGCCGGCGCACCGCCGCCGTCGAAGATCATCGAGCGGGTCGAGACCGAGCTCGGCTGGGAGTTCATCCAGATCTACGGGCTCACAGAGACCTCCCCGCTCCTCACCATCAACCGCAGCCGCCAGGAGTGGGACGGCGTCTCCGCTGAAGAGCGGTCCCGGCTCCTCTCCCGAGCCGGGGTCCCCGCGGTGGGGGTCTCGGTGCGAACCGACGAGGAGGGCGAGGTCCTGGCCCGCAGCAACCACGTCTTCGCCGGTTACTGGGCGCAACCCGACGCCTCGAGCGAGGCTCTCGAGGGCGGGTGGTTCCACACCGGCGACGGTGGCCACGTCGACGGCGACGGTTACCTGGTCATCTCCGACAGGAAGAAGGACGTGATCATCACCGGCGGGGAGAACGTGTCGTCCATCGAGGTGGAAGACTGCCTCTACCAGCATCCGGCTGTCGCCGAGGTGGCGGTGATCGGGGTGCCCGACGAGAAGTGGGGGGAGACCGTCAAGGCCCTCGTGGTGGCCAAGCCCGGCACCGAAGTCAGCGAGCAGGATCTCATCGCCTTCGCCCGGGATCGCCTCGCCCATTTCAAGTGCCCCACCTCCGTCGAGTTCCGCGACAGCCTCATCCGCACCGCCACGGGCAAGCTGCAGAAGTTCAAGCTGCGCGCTCCGTACTGGGAGGGTCGCGACCGGCTCGTGTCCGGCGGCTCCGAGTAGGAAGCCCAGCGCGGCGCGCTTTCTCGACTACAGCCCGGGGACCTTCGAACGGCTGGGGGCGCCACCCGGAGCGGAGGCGCCGCAGCCGCCGCCAGTCGCCACCGGTTAGTGTACGGACGGACGTGGACTTCGAGCTGACCGAGGAAGAGAGGCGCTTCCGCGAGGACCTGCAGAGGCTCCTCGCCCAGGAGCTCCCCGAGTGGTGGCGGGGCATGTTCGTCGAAGACGAACGTGTCATGCCGTTCACCAAGCGCTTCTGCTCAGAGCTCGCCGAGCGGGGGTGGCTGACGATGGCCTGGCCTCCCGAGCACGGCGGTCAGGGCGCAAGCGTCTGGCAGCAGGCGGTGCTGCGAGAGGAGATGTGGGCGGCGGACGAACCACGTGGCCCTCAGTACATGAACTTGAACTACATCGGTCCGCTCATAATGCGCTTCGGCACCGACGCCCAGAAGTCAAGGTTCCTGCCGCCGATGGCGCGGGGCGAGGTGATCTGGTGCCAGGGGTTCTCCGAACCCGAGGCCGGTTCGGACCTGGCGTCGCTGCGTACCAGGGCCGTCGCTGACGGCGACCGCTTCGTCATAAACGGGCAGAAGGTATGGACCAGCTACGCCGACTCCCCCGCCGAATGGTGCCTGCTGCTCGCGCGCAGCGACCCCGAGGCGGAGAAGCACCGGGGGATCTCGGTTTTCCTTCTGGACATGGCGACCCCGGGCGTGACGGTACGGCCTATCGCCACAATGGCCGGGCCGCACGAGTTCAACGAGGTGTTCCTCGACGACGTGGTGGTGGGCCGCGACTGCCTGCTGGGGGAACTCCACCGCGGCTGGGACGTGGTGGTGACCGGTCTCACCTTCGAACGGGTGGGGATCGCGCGCTACGCCCGTGCCGGGAGGGTCATCGAGATGCTCGTCGAGCACGTTCGGCGCACCGGACGGGACTCGGAGCCGGAGGTGATGGACAAGCTGGCCGACCTGCGGGTCCGCTACGAGGCTGCCCGCCTGCTCAACTACGTCGCCATATCCATCCAGGCCCGCGGCGAGGTTCCCACGACGGAGGCTTCCGTCGCGCGGATCCACAACACCCAGCTGGAGCAGCTCGTCGGACATGTCGGCCTCGAGCTCCTCGGCGCGGCCGGGCAGCTCACCCACGACGACCCCGCCTCCCCGCTCGGCGGGGAGATCTGGCGTCAGTGGGTCCGGAACATCCCGACGACAGTCGCCGCGGGCACGCTGGAGATCCAGAAGAACATCGTGGCCCGCGCGCTTGGCCTGCCCCGCCCTGCTTGAAAACGGTATGTCGTGGACCTGACGCTCAGCTCAGACCAGGAGATGCTCGTCGACTCGGCCCGGCGTTTCCTGACGCGGTCGTGGCCGGCGGAGGCGGTGAGGGCGGCCGAGACCTCAGCCGACGGGCATGACCCGAAGGCCTGGTCGGAAGCAGCCGGCTTGGGATGGCCCGGCCTGTGCCTCCCCGCCGAGCACGGAGGGTCGGGCGCGGGCATGGTCGAGCTGGCGCTGCTCGCCGAGGAGCTGGGACGGGCCGCGTTCAGCTCGCCGCTGCTTGCCCAGACGACGCTGGTGGCCCTGCCCCTCGCGTGGGAGGGCAACGCGGCCCAGCGCACCCGGTGGCTTCCCGCGCTCGCCGGCGGGGAGCTGATCGGCTCGGCAGCGCTCGTCGCCCCAGGCGCCCGGGACGAGCGGTCCTCGCCGCCGCTGGAGGGCCGGCGTTCCGGCGACGGCTGGGTGCTGAGCGGGAGCCGGGTGCTCGTGCCGTTCGCCGCCGTGTCCTCGTTGCTCGTCGTGCTCGCAGACCTGGAGGGGGCGGGCGTGTCGATGCTCGTCGTGGAGGCGGAGCGGATTGCTGCCCTCTCCCGCCAGCAGGCCCTCGGAGGCGACCCCATGTACGCCGTCTCCTTCCACGGAACGGTGGTCGGCACCGGCGACGTGATAGGCCGGCCCGGGTCCGGAGCGGCGCTCTTTGCCAGAGCCCTCGACCACGCCACGGTGGCGAGCGTCTCCTACGGGGTAGGCCTCGGCGAACGCGCCTTGGAGTTGAGCGTCTCCCACGCCTGCGACCGCCACCAGTTCGGCCGCCCCATAGGCTCGTTCCAGGCTGTCGCCCACCGCTGCGTCGACATGCGCGCCGACCTGGACGCGGCGCGCTGGCTGGCCCGCCAGGCGGCCTGGGCCCTCGACAAGGCCGGCGCGTCGGGAGAGTCGGCCGCTCCGGCGGGGGCGCCGGCAGCTGTCGCGGGCGCGTCGGGAGAGTCGGCCGCCCCGGCGGGGGCGCTCGAGGTGGCCGCAGCCAAGGCCTACGCCAACGACGCCCTGCGGCGCGTCTTCCTCAACGCCCACCAGGTCCACGGTGCGATCGGGTTCTCACTGGAGCACGACCTTCAGTTGTTCACCCGCCGGGCAAAGGCGTTCGAGTTGAGCCTCGGCGATACCGTGCAACACCGCCGGAGGGTGGCCGAGGCCATGGGGCTCGGGCGGAGCCGCTAGCGCCGGGTCGCCCAGCGGCCTCTCCTGGGAGGCAGTTCTCACCAGGCTGGCCACCCTGCCGGCAGCGTGCCGACCGGCGTACCGAGGCTCAGGCCCGGGGGGGCGCCCAGCTGCGACAGTAGGGTGGAGAAATTCTCGCCGTAAACGGTCGGGACGTTGTCGTTGTCGGTGCTGGCCGACCACAGGCCCGCCGCGCCTGCTGCGGCCTGCCCGGAACCGGTCTGGGTCGCCCATCCCGTCTCCAAGTCCGGATAGGAGTCGACGAGCGTGCCCAAGACGGTCTGGTCGTCCACCTGCTGGCCCACCTGCACCGAGGGCACGATGTTCTCGGCGTCGTAGACGACGAGGCCCGCCGCCGGGCCGTCGAGCAGGCGGTAGGAGATGAACGCCCCGCCCGGCCAGCCGGAGTTGGTCGTGTTCAGCACCACCCCGTCGCCCAAGGCGTAGATCGGGCCACCGCCGGCGTAGTCGACCCCTTGATCTATGCGCTCGGGGGTGAGATCAGCGACGGCCCGAAGCGGGTTCAGGTAGCCGCCCTGCTCGGTCGCCATCCCGACGACCTGTTGGCCGAGAGGCGCTGCCGACCCCCAGAAGGGGGCGTCGAAGCTGAACACGCCGCCGTCGGAGGCGACCAGCCAGTAGCCGCCCCCGGGCGCCGGGTCCAAGCCGACGACAGGCGCCCACAACGCCAGGTTCCCCGTCGAGCCGTAGAACGGAGCGTCGAAGCTGAACACGCCGCCGTCGGAGGCGACGAGCCAGTACCCCCCGCTCGGGGCCGTGGCGATGCCGACGACCGGCTTGTTGAGCGGGACCCCGCCCATCGACCCGTAGAAGGTGGCGTCGCCGAAGTCGAAGACCCCGCCGTCGGAGGCGACCAGGCGGTAGCCGAGCCCGTCGGCTGTGGCGGCCATCCCGACGATCGGCCTCCAAAGGTCAATGCCGCCGGTGGAGCCGAAGAACGGCGCGTCGAAGCTGAACACGCCGCCGTCGGACGCGACGAGCCAATAGCCGCCGGTGGCGGGATCGGCGGCGATGCCGACGATTGGCTTGGCGAGGTGCAGCCCGAGAAGCGACCCGTGCGACACGGCGTCGCCGACCGTCAGCACGGCGCCGTCGGCTTCGGCTATCCACGCCCCTTTCCCGTCGGGCGTCGCCGCCACCCCGACGATCGGCGAGGCCCCCGGCGTGACGGTGCCCGACACGGCCGCCCCGAACCCTATGAGCTTTCCGCCGGAGGTCATCAGGCTGTAGCTCTGGCCGCTCCAGGGAGCGACGGCGGGCGTCTCGGTCGCCGCCAGGACGGGTGCCGGCGAGGGCTGTGCGGCGGGCGCTGTAATGAGGGCCGGTGCCGTCGCCGCAGCGGCGAGGGCGGCGGCCAGCTTCCGGACCGGCATGAAGCGAGTTCTGGGCAAGTCGTGTCCTCCGAAGGTCTGGTCCCGCCCGCCGGCGGGCACCTTCGGTATCGGCCCGGCGGCCGTGCCGCTGGCGCCAAGGCTTCGCGTTCCAACAGATCCGACCGTTTTGCACCGGTTTACGTTCGTGGCCGGACGGTTCGGCTGCCAGCTTTCAGCGTGGTCGGGCCAGGTGCCGGCTCGACGGTCTGCTTGGCCGGCTGTCTGCTTGGCCGGCTGTCTGGTTGGGGCCGGCCGTCTGGTTGGGGCCGGCTCTGGTTGGGGCCGGCTCTGGTTGGGGTCGGACTGTCTGGTTGGCCGGCCGTCTGGTTGGGAGTCCGGCGACGTAGCTTTGTGCCGTGCCCGTCCTGCGAAGTCCGGCGCAGCGAGCCAGTGGCGTCGCGCCCGGAACCCGCAGGGCCGTGTCTGTACCAAGGCTGCTCGTGGGGCTCGCCATGGTGGCTGGGGGTTCGTTGATCGTCACGACCGCCGCCATCCACATACACCTTTGGGCTGCCGGCTACAACGAGGTGCCCACCCTCGGAGGGCTCTTTTTGGCGCAGGGGATCGGCGGGCTCGTGCTGGGCCCGCTGATCGTCGCGCTCCGCAGGTGGTATCTGGCCTTGGTCGGCGCCGTCTACATGGCGGCCAGCGCCGGTGGGCTCATTCTTTCGGCCACCGTAGGGTTCGTCGGGATCCACGACGGCCTGGGCGTGCCGTGGGCGTCGACCGCCCTCGCAGTGGAGCTGTCGGGTTTCGTCGTTCTCGGAGCGGTGGGCCTCGGATCTGTCGTGCGGCGGCGCTAGCTGTTCGAGGGCCTGCGGCTTCGAGCGGGTCAGCCACCCGCCTGAGTGGCCGATTCGCGCTCCCGAGATACTTCCCGGCGAAATCGCGGGAGCGCGAATCGACGTGTTTCGCGCCGGATCGCGCACCGACGATTTGGCTCCTGAATCCCGGGAGCGCGAATCGACCTGTTCCGCGCCGCTTCGCGCTCCCGAGATTGGAGCTGAGCGCGCATCGGGAGCGCGAATCGACCGTTGCCAGGCCCCCGGGCCGACGAAGCCCCCGGCGAACCCCCGCCGGACGACCCCCCGGGCGAACCCCCGCG
>DATGKR010000120.1:0-4447 GCA_035294565.1 Acidimicrobiales bacterium | reverse complement strand
CTTCCGCCGCGACGACGTCATGCGACTGCTGTCGGGCTCGGAGGAGCTCGGCTAGGCCTTGGGCTAGACCGGGCCTAAGCCTGGCCTAGTAGGGAGGGCCGAGGTCCGAGGCGGCACGGCGGGTTCTGGCCGGCGCCGGCCAGTGACCCCGCCGCGGGCCACACTGGTCGCTTCGTCGGCCGGCACCCCGCTGTCGCCGCGCGTTTCTGCCGGCGCCTTCCTGCCGGCGCCTCCCTGCTCGCCTCCGTTCTCGCCTTCCTGCCGGCGCCTCCCTGCTCGCCTCCCTGCTCGCCTCCCTGCTCGCCTTCCTGCCGGCGCCTCCTGCTCGCCTCCGTTCTCGCCTTCCTGCCGGCGCCTTCCTGCCTCCCTGCCGGCGCCTTCCTGCCGGCGCCTCCTAGCGGTGCTTGACATGTCACCAATCCTGATTTGTGTACGAGATCAGAGTTACTGACCGTATTTGCACACAAATCAGGTTTCGTTCACAATTCGGGTTTCGTTGGCAGGCCCGCGTCGACACTGGGGACGTGCCGATCCGGGAACGGCGGTTGCGCGCGGCCCAGGTCCGAGAAGCTGTCGGAAAACCGGCGCGGCTGGCACGGTCTGGGTTCGGGTCTGCCGGACGTCACGCGCCGCCGCCCCCCATCTGGAAGCGGCAGCTTCTCAGCGGACGGCTTTGGTGACCTTGCCGGCGCGGATGCAGGACGTGCAGACGTGGATGCGCCTGGGGACGCCGCCGACGACCGCCCGTACCCGCTGTATGTTCGGGTTCCATCGGCGCTTGGTGCGCCGATGGGAGTGGCTGATGCTCATCCCGAACGACGGCCGCTTGCCGCAAACCTCACACACTGCTGCCATCGTAGGAGCGCACCTCTGGTCAAGGGGGAACTGGCGGCGGGCCAGGTTAGCATCCGCAGGATGAAGACGCGGGAGCAGCTCGCGCCAGCCGACCTGGTGGCCATTGCCGTCGCCTACCGCGATCTTCTCCGCGCCCACCAGGAGAGGATCAACCGTCTCAACGTGTACCCCGTTCCGGACGGGGACACCGGCACCAACATGGCGCTCACCATGGAGTCGGTAGTCGCCGCCCTACCTCCCGACGGAGCGCGCATGGAGGACGTCGCCCGGGCTCTCAGTCACGGCTCGCTCATGGGGGCGCGGGGCAATTCCGGGGTGATCCTCTCCCAGATCCTGCGCGGCCTGGCCGACGCGGCGGCGGACGCCACGGCGGAGGGCGGCCTCGACGGGCCGAGGATGGCCGCCGGGCTCGCCCGGGCTTCTGAGGGCGCATACGCCGCGGTTCAGAACCCCGTGGAGGGCACGATCCTCACCGTGGCGCGCGCCGCTGCCGAGGGAGCAGCGCGCGTCGCCGGCGGTGACCTGGTGGAAGTGCTCGAGTCCGCCCGCTCCGAGGCGGCCGCGGCGCTGGAGCGCACCCCCGAGCTATTACCGGTCTTGGCCTCGGCCGGGGTGGTCGACTCGGGCGGCGCCGGGTTCCTGCTCCTCCTCGACGCCTTTCTCCACGTCGCCGCCGGACGCCCTCTCCCCGAGGCGCCCTCCACCCCCGACACCGGCATCGCGCTCAGTCGACCACCGGCGGAGAGGGCAGCGGGGGGGGAAGCGGTGCCCGGCGAGGGGCTGCGCTACGAGGTCATGTACCTGCTCGAGGCGCCCGACGAGGCGGTGCCCGCCTTCAGGGAGGTCTGGGCGGGCCTCGGCGACTCGATCGTGGTCGTCGGCGGTGGGGGCCTTTGGAACTGCCACATCCACACCGACGACATAGGCGCCGCCGTAGAAGCCGGTATCGAGGCGGGCCGCCCGCGCCAGATCCGGGTCACCGACCTATACGAGCAGGTGGAGGAGGAGAGCTGGGTCCGTGCAGCGGTTGGTACCGACGCCGAAGGGGAGGGGCCCGAGGAGTGGGTGCGCTGCGGCGTCGTCGCGGTGTGCACCGGCGAGGGGATCCGGCGGATCTTCCGGTCCCTCGGCGTCCACCACGTGGTGGCGGGTGGGCAGTCGATGAACCCTTCGACCGCGGACCTGCTCGCAGCGATCGGGGCAGTCAAGGCCGACGAGGTGGTCATGCTCCCCAACAACAAGAACATTCTCCCCGTCGCCGAGCAGGCAGCCGCTCGAGCAACCAAGCCGGTGCGTGTCGTTCCGACCCGGGGCATACAGGAGGGGTTCGCGGCCCTCCTCGAGTACGACCCGGAAGGCGACGCTGCTTCCAACTCCGAGCTGATGGCCGCGTCGGCGGCAAGGGTGGTGGCCGGAGAGGTGACCAGGGCTGTGAGACCGAGCGTCTGCGCAGCCGGGCCGATAGCCGAGGGCGACTGGCTGGGCGTCTCGAGGGCTGGGATCGAGGTCGTCGCCGCAGACCTGCCCTCGGCCGCCTCGGGTTTGCTCGATCGCCTCATCGATCCTGACCACCACGAGATCGTCACCATCATCGCCGGGGAGGGGTCCACCCCGGCGTACACCCGGCGGATAACCGAGTGGCTGGCCGAGCACCACCCTGGCGTCTGCGCCGAGGTGCACCACGGTGGCCAGCCGCTCTATCCCTACCTGTTCTCCATCGAGTGAGCCGCTGACCGCAAGGGGTCCGTCGAGTGGTCCCAGCCGACACGTAGCTTGGTGGCGTGACGTCACTGGCGAAGCTGGCCTCCATAGGCGTCGAGCGTCTCGCCCGGGTCGGCCCGAAGAGCCGCGACGCCCTCGCCGAGCTGGGAGTCCGAACTGTTGCCGACCTGGTCACGTTCTACCCTCGCCGATACGTGGATCGCACGAGGCAGGCGGCCATCGCGGAGCTCGCCGAGGGCGATCAGGCCACCGTGCTGGCAATCGTGAGGAAGGTCTCGGTCCGGCGTACCAGGCAGGGGCGCTCGTTGGTCGAGGTGGACCTGTCCGACGGGTCGGGATACCTGCGCCTGTCCTTTTTCAACCAGCCGTGGCGGGCCCGTCAGCTGCGGGAGGGCCAGCAGGTCATCGTCTTCGGTAAGGTCGAGACCTACAGGAGCCGGCGGCAGATGACCAACCCGGTAGTCGACCTGGTCGGTGACCGCACCGGGCGCATAGTGCCTGTCTACCCCCAGTCCGATAAGGCGGGGGTCTATTCCTGGCAGGTGGCAGAATGGGTGGACGAGGCCATGCGGCGGGCCGGCACCTTCGACGACCCCTTGCCGCGGCGCTGGCAGGCGGAGCTGGGAATGGTGAGCCGGGACTGGGCTCTTCGGCGCATCCACCGCCCGGGTTCGCCCGGCGAAGAGTTGGCGGCCCGCCGGCGTTTGGCCTTCGACGAGCTGCTTCGCCTTCAGGTGGTCCTGGTGATGCGCAAACGGGCGCTGGAGCGGGACGCCGTGGGGATCCGGCACCGGCCGGCCGGCGAACTGCTCGATCGGTTCCTCTGCGGCCTCCCTTTCGGGCTGACCGCGGCCCAGGAGAAGGCCATCGCCGAGATTTCTGCCGACATGGCCGGGCCGCACCCCATGCACCGCCTGCTGCAGGGGGACGTCGGGTCGGGCAAGACCATCGTCGCCGTCGCTGCCCTCCTCGTCGCCGTGCAAGGAGGTCACCAGGGCGCGCTCATGGCCCCCACCGAGGTACTCGCCGAACAGCACCACTCGGGCATCCGCGCCCTGCTCGCCGGTCTCAGCGTGCCCAGCGAGGGCACGCTGCTGCCGGACCGGCCGCTGACGGTGGAGTTGCTCACCGGCCGTTCCTCGGCGGGGGAAAGATCCCGCATCCTCGACCGTCTGGCCGAAGGGTCGGTGGACTTGCTGGTCGGGACCCACGCCCTCCTGACGGAGTCGGTGGCCTTCCGTTCTCTCGGCTGCGTTGTCATCGACGAGCAGCACCGCTTCGGCGTCGAGCAGAGGGCCGCCCTCCGGGACAAAGGGACGGCCCGCGTGGTGCCCGACGTCCTGGTCATGACCGCCACGCCGATCCCGCGCACCGCGGCGATGACGGTCTACGGGGACCTCGACACGACCGTGCTCGACGAGCTGCCCCCCGGAAGGACGCCGATCGAGACGGTGTGGGCCCGCGGTGCCCTCGAGGAGGAGTCGGTTTGGCGCACGGCGCGCCAAGAGGTGTCAGCCGGACACCAGGTCTACGTCGTGTGCCCGCTGGTCGACGAGTCCGAGAAGATCCAGGCCAGATCCGCCTCCGAGGAGAGGGACCGCCTCGCGGGAGGGGAGCTGGCGGGACTGCGGCTCGGCCTGCTCCACGGTCAGCTCAAACCCCGCGACAAGGAAGCGGTGATGGAGGATTTCCGCGCCGGCAGAATCGACGTGCTTGTGTCCACGACGGTTGTCGAGGTCGGCGTGGACGTGCCGAACGCGACGGTGATGGTCATCGAAGACGCCGACCGATTCGGCATCGCCCAGCTTCACCAGCTGCGCGGGAGGGTGGGCAGAGGCAGCCATCGCTCTTGGTGCTTCCTTCTCGGCGG
>DATGKR010000119.1:0-26299 GCA_035294565.1 Acidimicrobiales bacterium | reverse complement strand
CGGCCCCGGCGCACTAGGCGGCGCCGGCCAGGCCTACTTCTTGGTCTCCCAGAAGATCCGGTCGATCTCGGCGATCTGGGCGAGCAGGTCATCGCCGACGGAGACGTCGTTGGTCTTCTTGGCTTCGCCCGCTGCTTTGGTGGCCTTCCAGAAAAGCTCGTGCAGCTGGGGATAGTTCTTGAGGTGGTCAGGCTTGAAGTAGTCGGTCCACAGCACCCACAGGTGGTGCTTGACGAGCTCGGCGCGCTGCTCCTTGATCATCACCGCGCGCGTCTTGAACACGTTGTCGTCGGACGCGTTGAACTTCTCCATGATCGCCTTGACCGCCTCCGCCTCGATGCGGGCCTGCGCCGGGTCGTAGACGCCGCAGGGCAGGTCGCAGTGGGCATACGCTGTCTCCGGCCGGCTGACACGGTCGGCGAGGGCGAGCAGGCGGGCGAACGTCGACATGACGGAGACTCCTTACGTGATGACTGAGGGTCGCCTTCACCATACCCACTCGCCAGCGACAGGCTCGAAAGCCCGCCGAGCGCTGGCCTGCGCTGCGGCCGCCGTCGTCGCCGGGGCGGCGTGGCGCTGGGCGCGACCCCGCCGGGTCGTCGTGTCGGGCACCAGCATGGCTCCCGCCCTCCAACCCGGCGACCGACTGCTGGTGGTGAGGGCGCGTCGGGTGGCGCCCGGCCAGGTCGTCGCGGTGGCAGACCCCCGCCAGCCGGGTCGGCTGCTCGTCAAGCGGGTTCTCTCCGTGGGTGCGGGCAGGGTCGACCTGCGGGGCGACAACCCCGCCGCGAGCACCGACAGCCGCCACTTCGGCACCGTGGACATCGGGGCGGTACGGGGTCGGGCCGTGTACCGCTACCACCCGCCCGGGCGCGCCGGTTGGTGCCCGCAGGGCCGGGAGCCCGCTACGTTGTGCACGTGACAGGCCGCGTCGAGCAAGGCACCCCTGGGGCGCTGCTCCCCCTCCGCCGGCCCCCCGCGCCGCCACCGGACGAGCGCCTGAGCGACGTGGACGAGTGGGGCCGCTCCGAGGCCGCCCGGGCCCGGCTGCGGCGTCTGTTCGGACCGGTCTATCGCAACTGGTTCCGGGCTGAATGGGAAGGCATGGAGAAGATCCCCGCGTCGGGCGGCGCCCTGCTGGTCGCCAACCACGCCGGGGCGATCCCCGCCGACGCCCCGGTGATCATGCACGGCATCGAGGAGGAGCTCGGCCGCCCGGTCTACGGCCTCGCCGACTACCTGTTCAGATCCATGCCGGTCGTCGGAACGGCGTGGGCGCGCGGAGGTGGAGTCCCGGCGCACCCCGACAACGCCTACCGCCTTCTGCGTGAGCAGCAGCAGCTCGCCCTCGTCTTCCCGGAGGGCACCAAGGGGACGGGAAAGCTGGTCACCCAGCGCTACCAGCTGCGCCGCTTCGGTCGGGGGGGTTTCGTCGAGATCGCCATGCGCGCTGGGGTTCCCGTGGTTCCGATAGTGGTCGTCGGCAGCGAAGAAGCCATGCCGATACTGGCCAAGTCGGCTGCGGCGGCGCGGATCCTGGGAGTACCGTACGTGCCGCTCACCGCCAACATGCTGCTGTTCGGACCGCTCGGCCTCGTCGCCTACTTCCCCGCCAAGTTCAAGCTCCGGGTCCTGGACCCCGTCTACTTCGACGTGCCCCCCGACCAGGAACGCTACCGCCGCAGCCGGGTCTTCGACGAAGCCGAGGCGATCCGCCAGGCGATGCAGACGAACCTGTACGACATGCTGCGCAAGCGCCGCAGCGTCTGGTTCGGCTGACCGAGATGGGACGGCGGGTCCTCATAACCGGCCTGGGAGCCTTTTGGGGCGGGCACATGGCGAGAGCCCTGGAGGCCGACCCCTCGGTGGACGTGATCGTCGGCATCGACACCGACGACCCCTCGGTACAGCTGGAACGCACAGAGTTCGTCCGCTGCGACGACAGCTACTCGATCCTGGCCAGGCTCGTGCGCGCCACACAGGTCGACACCGTGGTCCACGCCGGTCTGGTGGTCAACTCGGCTCTCATGCCCGACCGGCGCCTCCACGAGAAGAACGTGATCGGAACGATGAACCTGCTCGCTGCGCTCGGGGCGGACCAGAGCCGGGTCACCAACCTGGTCGTCAAGTCCTCGGCGCTGGTCTACGGGGCGTCGATGGAGGACCCGACCTGGTTCCGGGAGGAGACGCCCAGGAGCCGCCCGCCGCGCACCCGGATGGAGAAGTCTCTCCTGGAGGCGGAGGACTACATCCGGACCTTCGCCGAAGAGTTCTCGTCTGTGAAGGTAGCCGTGCTGCGCTTCGCCAACGTGCTCGGCGAGGACCTCGTCACCCTCTTCTCGCGCGCCCTCTCGCTGCCGCTCGCACCGACCATCGCCGGGTACGACCCGCAGCTCCAGTTCGTCGAGCAGGACGACGTCGTCAGGGCGATGGAGTTCTGCATACGTCACGAGCTGGAGGGCGTGTACAACGTGGCCGGCGACGGTCGCCTCCCGTGGTCGGAGGTGCGCGCCATCGCCGGGCACCCGCCGCTCTACATCAGCCCTGTGATGACCGAGATGGCGGCGGCGGCGCTGCGCCGTGCCGGCCTGATCACGCTTCCCCGCGAGGCGCTGGACCTGCTGCGCTACGGACGGGGCATCGACAACCGAAAGCTGAAGCGTGCCGGCTTCGAGTACCGCCACACGAGCGCGGGGGCGGTACGCCATTTCGTCGAGACCCGGCGTCTCCGCCGGGTCGTCGGCGCGCAACCCGCCTACCGCTACGAAGGGGACGTCGAGTCGTTCTTCCGTCGCTCCCCCGCCGTGGTGCACCAGCCTTCGCCCTGACCCGAGCTCCCGGGTCGGGTCACTCCGGGAGCAACCAGCGGCGCAGGTAGTCGTCCCGCCTCTCCTCCCAGTCCTCGGAGGTGATGGCGTAGCGCACGTGGTCCTCCCAGACCCCGTTGATCTCCAGGTAGCGAAGGGCGGTCCCCTCGTTGCGCAGCCCGACCTTCTGGGCGACCCGGTGGCTCGGAGCGTTGCGGGGGATTATCGAGGCCTGCAGACGATGCAGCCCGAGCTCCTCGAAGGCGAAGCGGCAAAGGACGACGAACGCCTCGGGCACGTACCCGTGGCCCGCCTGCCCCTGGTCTATCCAGTAGCCGACGTAAGCGTTCTGGTAGGGCCCGCGCTGCACAGAAGACAGGTTGATCTCGCCCGCGAAACGGGCGTGGTCGGCTCCCACGAAGATCCCGAAGCCGTAGCCCGACCCCAGCTGACGCTCCCGGTCGCGGGCGCCGCAGCGCGCCGCGAAGACCCTCCTGTCCTCGGTCGCGTCGGGCTGACCGGGCAAGGGTCGGGGCTCCCACTTGACCAGCCAGTCCCGCGATCGGGTGCGCACCTCCCTCCACGCCTCGAAGTCCGTGACAGCGAGTGGTCGCAGCAAAACACGCCTCCCCCGCAGGGCGAGGGTCGTGCCCCGCTCAGGCGCGGTCCAGGTCACGGGCCGGCCTGCGCCGCGCCCGGCGCGCCACCCCACCCGGGGCGAGCAGCGCTCACCTGCCGAGCACCTCGCCGAGAGCAGCGAGGAGCAGCACGACGTTGCGCATCCGCGCCGTGTGGCCCATGCAGCCGATCCTCCATATCCGGCCGGCCCACGGACCCACCCCGCCGCCGATCTCGATCCCGTAACGGCGGAGCAGCTCGCCCCGCACGTAGGCGTCTTCCACGCCCTCGGGGACGACAACCGTCGTCAGCTGCGGCAGGCGGTGCCCTTCGGGCGCCCAAAGTTCGAGTCCGAGCTTCTCCAGGCCGTCCTGCAACGCACGGCCGCACACGGCGTGCCTCGACCAGGCGGCCTCCAGGCCCTCCTCGAGCACCGCCGCGAGCCCCGCGTGCAGCGACATGATCATCGAGATCGGCGCCGTGTGGTGGTACCTGCGGACCGCTCCTGAGGTGTAGTCGCCGATCATGCCGAGGTCCAGGTACCAGCTCTGAGGGGTGGGGATGCGCGCCTCGCGGGCACGCTCGCCCATCGTGAAGGGGGCCAGCCCTGTGGGCACTCCGAGGCACTTCTGGGTGCCGCTGTAGGCGACGTCCACGCCCCACCCGTCGATGTCGACCGGTATGCCCGCGAGGGAAGTGACGCAGTCGGCGAGCACGAGCGCGTCCCGCTTTCCTGCGGCTACGGCCGCCACGTCGTTTCGTACCCCCGTGCTCGTCTCGGCGTGGACCAGGGCGATCAGCTTGGGGGAGGGGTGGGCGCCCAGCACCTGCTCGGGGTCGAGCGGGGTACCCCACGGAGCGTCCACCCTCACGACCTGCGCTCCGCAGCGCCCGGCCACCTCGCACATCCGCTCACCGAACAGCCCGTTGACGCCTATGACGACGGTGTCGCCGGGGCCGACGAGGTTGACGAACGCCGCCTCCATACCCGCCGACCCCGTCCCAGAGACAGGCAGGGTCAAAGTGTTGGCCGTCTGCCACACGGCGCGCAGGCGTTCGCAGGTCTCGTCGAGGACTGCCAGGAACTCCGGGTCGAGATGGCCCAGCATGGGCCTGGCCAGGCCGGCCATCGCCTCCGGATAGGGGTTGCACGGACCGGGTCCCATGAGCACGCGGTCACTCAGAGCCATGCCTAGATCGTAGGCTCGCCCCCCAGGGACAGCACCAGCCCGTCGAGGATGTCGGCTTCGGACGCCACGCAAACCTCGAACCCGAACCAGCGCATCAGCTCGGAAAGGACGAGGGTTCCGCCGACGACCACATCGGCCCTCTCGGGCTCCAACCCGGGAAGCCGGCGGCGCTCGTCGGCGCTCATCGCGGCGAGCAGGCCGAGCAGCTCGCCCACCCGCCTTGCGCTGAGCCTGTATTGGTGCATCCGGTCCCGCTCGTAGCCGTCGAGGGCCTGGTCGACCCGGGCGAGAGCGGAGACCGTTCCGGCGAGCCCCACCAGCGTGGAAGCAGCTGCGAGGGCCGGGAGCCTCGCGGCGGCGGACGAAACGGCGGACGCGACGAATGCTCGCGCCTCGCGAAGAGCAGCGTCGCTGGGAGGGTCGTCGGCGAGGAAACGCTCGGTCAGGCGCACGCAGCCGACGTCGAGCGACACCGTCGCCTCGGGCTCACCGCCGGGCTCGGCGCCCGCCGCCAGCTCGGTCGAGCCGCCGCCGATGTCCGCGACCAGCCAAGGCCCCCCGGCCGGGTGCAGGCCGGCCGTGGCGCCCGCGTAGGAGAGCCTCCCCTCCTGCTCGCCGGGGAGAAGCTCGGGCCGTGCCCCGAGCGCCTTCTCGGCGGCGTCGAAGAACTCCTCCCGGTTGGCCGCGTCGCGAGCGGCCGAGGTGGCGGTGACCCGGAGGCGGTCCACCCCGTGGCGGTCGATCAGCGACCTGAAGCGCTCCAGGACGCGCACCGTCCGCTCGACAGCGGCGGGGGCCAGCCGGCGGGTGCGGTCCACCCCCTCCCCCAGCCGGGTTATGACGTTGACCCGCTCGATGGCGGCCGCTCCCGGGTGGGCGACGAGCAGGCGGGTCGAGTTCGTCCCACAGTCCACGGCCGCCGCCGGCCGGCTCTGCCGACCCTCCAGGGTGGTGGCCACCCACCGTCCGACGGGATCCGGGCCTCCGGCCAGATACCAGGCGTAGTGGGCGTGCAGGCACTTGACCCCCGCCCGGGTGCCGCCGACCCCGCCGGCGGGCCGCAAGCCGGTGCTGGTCGCGGGCAGCGCCGCTTGGCGCCCGGCGGCGTACACGGCGTGGGCGCGCGAGATCGGATCTGCCGCGACGGCCGCCTCGGCGGCTCGGACACCACCCGAGGCTTCGAGACGGTCGACCGCCTTGCGCTCCGCCGGGCCGACCAGCCAGAAGCGGGTGGGCATGGGGGTGCCGTCGTCGAGGACCGGGTCGTTGCGGATGACCAGCGGATCGCCGGCCGCGTCGCGAACGGCGACGGTGAAGTCTCCCCGGGGTGGGCGTCGGAGGAGCTCCGCGACCCGCCGCCGGTCCTCAGGGGTGCTCAGCGGGCCGTCCGGGACCGGCGCCGCAGCACCACGAAGATGATCAGCACGCCGACCACGCCGAGCGGGGCGAGGCGCTTGAGGGTCGACCCGCCGGCGACGGCCAACAGGTCCAACGGCTCGGCCTCGGGCGAATCGACGCGCCGGACAGCCGTGGGCGCGGCGCCAGCCGCCCCGGTCGAGCTCGCCCCGGACGGGGCTTCGGTCGAGGGACTTCCTCCGGATGCACCGCTGGTGGGCGCCCCGCCCGGGGACGCGACCTCGGTGGGCGGAGATCCGGCGGAGGCGGCCTCGCTGGGCGGGCCACCCGCGGAGGCTGCGAGGTCGGCTTCGAGGGCGTCGACGAACTGGCCGATCAGCTTGGCGCTCACGTCGGCCAGGACGCCCCTGCCGAACTGGGCGACCTTGCCTGTGACTGTGAGGTCGGTGGACACCGACACCCGGGTGCCGTCCCCGTCGGGGACCATCGTCGCGGTGATCGTGGCGCTGGCGTTCCCCTGCCCTCGGGTGTCCCGGCCGCTGGCTTTCAGCACCACGCGTCCCGCCGACTCGTCCTTCTCGAGGAAGGTGGCCGAGCCCTTGTACTGGGCGGTGATCGGGCCGACCTTCACCTTGACCACTCCCCGGTACTCGTCACCTTCGACCTCTTGGAGCTGGGCGCCGGGGAGCATCGGGGCTATCCGCTCCACGTCGGTGAGCACTTTCCAGGCCTCCGGGACGGATACGCCGACCCGGAACTCGTTGTTCAGCTCCATCTGGTCAAGTCCTCCCTCGTGTCGATGTCTGCTGGTTCACCCTCGCACGGTACTTCGCTCACCAGGTCGGGCCGCGCCCTCATGAGCGTCCGGGCGCCCTCGTCGCCGGACACGGGCAGCAGGTCCCACACGGAGCGCCCGATCCTGACCGGGTTGCGCCGCCTGCCTGCATAGGTGGCCACTCCGATGTCGGCCCCGCTCGCGGCGACGGCCCTCCACGCCGAGGGTGGGACCAGCGGCTGGTCGCCGAGGCCGACGACGACGGCGTCGAGACCCGCGCAGCGCGCTGCACCAACCGCCGTCTGCAGCGAGGTGGCCTGACCTTCTGCCCACCGCTCGTTGGCCAACAGCTCGGCCCCCGCCGGCACCACGGGGGCCAGGTCCACTGCGCCCGCCACGACCCAGGTGTGCTCGAGCCCCGCAGCGAGGGCGTTCAACACCGCCCACCACACCACGGGCCGGCCCCGGAAGTCGGCGAGCAGCTTGTGGCCCCCCTCGAAGCGCCGTGACCCGCCGGCCGCCAGCACGACGGCCGCCTGGCTCAAACCACCGGCCGGTCGGCGTGGATGGCTCCCTCGCGGTCCCGTAGCGAAGGCGCCGCGCGGCCCGTCCTCGACGCGATGATCTCAGCGCAGATCGACACGGCGGTCTCCTCGGGGGTGCGCGCCCCTATGTCCAGGCCGATGGGCGCCATCACCCTCCGCAGGTCCTCCTCGCCGACGCCGGCCTCGCGCAGGCGGGCGGCGCGCTCGTCTGTCGTGCGACGGGATCCCATGGCGCCGATGTAGCCGGCACGGGTGCCGAGAGCGGCGACGATGGCCGGCACGTCGAACTTGGGGTCGTGGGTCAGCACGCAGATGACGTCTCTTGGCTCCAGCGTCGGGCCGACCTTGGCCAGGTAGCGGTCGGGCCAGTCGACAACCACCTCGTCGGCCATGGGGAACCGGGCCGTGGTGGCGAAAACCGGACGGGCGTCGCAGACCGTGACCCGGTAGCCGAGAACCCTGCCGACCTTGGCGAGGGCGGCGGTGAAATCCACGGCTCCGAAGACGATCATCCTCGGAGGCGGGGCGAACGATTCTATGAAGACCGTGAGGTCCCGCTCCCGCGCCTCGCCGTGCAGTCCGTAGTGACGGGTGGCGGTCAGCCCCGCGGCGAGCTCGCCCAGCGCGTCACGGGTGACCACCCGGTCGAGGTCGACGTCCCCGAGCGAGCCGAGCACCTCCGGCGAGGCGCCCGGGCGGACGAGGATCTTCGCCCCGACCAGGTGCTCGGGCCCTTCCACCACCTCGGCCAGCGCCGCTGGCTCCTCGGCGCGCAGGGCCTCGGCGAGGCTCTCGAAGAGGCTCACCAGTCGAGGGCTTCGACGAATACCCGGATGGTGCCGCCGCAGGTGAGGCCGACGGCGAAAGCCTCGTCGTCGGAGTACCCGAAGGTGCACAGCTTCGGCCGGCCGCTGCCGGCCAGCACCTCCAGCGCTTCGGACACGACGGCCCCTTCGACGCAGCCGCCCGACACTGAGCCGGCCACCTCACTTGCCTCCGACACCGCCATGGTCGCGCCGGGCAGGCGCGGACCGGAACCTTCTACGCCGACCACCCTGGCGAGCGCCACCTTCTTGCCCTCCGAGCGCCAACGTTCGATGTCGGCGAGCACCTCTTTCACCGGTGGACCTCCTCCCGGCGCGGGCCAGCCGCCAGGACGGCGGCCAGCTGCTCCAAAGACGAAACCGAATGGCCTTCCACGAACTGGTCAACGTAGGGGAGGGCGGCCGCCATTCCCCTCGCCAACGGAGCGTAGCCGGGGGTCGCCTTGAGAGGGTTGACCCACACGACCCTCCTGGCCACGCGGGCCAGGCGGGCCATCTCGGCGGCCATCACCTCGGGGGCGCCGCGATCCCACCCGTCCGAGAAGACCACGACGACAGCCCCGCGGGCCATTCCCCGCACCCCCCACAGGTCGTTGAAACGGCCGATCGTCTCCCCCAGGCGGGTCCCGCCCGACCAGTCGCTCACCGCCCCGGCAGCGGTCTGGAGAGCGGTCTCGGGGTTGCGCCGGGAGAGCTCCTTGGTTATGCGCGTCAGCCTCGTGCCCAAGGCGAAGACCTCGACCTCCCCGGCGCGCCGCGACGCGACGGCAGCGTGGGCGAAGCGGACCAGGGCCCGCGAGTAGGGCTCCATGCTCCCCGAGACGTCGAGGAGGAACACCGTTCGCCGCGGCCGTTCCGCCGGCTCCCGCCAGGCGCGCTCGACGGGCACCCCCCGGAAGCGCACGTTGCGCCGGAAGGTGCGGCGCAGGTCCGGATGGTCGCCGGCGCGCCGACGGGACGGCCGGGTCCGCCGTGAGCTTCGCAGCTCGGTCGTGACCTTGAGAGCGGAGACGAGCCGCTGGGCCTCCGCCCACTCCTCGGGCCCCAAAGTGGCCAGGTCACGTTGGGAGAGCACCTCCGCCGGCGAGTAGCGCACCGCTTGCACGTCGCCCTTGGCGTGCTCGGCAGGATCCTCGCCGCCGACCGCCTCGTCGGAGTCGAGAGCGAGCGTCACCTCGCGCTCCTGCGGGGTCTCGCCCGCCGGAGCGGCGACCCCGGCCCAGTACGCGGAGAAGGTCTGGTCGTAGCGTTCGACGTCCTCAGGTCGGCGCACCAGGGTGGCTCGGCCCGCCCAGTAGACGCGGTCGGGGTCTTCGAGGCCGAGCAGCCCGAGCGCCTCGGCGAAGGCCACAGCCGCCCCGGTCGGGACGGACAGCCCGCCGGCGCGCAGGGCGCGGACGAAGCCGGTCACGATCCGCGCCGGCCCGTCGGCGCTCATCCGCTTCTCGCCACCGCCGCCCTGAGCAGCCCGTCGAGACCGGTCTCCCGCACCCTGGCCTGGTCCTCCTGGTACTTGAGGACCGCCCCAAGTGTCAGCTCCACCGTCCGCTCGTCGATCTCCCGCCTCCCGAGCGCGGCCAGCGCCGCTGCCCAGTCGATGGATTCCGCCACGCCAGGCGGCTTGTAGAGGTGCATTCCCCGCAGCTGCTCGACCGCCGCCGCCACCTGCCGGGCTAGGCGGACGTCGGCCTGGGGGGCCCGCAGCTCGATGATGGCCACCTCCCTGTCGAAATCCGGGTGCTCGACCCAGTGGTAGAGGCAGCGGCGCTTCAGGGCGTCGTGGACGTCGCGGGTGCGGTTGGAGGTGATGATCACCAGCGGCGGTTCCGAGGCACGGAACGTACCGAGCTCGGGGACGGTCACGGCGTACTCGGAGAGGAACTCCAACAGGAACGCTTCGAACTCGTCGTCTGCGCGGTCCACCTCGTCGATGAGGAGCACCGGCGGCGGTCCCTCCCGCGCCTGGATGGCGAGCAGGAGCGGCCGGCGCACCAGGAAACGCTCACTGTAGAGCTCGTCCTCAACCGCCGCTGAGGGCGCCCCGCCGGACTCCGCGGCCCGAAGGTGCAGGAGCTGCCGGGCGTAGTCCCATTCGTAGACGGCCTGGGAGACGTCGATCCCCTCGTAACACTGCAGCCGTAGCAACTCCCCTCCGGTCCAGCTGGCCAGTACCTTGGCCACCTCGGTCTTGCCCACGCCCGCTTCGCCTTCGAGCAGCAACGGCCGGTGCAGGGCCATGGCCAGGAATATCGACGTTGCCAGGCCCTCGTCGGCGAGGTACCCCTGGGCGGCGAGGGCAGCGGCGACGGAGTCCACGCTGTCGGGTTCGGGCACCCCTGCAGGTTAAGCGGCGCCGGCCTCTTCGAGGGCTCTTCGCACGAGGACCCTGGCCAGGTGGCGGCGGTACTCGGCGCTGGCGTTGAGGTCCTCGGGCGGCTCGAGGCCGTCGGCAGCATGCTCGGCGGCCTCCGCCGCGCCGGCCCCGGCGGCGAGAGCCTCCTCGACGGCGGTCGCCCGCAGGGGTGTGGGCCCCATGTTGACGAGCGCCACCCCCGGGCGCGGGCCTCGGACCGCCGCCACACCGACGATCGCCCAGTCCTGGGCGCGCCGCTGGAACTTCTGGAAGGACCAGCCGGCACCGTCGGTCTTGGGAACGCTGATCGAGGTGAGGATCTCGTCGGGGGCGAGTGCCGTCTCGAGGAATCCGGTGAAGAACCCGGACGCCTCGACGGTACGCTCACCGGACGGGCCGACCGCGGTCAGTGTCGCCCCGAGCGCCAGGCACGCCGCGGGCAGGTCCGAGGCCGGATCGCCGTGGGCCAGGGACCCGCCGATCGTCCCCCGGTGGCGCACCTGGGGATCGCCGACCTGTCCGGCGACATTGGCGAGCAGGGGCACGTGAGCACGAAGCGTCTCGTCGATCTCCAGGTCCCTGTGACGGGTCAGTGCGCCTATGACGACGTGGTCTCCCTCGTCGCGCACGTAAGAGAGCTCGCGCAGCCGCCCGATGTCGACCAGCAGGGAGGGCGCTGCCAGACGGAGCTTCATCAGCGGCAGCAGCGAGTGGCCGCCGGCCAGGAGCTTGGCGTCCTCGCCTGCGCCCGACAGAAGCGTGAGAGCCTCGTCGACGCTGGACGCCCGCCGGTATTCGAAGGGGGCGGGGATCACGCCGCACCCGCCTCGACGGTCTCGGCGGCGTGGAGGACCGCCTGGACGATGTTGTGGTAGCCGGTGCAGCGGCAGAGGTTGCCTTCCAATCCCAGCCGTACCTCCGCCTCGGTCGGGTGTGGGTTCTCGGCAAGCAGGGAAATGGCCGCCATCACCATGCCGGGCGTGCAGTAGCCGCACTGCAGAGCGTGATTCTCCCGGAACGACTCCTGCATGGGATGGAGGCGGTCCCCCTGGGCGAGGCCCTCGATCGTCGTTATCTCGGCTCCGTCTGCCTGCGCCGCCAGGACGGTGCAGGACTTGACGGACTCGCCGTCGACGAGCACCGTGCACGCCCCGCAGGAGGAGGTGTCGCAACCGATGTTGGTGCCGGTCAGGCCGACCGCCTCCCGCAGGTACTGCACCAACAGCGTTCGCGGTTCGACGTCATGCTCCTGGCGTCCCCCGTTGACTGTCATGGAAACCTTCACCTTGGTCTCTACCTCCTCGAGCGGTCCGGTGCGTCGCCTGCCCGTGGAGGATAGGCGTTCTCAGCGCCGCCCAGGGGAAGCCACCGTCGTCGTGGTCGTCGCCGGGGGCAGGACGATGCTGTAGGCCTGCTGGCCGGGCATGACCAGCCCGTACTGCGAGCGGGCCATCCGCTCCACATACGACGGGTCCTGCAACTGGGCGGCGCGAGCTGCCAGAGCCTTGTTCTCCCGGATCAGCAGAGCGGCTCGCCTCTCGGCCTGAGACATCGCTCGGCTCTGTGCGAGCCAGGTCCGGGCGGGGAGAACGAAGAGGAACACCAGCCCGCCGAGCGCCACGGCTCCGAGCACCAGCCGGACGGTGCGCCTCATCGCCGCCGCCCCGACAGGGGCGCCGCGAAGCGGGCGGCGTCACCGAGACCGGCTTCTATGCGCAGCAGCTGGTTGTACTTGGCGACCCGGTCGGAACGGGCCGGGGCCCCGGTCTTGATCTGCCCGCAGTTGGTCGCCACGGCCAGGTCGGCGATCGTGGTGTCCTCCGTCTCGCCGGAGCGGTGCGACACCACCGAGGCGTAGGCGTGCCGCCGGGCGAGGGCGATGGTGCCGAGGGTCTCACTGAGCGTGCCGATCTGGTTCACCTTGATCAAGACGGCGTTGGCGACCCCTGCGGAGATACCCCTGGCGAGGCGCTCCTCGTTGGTCACGAACACGTCGTCGCCGACCAGTTGGACCGATCCGCCGATCCTCGCGGTGAGCAGCGACCATCCGTCCCAGTCGTCCTCGGCCATGCCGTCCTCGATCGACACGATCGGGTAGCGCTCGACGAGGTCCGCCAAGAAGTCGGCGAGCTCCCCGGAGGACAGCGTGCGGCCCTCGCCTCGCAGGTGGTAGACGCCGTCGCGGTAGAGCTCGCTCGCCGCGGCATCGAGGGCGATCGCGACTTCGTCACCGGGCGTCCTGCCCGCTTGCTCTATCGCCTCTACCAGTGCCTTCACCGCCTCCTCGTTGGTTGGGAGGTCCGGGGCGAACCCGCCCTCGTCCCCGACCGCCGTGGAGAGGCCCCTCGATCGGAGCACCGACCGGAGGCAGTGGTAGGTCTCCGCCCCCCAGCGCAGGGCCTCGGCGAAGCTCGGGGCACCGAGGGGCACGATCATGAACTCCTGCAGGTCAACGTTGTTGTCGGCGTGGACCCCGCCGTTCAACACGTTCATCATCGGCACCGGCAGCACGTGGGCGTCGGTCCCGCCGACGTAGCGGTAGAGGGGAAGCCCGACCTCGTCGGCCGCGGCACGGGCCACGGCGAGGGACACGCCGAGGATGGCGTTGGCGCCGAGTCGTGATTTGTTCGGCGTTCCGTCGAGGTCCACGAGGGCGCTGTCCACGTCGCGCTGGTCCAGTGCCTCCATGCCGGCGAGAGCGCGGGCGATCTCGCCGTTGACGTTGTCCACCGCCCGGGCGACGCCCTTGCCTGCATAACGCTCACCGCCGTCGCGCAGCTCGACCGCCTCGTGGGCCCCGGTCGACGCGCCCGAAGGGACGGCGGCCCTGCCGGTCGACCCCGATTCGAGAAGGACGTCAACCTCGACCGTCGGGTTACCCCGCGAATCCAGGATCTCGCGCCCGACCAGCTCCCTGATCTCGCTCATGCCGCCCAGTTCTTCTTGTGACCCGTGTGGCTCCTGTTGTTGATGTTCGTAAAAGCTAGTCGCCCGGGTCGCCACGGTGCGGGACGCTCGAGCCTGTTCGCTTCACCTCCTCCCACAGGTCGTCCCCGAGCCCGCGGCCCCGCCGGACCGCAAGGCGCTCCATGGCGGTGAAACGACCCCTGAACTTGTCGGACGCCGAGCGGAGCGCACCCTCGGCGTCCACGCCGAGGTGCCGGGAAAGGTTGACCACGCTGAAGAGCACGTCGCCCAGCTCCTCGGCCACCGATGCGCTGCCGGGGCCCTCCTCGGCGACGGCCGCAGCCAGCTCGTCGAGCTCCTCGCCGATCTTGTCGCGCACGCCTGCGGTGCCGTCCCAGTCGAAGCCGACCGAAGCGGCCCGGGCCTGGAGCTTCGAGGCGTAGAGGAGGGCCGGCAGGTGGCGGGGCACGCCTTCCAGTGCCCCGCTCCGGCCCTTCTCCTCGCGTTTCTGCGCCTCCCAGTCGGGCACCGGGGATCCCGCAGGACCGAAGACGTGCGGATGGCGGGCGACCAACTTGTCGTGGATGCCCCGGGCGACGTCGGCCAGGTCGAACTGCCCGGCTTCGGCCGCCAGGTTGGCATGGAAGCCGACCTGGAACAGCAGGTCGCCGAGCTCCTCCTCGAGGTGGGCGTAGTCCCCCCCGCGGCCGAGCGCGTCGATGGCGTCGAGCACCTCGTATGTCTCCTCGACCAGGTGCCGGGACAGGCTCTGGTGGGTCTGGGCCCGATCCCAGGGGCATTTCGAGCGCAAAGTGCGGACGAGCTCCCAGAAGCGGGTCATCTCGGCCGCTACCGGCTCGCCCAGTCGGGGTATCCACAGGCACGTGAGGTGATCGGGAGTGACAGAGCGGTCGATGTCGTCCCAGCCGACGCGCCGCACCAGCTCATCTGGAAGCCCGAGGTGCTGGAGCAGCACGGCTTCCGGCCCGTCTTCGACGGCCAGCTTCACGGCGGAGAGGGTGAGGGTGGTGTCGCACTGGCCGACGAGAAAAGGGCCGGCGCTGCCCGCCGCCTCCACGGCAAACCCCTGCCCGTCGATGAGCACGGCCTGCTCGGCGAAGGGGTCGACGCCGAGCCGGTCCCAAGCGAGGTCCACGAAGGACAGGGAGGGCACCACCACCGTTTCCACGCGGGGGTCGTCTCTCAGCGCCGCGACGGTGGCCTCGGCAACCAGAGGCGAGCCCGGCACGGCGTAGACGACCTCGCCGTGGCGCTCGGCGGCGTCGACGAGCTCCTCGACTATCCGACGGTAGACCTCGTCGAGGCTCGACGCCTCTTCGTAGACCCGGTCGAAAGACTCGGCGTCCCCGGCCAGGAGGGCGCTCGGATGGCGCCGGGTCCTCACGTAGCGTCTGCGGGCTCCGTCGAGGGCCTCTCTGGCTGCGACGCTGGCTAGGCGCGGGTCGCCCGGCCCGAGGCCTACTGCGACGACCCGCCCGCTCACGTGCCCCCGACGGGGCGGGGAGGGGTGATCTGGCCGTTCGACCAGGTGCCGTACTCGGGGTTCACCTTCACCTTGGCTTTGGCGAGGATCCTCGACAGCGCCGGCGGCTCGCTGGTCGCCGTGGCGGCCGACAGCACCTGCTCTACGCCGGCGCTGAGACCCGGTGCCTTCCTGCTGACCAGTTGCACCACCTGGTAGCCGTAGGAGACCCGTATCGGCTGGGACACCTGCCCCGGGGAGAGCTTCAGCACCGCCTGGCGGAAGTCCGCCGGCTCTTCTTCCAAGGCCGCCTGGTCCAGGCACACGGTGACGCCGTTCACCCGCGCAGAAAAGGACAGCGCCAGGGCGGCGGCCTGAGTGGTCGTGGACGCCTCGTCGAGGCAGATCTGCGAGAACAGATAGGGCTTGATCTGGGTGTAGGCGGAGCGGATGGTGGCCTGGTCGGTCGAGCGGGGCACGAGCACCGCCTCGTCAGCGAGCTGCTCTACGAGGAACTGGCGCAGCGACGGCGAGAACTGCGCCCAGTACTGGGCGCGGAGGTACTCGTTGACGGCGCGCGCCGCAACCAGCTCATCGGGGCTCGGCAGACGACCGTGCGCCAAAAGGTAGTCGTGGACGATGTCGAACTCGACGATCGTGTCCAAGATGTCGGCGGTGAAGGTGGAGCTGTAGGTCGAGGGGCCGCCGCTTCCAGCCACGGTGGTGCCGCTACCGCCGTTGGCGCTCGAGTTCGCCGAGTCGAAGGACGTCACCCAGGACCGGTTGGCCGACCATTGCTTCAGCTGGTTGTAGAGGTAGGCGACGCTTATGTCGTGGCCGTCGACGCTCGCCGCGTACGGCGAAGCGTCGCAGGAGGTGAACATCAGTGCTGCCGCGAGCACTCCGGCCAGCAGGACGAGGACTTTTCTCACGATGCGGCCGATGCTACAAGTGGGACCAGTTCCGACAGCAACACGGCGAGGGCCTCGGCCGGGTCAGCCCCTTTGGGGAGCGGCAGGACCAGCTGCGACGCGTCCTCCTTGTACACGGCTTTGGGCGCGAGCCGCCCGAGCCGGACCTTCTGGCTGACCTTGAGCTTCACCGGTGACAGCCGGGCGGTGTAGACCGGGCCGCCGAGACCGGTTCCCCCGGACACCACGGCCACCTCTCTCACCCCCAGGCGGGCGCATTCGGCCCTCAGGTGGGCGATCCGCAGAAGCGCCCGGGCGGGGTCGGGCAGCGGACCGTAACGGTCCAGCCACTCCGCCTCGATGTCGTCGACCTGCTCGTGGCCGGTCACCGTCGCAAGCCGCCGGTAGGCCTCGATGCGGAGATCCTCGCGCGCAACGTAGGAGGCGGGGAGGTTGGCGGTGACCGGCAGGTCCAGTTTGATCTCCGCAGGCTCGCGCGGCTGCTCGCCCTTCAACTCGGCTACGGCCTCAGAGACCATCTGCACGTACAGGTCGTAGCCGACCGCCGCTATATGGCCCGACTGGTCCCCCCCCAGCAGGTTGCCCGCGCCACGGATCTCCAAGTCGCGCATCGCGATCTTGAACCCCGACCCGAGCTCGGTGTTCTCGCCGATCGTCCGTAGCCTCTCGTAGGCCTCCTCGGAGAGGACGTGCTCAGGAGGGTAGAGCAGGTAGGCGTAGGCCCGCTGGCCGGCCCGGCCCACCCTCCCCCGAAGCTGGTGGAGCTGGCCGAGCCCGAGGCGGTCTGCCCGGTCCACAACCAGCGTATTGACGGTAGGCATGTCTATGCCTGACTCGATGATCGTCGTGCAGACAAGCACGTCGTACTCGCCCTGCCAGAAGTCGAGGACGACCTTCTCGAGCACCCCCTCGTCCATCTGGCCGTGCGCCACCGCGACCCGCGCCTCGGGCACGAGCGCCCGGAGCTCGGCGGCCACCTTCTCTATGTCCGAGACACGGTTGTGGACGTAGAACACCTGGCCCTCGCGCAGCAGCTCCCTCCTCACCGCCTCGGCCACGGCGCGCTCGTCGTACTCCCCTACATAGGTGAGGATGGGCTGACGGTCCGCCGGGGGCGTCTGCAGCAGCGTCAGGTCTCGGATGCCGGTGAGGCTCATCTCCAGTGTCCGGGGTATCGGGGTGGCGGTCAGGGTGAGCACGTCCACGTCGGCGCGGAGCTTCTTGATCGCCTCCTTGTGGCCTACCCCGAAGCGCTGCTCCTCGTCGACGACCAGCAAGCCGAGGTCCTTGAAGCGGACGTCCTCGGAGAGGAGCTTGTGGGTCCCGATCACGACGTCCACCGACCCGTCGGCCAGTCCCGCCGTGACCGTCCTCGCCTGCTGAGGGGTCAAGAAGCGCGACAGCATCTCGACTCTCACCGGGTAGCCGGCGAAACGCTCGCTGAAGGTCTGGTGGTGCTGGGAAGCCAGCAGGGTGGTCGGCACCAGGACGGCCACCTGTTTGCCGTCCTGCACCGCCTTGAAGGCGGCACGGACCGCCACCTCGGTCTTGCCGAACCCGACGTCACCGCAGACGAGGCGGTCCATCGGGCGCGCCTCTTCCATGTCGGCCTTCAGCTCGGCGACGGCCTTCAGCTGGTCGGGCGTCTCGTTGTACGGGAAGGACTCCTCCAGTTCCCGCTGCCAGGGGGTGTCGGGGCTGAAAGCATGTCCCGGCGAGTTGATCCGCTTCTGGTAGAGGAGCACCAGCTCCTGGGCTATCTCCCGCACAGCGCCGCGTACCCGGGACTTGGTGCGCTGCCATTCGGCGCCGTTGAGCCTGTTCAGCGTAGGGCTCTCGCCGCCGGTGTAAGGGCGGAGAAGGTCGACCTGGTCCGACGGCACGTAGAGCTTGTCGCCGCCCTTGTACTCGAGGAGGAGATAGTCCCGCTCGACGCCGCCGATCGAGCGGCGCACCATCCCGCCGAAGCGGCCCACCCCGTGCTGGTAGTGCACCACGTAAGCGCCCGAGGAAAGGTCGTCGAAAAAGGTCTCGGCCCTGCGAGCCCTCGGCCGCGGCCTCCGGTGCGCTCTGCGCCGACCGGTCAGGTCCCCTTCGGCGAGCACCGCGACCTTGAGCGCCGGCCACAGGAACCCCCGCTCGAGGCTCTGAACCCGCAGATGCACCCCCGGGTCGCTCAGGCTGCCCTGGTCACCGGCGTCCAGCCCGTGGTCGTGCAGCACCGAGGCCAGACGGGCAGCGCTCCCCTCGCCGTCAGCGCACACGACGATCCGGTAACCCTCCGAACGGAGCGACCTCAGCTGGGTCAGGAGCCGCTCGCCTCCCCCGCCGACCGGGTCCCACCCAGTAGCCGCGACCACGGCCGTGCCTGGTCCTTCGGGGGCCGCGGTGACCGTCCACGCGGCGGCCTCCGTCCGAGCCAGCAGCCGGTCGAACGGTAGGTGCAGCCTGGGAAACGAGTCACCCCCGGCACCCCACGTCTGTGCGAGCGTCGCGGCCAGGGCAGCCTCCTCCTCGAGGAGCTCCCCGGCGCGGTCGCGCATCCGGCGCGGCTCGACGAGGACGACGAGCGCCCGGGGGGGGAGCAGGTCGAAAAGGAGGCGCTCCTCGCCGGTGAGCCATGGCAGCCAAGACTCCATCCCGTCGAACACGGCGCCCTCGGCCAGCCGCTCCCACTGGTCGCGTGCCCAGGACGCTTCTCCTACGAGCCGAGCGGCGCGGTCTTTGACCTCGTCGGTCGGCAGCAGCTCCCGGCATCCGAAAAGCTCGACCGTCTCGATCTCGGCGGTCGAGCGCTGGTCGCCGACCGAGAACTCCGTGAGCCGGTCCACCTCGTCGCCCCAAAGGTCGATCCTCACCGGGACGTCGTCGGTGGAGCCGAACACGTCGACGATCGATCCTCTCACGGCCACCTCGCCTCGGTGCTCCACCTGGTACTCGCGCCGGTAGCCCAAGGCAACCAGCCGGCCGACGAGCTCGTCGAGATCGACTCGGTCTCCGCGCCTCACAACCACCGGGTCAGAGTCCTCGACGTGGGGCCCGAGTCGCTGCAGCAAGGCACGGACCGGCGCCACGAGCACCTTTGGCATCCGCTCGGGGCGGCGAAGCCGCCACATCGCCCGGAGCCGGCGGCCCATGGTCTCCACGCTGGGGCTGACCCTCTCGAACGGCAGGGTCTCCCACGCAGGGCACAGGTCGACCTCCCCGGGACCCAGGAAGGCGGCGAGGTCGCCGGCGAGGCGCTCGGCCTCGGCGTTGGTGGCCACCGCCACCACCGTTGGATGGTGTCTCTGGTGCTCCGCGACGGCGGCCAGAGCGTAGGCGCGCGCCGGCGCGGGGACCGCGAGGACGACGCTGCTCAGCTCGGAGGCCTCCGACAGGACAGGATCGCCGCGGGCTAGGCCGAGCAGCTCGTAAAGCACCGCCGGGGAGTCAGGCACGAGGGCCATTGAACCGGTTCTGGGCGGCTGATAGGCCCTCGGAGAGTATGCACTCAACGGCGTCGGCGGCCTCCTCGATGCTCACGTCGAGCTCCCGCCTGGCCTTGCCCCTGGCCGGCCGGAGCACGTGGTCGACGCCGCGTTCCTTGCCCCCCGGCGGTTTGCCGATGCCTATCCGCACCCGGCTGAAGGCGTCGGAGTGCAGGTGCGCTTTGATGGAACGCAGCCCGTTGTGGCCGGCGAGGCCGCCGCCAGCCTTGACCCGCACGACGCCGAGCGGAAGGTCCAGCTCGTCGTGGACGACGACCAGACGAGACAGGTCCTCCACGCCGAAGCGGCGGACCAGCGGGGCGACTGCACGGCCCGAGTCGTTCATGTACGTCTGAGGCACGGCCAGGGAGAGCCTCAGCTCGCCGACGCGGGCCTCCGCTACGAGGGCCTGCTCCTTCGAGCGTCGCAGCTGCACACCGTGGCGCTCGGCGAGGAGCCGGACGGCGTCGGCGCCGGCGTTGTGCCGGCTGCCGGCGAACTCGCTGCCCGGGTTGCCAAGGCCGACGGCCAAAAGGTCCGCCGGCGTACCCGTGCGGGGTCTGAGCAGCTATCCCTCCGCCTGGACGGAGGTGCTCTCCCCGCTGGTGGTACCGGCCGCAGGCTCGCCCTCGGCGGCGGCTTCTTCGCCGGCCGCCGCTTCGGCCTCGGCCTCCTCCAGAGCTGCCGCGGCGCGGCTGAGGCTGGCGATCACGACCACCTCGTCGGGGGGCAGCTCGGTGCTCACACCCGACGGCAGTTCGAGGTCGGCGACCCGGATGCTGTCGCCCACGGTAAGCCCCGAGACGTCGACCTCGAGGTGGGGGGGTATGCGCCCCGGGGTGGCCCGCACCGTGAGCGTCGCCAGCTGCTGCTCGACAAGCCCCTGCTCACGCTCCACTTCCTTCGCCTCACCGACCACCACGACGGGCACGTCGGCGGTGACCACCTCGTCGCGGCGGACGATCAGGAAATCCACGTGGAGGACGGTGTGGCGGACCGGGTGGCGCTGGATCACCTTTGCCATCGCGAGGTGGCTCTCGGAGCCGACCTGCAGCTCGAGCAGCTGGTTGGTCCCCACGCCGCCGGAGAGGGCGTGACGCAGCTCGCGCCCGTCGACCGACACGGCCAACCCCTGCACCCCATGCCCGTAGATGACCCCCGGCACGCGCCCGTTGGCCCGCAGACGCCGCGACTCCCTGGAGCCGCAAGGCCTGCCCGGCTCCGCGACGAGTTTGACTTCAGCCATGTCGGTCTAGCTCCTGTGGTCGAGAACCCGGAAAGTGTAGTGGCAACCCGGCGTCGCGCCGTCAGCGGGTCAGGTCTGGTTCTCTCCGCCGAATATCTGCGAGACGGACTGATCGGTGAACACGGCGTTGATGCAGTCCGCGACCACACTGGCGATGGACACGACGTCGATCTTGTCGATCTGCTTGTCGGGAGGCAGAGGGAGCGTGTCGGTGACCACCACCCGGCTTATCGGGGAGTTCTTCAGCCGGTCGATCGCCGGATCCGACAGCACCGGGTGGGTGCACATCGCCCACACCTCGGTGGCCCCCTTCTCCAAGAGGATCTCGGCCGCCGCGCAGATCGTGCCGGCCGTGTCGATCATGTCGTCGATGAGGACGCACATCCTGCCGTCTACGTCTCCCATGACGTCGAGGGCCCTCACCTGGTTGACGGCGTCCTTGGGACGGCGCTTGTACACGGCTGCCACGTCGACGTCCTCGCCCGCGTGGCGGGCAGCCTGCTCGGCCACCTTTGTCCGACCAGTATCTGGAGCCACCATGACGAAGTCTCCGCTCGGAGCGTTCTCGCGCAGGTACTCCGTTAGCAGCGGCACCGCCGTCAGATGGTCGACGGGCCCGTCGAAGAAGCCCTGGATCTGCCCCGAGTGCAAGTCGATCGACATGATCCGGTCTGCACCGGCCGCCTTGAAGAAGTCGGACACCATCCTGGCGGTGATCGGCTCTCTCTCCTTCGACTTGCGGTCCTGACGGGAGTAGCCGTAGTAGGGGCAAACGGCGGTGATCCGCTTCGCAGACGCCCGCTTGGCTGCGTCGATCATGATCCACTGCTCCATCAGCGAATCGTTGACCGAGCGCCCCGCCGAGCGGCCGTGGGACTGCATGACGAACACGTCGGCGCCGCGGACCGACCCGGCGAAACGCGGGCGGATCTCCCCGTTGGCGAAGTCCACAAGCTTGGGATCGCCGAGCTCGACGCCGAGGTTGGCGGCGACCTCCTGGGCCAGCGCCGGATGGGTGCGCCCCGTGAGCACTTGCAGCTTGCGCGTCGGGGTCAGTTCGAGGGCCGTCGCCCGTTCCTGCCCCTCGAGCCTGCCCTTCTTCGCGGCGGGGGTGACCATCTCCTGGCCCAGCTTAACCGTCGACGCCGAAGGCCGAACCGGGAGCCACCCTGGTGCCTGGCGGGAGGTCGGCCCAGGGCCCGACCCGCGCGTCGGCGCCGATCTCGGCGTTGCGGCCGACCGTGGCGATGACCACGGCGCCCCTGCCCACCCGACAGTCCGCCAGAAGCGTGCTCGGCCCGATCTCGGCCCCCTCCTCCACCACGGTGCTGCCCTGCAGATACGTCTGAGGGTAGAGAACGACGTCGGAGGCCAGTTCGACGCCGGTGTCCACGTAGGTCGCCTCGGGGTCGATCATGGTCACGCCCCTGCGCATCCACCGCTCGTTGATGCGGGAGCGCAGCTCCGCCTCGGCCATCGCGAGCTGGTGGCGGTCGTTGACCCCGGCGACCTCCATGCTGTCCTCGGCGACCATCGAAACCACCGGGTAGCCCGCGTCGTGGAGAACCCCCACCACGTCGGTCAGGTAGTACTCGCCCTGCGAGTTGTCCGGGGTCAGCCGACGGAGGGCGGGGGCGAGCACCGACCGCCGGAACACGTAGATCGACGTGTTCACCTCGTTCACCGCGAGGTCCTCTTCGCCGGCGTCGCCGTGTTCGACGATCCGGGCGACGTTGCCGTTGCGATCCCTGGTGACGCGCCCGTAGCCGCTGGGGTCGGCGAGACGGGCGGTGAGCAGCGTCGCCGCCGCCTCGGCGCGCCGGTGGGTGCGGACCAGCGCCGCGAGTGTCGGCGGTCGCAGCAGGGGGGTGTCGCCCGGCAAGACGATGATGTCCCCACCGTCGACGTCGTCGTCGGGGAAGGCCCCCAACGCGACGATGACCGCGTCCCCGGTCCCCCGCTGGACGTGCTGCTCCACGAAGTCGATGTGCAGCCCCGGCGGGGGCTGCTCGCTCACCGCCTTGGTGACCCGCGAGGCGCCGTGACCCACTACCACCACGGCGCGCTCCAGGTCCAGCTCCGCCAGAGCGTGCAGTACGTGGAGCACCATCGGGCGCCCGCAGAGACGGTGAAGGGGTTTGGGTCGCTCCGACCGCATGCGGGTCCCCTCCCCCGCCGCCAGCACCACAGCCGACAACGACATGGCTACTTTCTACCAACGGGCACCGCTTCGCACGGGCCGGCCTTTTTCGCGCGACCCTGTAGGCGGCCACCGTGCCCGGTGGCGGGTAGTTCAATCGGCAGAACGACGGCCTTTGGAGCCGTATGTTGGAGGTTCGAGTCCTCCCCCGCCAGCTCGACTCGACTCGACTCGCTTGCCCGCTCGCTCGGTCCGCCAGCTCGACTCGCTTGCCCGCTCGCTCGGTCCGGTAGCTAGTTCGGGCGCTCGCTCGGTCCGGGTCGCACGCTCGGCTCGGTCGCTGGGCTTGGTCGCTCGGAGATCCGCCGCCTAGTGGTCTGGGCACGGGATGTGGCGTTCCATGCCTGAGACTATCCTGTCGTTTATGTCTCAACCTCGACGGGATGTCGGCCCGGGGTCCCTTCTCTGGCGCTACGCCGGAGACCGCCGACTCGGCCTCACCGGTTTGTCCGCCGGCCTGCTCCAGCTGATGCACCCGGCGATAGGTGCTGGGGTGGCCGAGCACTCCCGGTTCTTCGAGGATCCATGGGACCGGATCGTCAGGTCGATACCGCAGATCCTCGGGGTGGTGTACGACCCAGACCCCGAGGAAACGGGCCGCCGTGTGCGCGACTACCACCGGCACATCAGAGGCGTCGACCACATCGGCCGCCCTTACAACGCCCTGAGCCCGACGACGTTCTGGTGGGCGCACGCCACCTTCCAGAACGCCGTCGAGCAGGTGGCCGACCGCTTCGACGCCCATCGCCTCGCTTCCGCGGAGCGAGAGGAGCTCTACCTCGACGGCGTCGAGTGGTACCGGCGCTACGGAGTGTCGATGAGACCGGTGCCAGCCGACCGCCGCTCGTTCCAGGCGGAGTGGGAGCGACACGTGGAGAGCGTCCTGGAGCTGACCCCCGCAGCCGGTCGGGCGCTCGACATGGCGCTCCACGAGCGGGCGATGAGTATTCCCTTCCTTCCCTGGTGGACCCGCGCGCTGCAGCCGGTGGTGGTAACTCCCCTCTTACGGCTGACCGCCATTGGGGGTCTCCCCGACGCGGTGCGGCACCGTTTCGGCATCCCGTGGGGTTTCGACGACGAAGCCCAGTACCGCCTCCTGCAGGCGGCGGTTCGCGAGTTGTGGCGCAGATTGCCCGCGGGCCTGCGCTACGGGCCGGTCGCGCAGGCCGGTTGGGCGGCTCGCCGACAGCTGCCGCAGCGCCCCTCCCGGACGGACGTGGCGTAGATGCGCCGGGCGCCATGCGCCGATCTCGGCGAGGTCCTTTCAGACATCCTGCGCACCACGTCCCCCACGGGCAACGACGCGACGGACCCCATCCTCGACGCGGCCGCCGGTCTGATGTCCCTGCACGGCCTGGCCAGCTGGACCGTCGAGGACGTCGCTCGGAGCGCCGGTGTCGGTCGGGCCACGCTCTACCGCCGCTTCGCCAGCCGTGACGACCTGGTTCGGGCAACGCTCGACCGACAGGCGCGGGCTTTCTTCTCGACCATATCGGCCGCCGTCTCGGACCTTCCCGAACCGGCCGACCAGCTCGCCGCCGGCTTCGTCATGGGCATCCGACTGGCCCGCAAGTCCGTCCTCGCCTCCCTCGTCGAGCACGACCCCGCGGCGGCGCTATCCCTCCTCGGCTCTCGGTCGCTGTTGAACGCTGGGCGCAGCGCGCTGGTCGACGCCTACCGATGCCTTGTGGGTCGTGACCTGAAGCCCGAGGAAGCGAGCGCCGCCGGGGCGGCCGCCGAGCTGCTACTCCGGCTCGGACTATCCTACCTGCTCGCGCCCGAGCCCCCGCCCGATGAGCGCGTTTGGGCAGCCATGACACGCTTGCTCGCTACGGGTCCCCAATGAGGGCCTCTTGCATACAAAGGTCGCTGGCAGCCAGGCGGGCAAGGAGAAGGGCCCGGCGGTGACCCGCTTCGCCCTCCGCCCCGATGCTGAGGTCGAGGCGAACCGGCTCGAGGCCCTTTGTATACGCGTCACCGAGAAAACCGCCGCCAGGCCACCAGCCCAGCAGCAACTCCAGCCCCGACAGCATCAAGCGGCTCGTCCCCTTGCGCGCCAATCGCACCACGGACAGCGGCGTGTCGCCCAAAGCGTCCAGAGGCTCGCCCCGCGGAGGGGTCGTGTGGACACTTTGGGTCAAATATTCGCCCTAAGTGTCCAGAGGCCCGGCTTTGTGGCTCGGGGAGTGGACACTTTGGCCGAAGCCGCCCGCCGGGCTGTTTGCGGGTTCTCGGTCGACGACAAGAGGCGAGCCCAGTTGCGCCGGTGGGCAGCCGGCGCAACTGCCGCCAATTTCCCCAGGCCAGCACTCACCATTCCGGACAGCCCCCGGCCCAGCACTCACCATTCCGCGGACAGCCCCCGGCGCAGCCGCCACCATCCCTGGAACTAGAAACGCACCGTCACCTCAGTTGCGTCAGCGCCCCTGAGCAGCCGGACCTTCAACGCCCCGTCGCCGCCGACCGCGTCGAGGGCATCCGCCAGGTCGTCCAGCGAGACCACCGGTCGTCCGCCGGCTTCGACGATCAGGTCACCCGCCAGGATTCCTGCTTCCGCCGCCGGGCTGGCCTCGGCGACCTCCCGTACGAGCAGGCCCTCCCTCGGCTCGAGTCCCACCGCTGCACGAAGGCGCCGGGCGACGTGCGGCGGTGCCAGGCCGACACCCAGCCGCCGGCGGGCCGGCGACTTGCCCTGCGCGAGTTCCTCGACGCGGGCTCGCAGACCGGCACCCGCCGTGCGTGCCAGGTACAAGCCATCTCCGGGACGGTGTGTGTTGATACCGACGACCCGTCCGGATCCGTCGAGCACCGGGCCCCCCGAGGAGCCGCGAGGTACCGGTGCGGTGTGCTCGAAGGCGTCGACAACAAGGCGGCCGCCCGGTCCTCTGAAGGCAGCCCCCAAGGCTGAGACGAGACCGGTGGTGACCCGGGGCCGTGCTTCGGTGGCGGGGTAAGCCAGCAGCCCCGGCACGAAAACCTCGGATCCGAGGACCAGATGTTCGTCCGCCCAGCCGATGGGTCTTGACAGCGACGTGTCCATCTCTAGCACGGCGAGGTCTCCGTCGGCATCGACCCCCCTCAAGCGGGCGATCGCGTGATTCCCGCCGGGGAACACGACCGTCACCTCTTCTCCCCGCAAGTTGTGGGCAGACGTGAGGACAAGCCCCTCGGCAAGGACCATTCCCAGACCCCGACGGGCTCGACCGATGCTCACGAGCGACGACCTGGCGAACCGTGCCGCTTCTTCTACGCCAGCGATTTCGACCACCACACCTCCTCCTCTTTCGTGGCTCCTCTTCCGTGGTCTTGCTCTTTCGTGGCTCCTCTTCCGTGGTCTTGCGTGCCGACTGCTGCTGAAAGCCCACACGTGAGACTTGCAACATACAAGCTACTACTCTACGACGGCTGTCGCTTTCCGGTGGTCGGCTGCGGCACAGCCGAGCACCCACCCCTCGGCCGTCAGCACCTGGCAGCCGGGCGGGAGGGTCCGGCTCCGACAGGGCAACCCGCCGTGCGGTAGAACTCCCCGTGTGACGCGCATCCCGTCTCGGCCACGCGCAGCCCGTCCCTCGCATGAAGGCGCCCACCCGCTC
>DATGKR010000118.1:0-10817 GCA_035294565.1 Acidimicrobiales bacterium | reverse complement strand
GACTCGGAAACAACCCGGTGACCAGTGCCCGCTTCCTCGACCCCGGCACGGCGCTGTACGCGAGCGACAACTCTTTCCTGCAGGTCGGCGACGAGCTCGGCGTGCTCGCCCTCGCCGCTTGGCTGCCGCTCGTGTTCGGCACCTTGGTGATGCTGCGCAGGAGGGCGCGCGCGCCCGACACCATGGCGGCCGCCGCCGGGCTCGCCCTGCTCGGGATCCTCGTGGCCGGCCTGTTCCACCACGTCTTCCTCGACTTCTCGGCGAGCTGGACCGTGTGGGCCCTGGCCGGGCTCGGCCTGGCGGGCGCCTCTCCCCGCCACCGGGTCCCGGTGGGCACGCCTCGGCGGGCGGAGCCACGTCCGACTGCGCTGGCCGCCTCCAACCAGCCGTGAGGGGGGTTGCGACCGTCGCGCTCTACGCCCATCGGGCTGCCGGCAGCGAGCCGAGCGGGATCGGGCGCTACGTGGCGGAGGTGACCGCGGCGTTGGGCCGGCTGGGACGACCGGATCTCGTCTACCAGCCTGTGTCGTCTCCGGACGGACTCGCCCGCCGGCCGCGGGGAAGGCGGGGTGCGGGTCCTCCCGGGCCTCGCAAGGCGCTCCACGCGTCGTGGTGCCTGCTCGGACGGCCCCGGGTCGACCGCTGGGTGGGGCGGCCGGAGCTGGTGCACGTCCTCTACCCCTCGACGCCGGTGCCGAGCTCCTCGCCGGTCGTCTACACCGTTCACGACCTGATCCCGCTGCGCCACCCGGATTGGTATCGGCGCGACGAGGTCTGGGCGTTCCGCCGGGCTGTGGAGGCGGCCCGGAACGCCGCAGCCGTGGTCGCCGTTTCGTCGGCCGTGGCTGGCGAACTGGTCGGCGAGCGCGGCTTCGACGCCGGCAGGGTCCACGTCGTGCACCCCGGCGTGGCCGGCGAGTACTTCGCCCCGGTGGGAGAAGCCGACGTCGCCGGCGCGTGCGCCCGCTTTGGCCTGCAACCGGGGGGCTACCTCGTGGCGGTCGGCGCGCTGCGAACGCGGAAGAACCTCGATGTGGTGCTCCGGGCGCTTCCTTTGCTCGGCGACGTACGCCTCGCCTGCGTCGGCCCGCCGGCCGGAGCCGAGGGCGGCCTGCGCCGGCTCGTCGACGAGCTGGGATTGCGCCGGCGGGTGACGTTCACCGGATGGCTTCCAGCGCCGGACCTGCCGCTGCTGGTAAAGGGCGCCGCCGCCGCGGTCCACCCCTCGATCGAGGAGGGCTTCGGGATGACACCCCTGGAGGCGATGGCTCTCGGCGTGCCAGTAGTGGCCCGCCACCAGGTGACAACCAGCGAGGTGGTCGGCGACGCCGCCCTCGTCGTGGACGGGGACGAGCCGGGGCGCTGGGCGGAGGCCCTGCGGCGGGTGCTCGAAGACGGCGAGCTGCGCGACGGGCTGATCCGGGCCGGTGCCGAGCGTTCGAGGCGGTTCACGTGGGAGGCGACCGCCGAGGGCCTCGCCGATGTCCACCGCCTGTGCCTCGACGCCGCCGCAAACCGATGACGGCAGGCTTCCCGAGGGTTGCCATCGTCCACGAGCACTTCACCCAGCACGGCGGCTCAGAATCGGTCGTCGAGCAGCTGAGGCGGATCTGGCCGGACGCTCCCGTCTACACCGGCCTGGTCGACCACTCGACTCTGACACCCCGCATGGCAGATGCCCATTTCGAGACGAGCTGGCTCCAGGGCCGCCTCGGCACCCCCCCCTCGCGCCTCGCCCTGCTGCCCCTGGCGGCGCTGGCCATGCCGGCCATGCGGGTCAGGGGCGCCGACCTGGTCGTCGTGAGCCACCACAGCTACGCCCAGCGGGTGCGGGTGCCTGCCGGCGCGAGGGTGCTGTCCTACGTGCACACCCCGGCCAGGTGGATGTGGGAGCCGGGTCGGCGGCGCGACGAGGAGCGGTCCGGCCTCTTGGTAAGCGCCGCGATGACGGCACTCGCCGCGACCCAGAGGAGCGCCGACCGCCAGGCGGCTAGGAGGGTCGACCGGCTGGTCGCCAATTCGCGCCACACCGCCGACCGGATCCGCAGGTGGTGGGCGATCGAGGCGGAAGTGGTCCACCCACCGGTCGACACCGACTTCTTCGCGCCCGACGCGGGCGTCGCTCGCCAGGACTTCTTCCTGCTGGCAGGCCGGCTGGTGCACCACAAGCGGCCCGATGTGGTCGTCGAGGCGGCGAGGAGCGCCGGGGTGCGGCTGGTCGTGGCCGGAGAAGGAAGGGCCCGCTCGGAGCTGGAGGCGGCGGCCGGCCCGGGCGTCGAGTTTCGCGGCGCGGTCACCCGCGAGGAGCTGAGGCACCTCTACCAGAGCTGCCGGGCGGTGGTGTTCGGTGGCGAGGAGGAGTTCGGCATCGTCGCCGTCGAGGCTCAGGCCTGCGGGACCCCGGTGATAGGCCCGGCGCTCGGGGGCATCGCCGAGGGCGCCGTGGACGGGGTCACCGCAAACCTCTACCCGCGGCTGGGGGAGCCGGCCGTCCTCGCCGGGATACTCCGCCGGTTCGACGCCGCCCGCTTCGACCCCGTCGCCATAAGACGACACGCCGAGGGCTTCTCGGCGCCGACGTTCCGCCGGCGCATGTCGGAGCTGGCGGGTGAGCTGCTGGGCGAGGCCGGCGAGGTGGACGTATGATCCGCCGGCCGATGCCCGCCCCTCCCCCCCAGGCGCCGGCCGCCGAGGTGCTCTTCGACGCCAACCAGCTTTCCGGCCAGCTCGGCTGGAGCGGCATCGGGACCTACGAGAGGCACCTGCTAGGCGCGCTGGCGGGACGCCAAGACGTGCGCGTCACCGCCTTGGCGCGCGACGACGCCGAGCTGCCGCTCGGGATCGCCCGGCGGCGGATCACGCGCTTTCTCACCGAAGGTCGGGTGGCGTCGTGCGAGCACGAGACCCGCCGGGCTTTCGAGCTGCTGCGGCCGGCAGGGATGGTGTTCCACAACCCGAGCATCCACCCGCCCCTAGTGGTGCGCGCGCCATGGGTGCAGACCTTGCACGACGTGATCCCCCTCGTCTACGACGACCCTTCCCTGGCGGTCCTGCGGCAGCGCTTCCGCCGCTTCGGGCCCCGCTACAGGAGGGCGGACATGGTCATCGCGGTGTCCCGCCACGCGGCGGGGGAGGGGGAGCGCTGGTTCGGGCTCGACCCGGCGAGGGTGGAGGTCGTCTACCACGGGATCGGCCCGGAGTTCACCCCGTCGGGGGAGCCCCCCGCCGACCCCCCCTACGTGTCGGTCGTGGGGGAGTACGCGCGGCGAAAGGGGTTCGACAAGGCCTTCGAGGTCGTCGCGGCGATGGCCGAGGCTGGCCTGCCCCACCGCCTGGTGTTGGCGGGGAGGATCCAGTCGTGGCTGCAGGGGGAGTTCGACCGGACGCTACGGGCGGCGCCGCGCCCGGACCTGGTGGAGGTGAGAGGCTTCGTGCCCGACCTGGCCGAGGTGTACCGGGGGGCGGAGGTGCACCTGATGACCAGCCGCTACGAGGGTTTCGGCTTCCCGGCGTTGGAGGCGATGGCCTGCGGGGTGCCGGTCGTCGCCTTCGCCAACAGCTCCGTGCCCGAGGTGGTGGGCGACGCCGCGATCGTCGTGCCCGACGGCGACGTTCAGGCGATGGCGGCTGCGGCGATCCGTCTGGTAAAAGAACCGGCTCTTCGCGCGGAATACTCCCACGCGGGGCTCGAGCGGGCGCGCCAGTTCAGCTGGGAGGCGTCGGCCGCGGCGCACGCCGAAATTTACAGGCGTGTCGCTGAGCGGTGTTAGGCGGACAACCCCGAGACCGGCGGCTCGGAGCCGTTCGCCGGGATTCCTGACAGGTGGCGTGCACCATCGAGGTCCGCCGCCTGGGGGTCGGCCCGGTTGAGCACCACGCCGAGCAGGCGCGTCCGGTTGCGGATCAGGAGGTCCTTGGCCTTGCCGAGGTCGTCGAGGCCGGTGCGCCCGGCCTCGGCCACCAGCACGGCGCCAGCGGCTACCCTGCCGACGACGAGGGCGTCGGCGACGGGGAGGATGGCGGGCGTGTCGAGCAGGACGACGTCGGCTTGTTCGGCCAGACCCTCGAGGAGCCTCGCCGTCCGCCCCCCGGCGAGAAGGTCCGCCGGGCTGGCCACCTCTCCCCCGGCGGCGAGGAAGTAGAAGCCGGTGGGTGGCCGGTGGTCGTAGGAGGTGAGCTCCAGGTACTGCAGCGAGTCCTGGAGGCGGCGGCGACCGAGGAGGACATCGGAGGCTCCGAACTCGTTGTGGGCGCCGACCATGCGGTGGGCGTCGGGGTGGCGCAGGTCGAGGTCGACGAGGACGATCCGCTGGCCGGAGGTGGCGAACGACGCGGCCAGGTGGCAGCAGGTGGTTGTCTTCCCCTCGCCGGGGCTGGAGCTGGTGACGATGACCGCCGGGTGGTCGAAGTCGGCGAGGGCCACCCCCAGGTTGGCCCGCAGGACCCGGATCGACTCGGTGAAGGCTCTCCCTTCGTCCCAGCGGGTTCCGGCATAGGAGCGCCGGCCCTGCAGGCGGCTAAGCAAGCTCGGACTCCTTCGCCAGGCGCGCGGGACGGCCGGGCCGGGTGGGGGACCCGGCCAACGGGGGGAGCGAAGAGAGCTCGGGCACGGCGGCGAGGACCGGCAGCCCGAGGCGTCCCTCGACGTCCCCGGCGCTGCGCACCCGGATGTCGAGGTAGTCGAGGAGCAGCACCGCCAGCACTGCGACGATGAGCCCGAGCACGGCGCCCAGGGCGACGTGGCGGCTGAGGCCGTCCGACAGCGGGGCGCCCGGGTAGGCGGCCTGCCTGAAGACGTAGGTCGGTTCGTAGGGGACGCTCCCCGGCCCCGGCGAGGCCCCGGGGACGTAGGTGTCGGCCTGGGTGGCGAACGCGTTCGCCATGCCGTTGGCCAGTTTCTGGGCGACGGCGGGGTCGGGGTCGGTCACGACGACCTCGATGAGGGTCGTTCCGGAGATGACGGCCGTCTTGGTCTCGGCGGCGACCGTGCTGGGCGAGCGGTCCACCCCGGTGAGGGCCACGGCGCGTTCGGCGATCGCCGGGGTGGGGATCATCTCGGCGAAGGTGGTGACGACCTCGTTGAGGCCCGGTTCGGCGTACAGCTCGTTCTGGTTCTGGGCGAGGGTCGACGTGCCCACGTAGAGCTCGGAGCTGGTCGTGTAGAGGTGCGTCCGATTGGTGGTGGCGAAGCCGATCACGGCGCCGACGACGACGCAGGCGACGATCAGCGCCCATCGTTCGCGGAGCAGGTGTAGGTATCTTCTGAGTTCCACGGGCCCCTCGGGTCGCTCGGCTCGGGCAATTATGGCTCCTGGGTTGGTTCGCCGCCCGTCGCCGGGCACCTGCCCGCGCCTCGCGGCGGTGTCCGACCCGCTGCACGAAGAGGGGTCGCGTTAGGCTCCGCGCCCGCCATGAGCCCCGCGAACATCGTCTTGGTGGTGATGGACACCGCCCGAGCGGACGCCTTCGAGCCCTTCGGGGCACCAGGGGGTTCCACACCTGTGGTCGCCGACATGGCCCGTCGGGGGGCGGCGTCGGTGGCCTTCGCGCCGGCCTGCTGGACGGTTCCCTCCCACGCCGGCCTGTTCAGCGGCCTGGCCTACCGGGCGGCGGGTTTCGGTCATCCTGCGGCCACCCACGACGACTACCGGGCCGCCGGCGACCGCCTGGAGCACCGATGGTTGCCGTGCGTCCTCCGCCGGGGGGGTTACGCGACGGCCGGCGCCAGCGCCAACATGTGGATCTCTGACTGGGGGGGATGGGACCGTGGGTTCGACGAATGGGTGCAGGTGACCAGCGGCCGGGCGCTTCACGGGGAGGGGGTGCCCCTGCGGGGGAGGCTCGGCTGGTACCGCCAGGCGCTCGAAGCGCGCGTGGACGACGGCCAGTCGGAGATGGAAGGCGTCTACCGGCGCTGGCTCGCCGGCCTGCGCCCTGGCCGCCCCTTTTTCTGGTTCTTCAACCTGGTCGAATGCCACTCGCCCTACCTTCCCCCCAAGCCGTTCAACCCGCTCGGCCCGTGGGGCCGTGTCCGCGCCGCAGACGAGGCGCTGCGCTACCTCAACTTCGACGCCATCTGGAAGGGGCTCTGCAGCAGCACTGACGCGCCAGGATCAGCCGTGGCGAGGATGAGGGCCCTCTACCGATCTGCGGTGACCATGATGGACTCCTGGGTGGGCCGGCTTCTGGAGGCGCTCGACGAAGCGGGCGTGCTGGACGACACGGTCGTCGTCGTCACCTCCGACCACGGGGAGAATCTCGGTGAGAACGGCCTGGTAGGGCACGGCTTCTCGCTCGACGACCGGCTGCTCCGGGTGCCTGCGGTCGCTCTCGGCACGAGGTCTCCCCTGCCGGCGCCGGCTCCCAGCCTCTGTGACGTGCCCGGCTGGCTGGCCGACGCTGCCGGCGTCGAGGGTCATCCCTGGTCGGTGGGAGACGGACAGGTCGCGGCGGCAGCCTTCGACGCGCCCGCCGGCCCCGACGACCCGAGGTGCGCGGAGGCCGTGCGCACGTGGGGTTTGGGCGAGGACGCGCTGAGGCGCCTCAGCATCTCCTTCGCGTGCGCCACCGACGGGCGGATGAAGCTGATCTGGCGCGACGGGTCCGAGGAGCTCGTCGACTTGCGGGCGGACCCGCTCGAAGCGAGTCCCCGTCCGGTTTCGGCCGCCGATGAGGAGAGGTGGGCCGACCGGCTGCCGCTGGCCCGCCGGGCGTTGCGACGGGCCGCCGACGAGTCGGTGCCGGGGGTCGTGGCGACGGAGGTGGCGCCGAGGGACGCGGCGAATGTCGAAGCGATGGAAGCGCAAATGAAGCTGCTCGGGTACCTGTGAGCGTCGCCCAGCGCCACCCGACCACGCTCGTGCTCGACGGCGAGGTCACTCCCATACGGGTCCTGCTAAGGGATCTCTGGCGGTCCAGGGAGCTGCTGGTCGTCCTGGCGCGCAAGGAGTTCTTCGTGCGCTACCGAAGGGCGTCGTTCGGCATGATGTGGGCGGTCGGCATCCCGCTGGTGCAGGCGGTCGTGCTGGCCGTGGTACTGCACCACTTCGTCCGCTTCAAGACCGCCGGCGCATACCCGGTGTTCGTTTTCTCCGGGATCGTGGGCTGGAACTTCTTCTCTTCGGGCATCTCCGCCGCCACCGGCTCGATTGTCGACAACCGGGAGATCTCCACCAAGATCTACTTTCCCCGAGCCGTCTTCCCGGCGATGGCGGTCCTCTCCGGCGTCTACGGCATGGCGCTCACGGCCGTCCTTCTCATCGCCTTCGAGTCCGCCTACGGGACGGTCCCGGGGTTCAGGACCTTCCTCCTGGTCCCGGCGATGGCCCTCGCCGTGGTGCTCACCGTCGCCGTCGGGTTGGTGCTCGGGGCAGTCCAGGTCTACTTCCGCGACGTCAAGTTCGTCGTGCAGGCCGCGCTGCTCGGCTGGTTCTACCTGACACCGGTCTTCTACCCGCTGCACGCCGTGGGGAGGCTGTGGCCCTGGCTGCTGGCGAACCCTGTCACGGGCGTGGTCGAGCTGTTCCGGGCCGGGTCCGTCGGTGCCGACCCCGGCTGGCTGCCGTCTCTTTGGTGGTCGCTGGGCTGGACGGCCCTTCTCGTCGTCGCAGCCGCGTTCCTCTACCGGCGTTTCGACCGCGTGTTCGCCGACCTGCTGTGAACGAGCCCGCGATCCGGGTCGAGTCGGCCAGCAAGCGCTACGTCAAGTACGACGACACCCCGATGCTGGTCACCCGGCTGGCCCGCCTGCGGAGCCGCACCACCCGCAGCCCCCTCTGGGCGGTCCGCGAGGTCAGCTTCGACGCCGCCCAGGGCGAGGTGCTCGGCGTGATCGGCCGGAACGGCTCGGGGAAGTCGACCCTGCTCAGGATGCTCGCCGGGGTCACCGCACCCACCGAGGGGCGCGTGACGGTGAGGGGGAGGGTCGCGCCGCTCATCGCGGTGGGCGTCGGATTCCACCAGGAGCTGACCGGCCGCGAGAACGTCTACATCAACGGCACGGTCCTCGGCCTCAGCCGCCGCCAGATCGACCAGCGCTTCGACGAGGTGGTGGAGTTCGCCGAGATAGCCGAATTCATCGACACGCCCGTCAAGTTCTACTCGTCGGGCATGTTCGTCCGGCTCGGCTTCGCCGTCTCCGTCGCCGCCGACCCCGATGTGCTGATAGTCGACGAGGTCCTCTCGGTGGGCGACATCGGGTTCCAGATGAAGTGCGTCGACCGCATGGCCCAGATCCAGAGGTCCGGGGCGACCATCGTCGTGGTCAGCCACAACATGGCTGCCATCCGCAACCTGTGCCAGCGGACCGTCGTGCTGCACGACGGCGAGGTGCGCCACGACGGGGACACCGAGCAGGCCATCTCCCTCTACCACCGCCTTCTCGCCGAGGAGCGCGACCTCGACGAACGAGACAGCCACGCGGCCGTCCATTCTTCGGACCGGGACTTCGACCTGCGGGCGAACATCGAGCGCTTCGACCTCCTCGGCCCCGACGGGAGCCCGACGCGCCATCTGGCCTCGTCGGACGAGGCCGTTTTCGTGGTCGAGGCGCGTTTCGTGGCACCGGTCGAAGGGCCGCTGTTCGGGATAACCGTGTTCAGCGGCTCCGGGGTTCAGGTCTACGGCGAGGCGACAGGATGGTGGGACCGTAAGACCTACCGGCCGGGCGACGTCTTGCGGGCCACGATCAGGATGAGGATGTGCCTCGCATCGGGGACCTACAGCTGCTCGGTCGGCTTGGCGACCAAAGAGGGGGTCCCGGTTGCCCCTCAGGCTCCGCCCGTGATCCTCTACGTGGCGGGGCGCAACGGGGTGAACGGTCTCACTGATCTCGGGGCGCAGTTCGAGCTGGCGGTCGACGAGGGCGCTTGGCCTCCCGGCCGCTCGAATTGAGCATGCCGAGGCGGCGTGGTCGCCGTGCGGGGCGCCCCGATCGGTTGAGGATCGTCCTCTCCCACGTCTACAGCTGGCCCGAAGTACGTCGAGGTGGGGAAAGGTATCTCCACGAGGTGGCCAGCGCCTTGCACGACGCCGGCCACGAGGTGAGCGTGTTGTCCAGCGCTCCCTCCGCCGGGCGAGGCGAGGTGCTCGACGTACCCGTCACCTGGTTCCGGCGACGAGCCCTGTTGCGCCGCCGCTTCGGTGACTGTTCGGAGGAGCTCGCCTTCGGGCTCATGGCGGGTGCCCATCTCTCGCGCCGCCGCGTCGATGTCTGGCACGCGCTCGGCACCCCGGACGCGGCGGCCGCGGCGCTGCTCGGCTCGGCTGGTCGTCTGCGCTCCGTTCACACGACGCTGGGCATTCCCAGCCGCTGGTACCGCGACAGTCGGCCCGACCGTCGAGTCCACGACATGGTCGTGCGCCGAGTCGACAGCTACGTCTGCCTGTCGGCGGCTGCCGGGGAGGCCCTGCGCTCGGGCTGGGGGCGGGAGCCGGTGATCTTGCCAGGCGGAGTGGACGTGAGGCGCTTCACCCCCGCGACGAGGAACGCCCGCCCGACGCTCCTCTATTCGGGAACGCTCGACGACCCACGCAAGAACGTGAGGATGCTCATAGAGGCGGCAGGACTGCTGCGCCGGAAGGTGCCGGACCTCGAACTGTGGATCTCCGGCCCCGGCGATATGCGACGCCTGCTCGAGGGGGCTGCGCGCCAGGCCCGCGAAGCGGTCGTGGACGTCGGCCTGGGCGATCCCGAGGAGCACGCCCTCCGCTATGCGCGGGCGTGGGTGACCGTGCTGCCCTCCTACGACGAGGCCTTCGGGTTGTGCCTGCTCGAGTCGCTCGCCTCGGGGACGCCGATCGTCGTCCTGGAGCGAAGCGGCGGCCCGGCGGAGATCGTGCGGCCGGGGATCGGGTTCGCCAGCGGCCCCTCTGCCGCCGAGCTGGCCGAAGCCTTAGAGAAAGCGATCGATCTGGCCGCGGAGCCCGACGCCGTCGCCGCGTGCCGCGAGGAGGCCATGCGCTACGACTGGCGGGCCGAGATCGTACCGAGGCTCGAGCGGCTGTACCGGGCACACTGATCGTATGCGCGTGCTGGTCATGACAAACATGTACCCGCCGCACCACTACGGCGGTTACGAACTTTCCTGCCAGGACACCGTCGAACGTTTCGTGGCCGCCGGGCACGAGGTGAGCGTCCTGACCAGCGACATCCGGGTGACCGGAGTCGACGAGCCCGACTCGGCGGCCGCGCCGGTGTGGCGGGACCTCCGTCTCTACTGGGAGGACCACCGGTTGTTGAACCCCTCGCTGACCGAGCGACTGGCGATCGAAAGGTCCAACCAGCACGCCTTGCTACAGGCGCTGGAGCGAGCAAGGCCCGATGTCGTGTCGGTGTGGAACATGGGCGCCGTATCCCTGGGGCTGCTCAGCACCCTCGCACGACGCGGGTTGCCTGTCGTCTACGTGATCGCCGACGACTGGCCCGTCTACGGGCAGGTACTTGACGCTTGGAGCCGCCTCTTCAGGCGCCGCCTCGGGTGGCTGGCCGCGCCGGTGGTCAAGCTCGTCGTGGGTGTGCCGACCGCGACCATCGACTTCAGCCTCCTCGGACCATTTCTCTTCTACAGCGACAGCATCCGCCAGAGCGTCAATGAGAGCAGCGGGCTTTCCGTGCCGTCCTCCGCCGTCGTGCACTGCGGAGTCGACACGGAGGATTTCCCACTATCCGCTGCCGATGGTCCGGCGGTGGCACGACGGTGGAGGGGACAGCTGCTCTACGTGGGACGGATCGATGAACGCAAGGGGATCGATACCGCCATCCGCGCTCTCTCATCGCTACCCGGCTGCAGGTTGCGCGTCGTCGGGCGGGGTGACGA
>DATGKR010000117.1:0-9891 GCA_035294565.1 Acidimicrobiales bacterium | reverse complement strand
TCAGGGAGATCGACAGGGCTCGCAGCCAACATCCCCGAACCGAAAGGCAAAGAACATCCTCATGCTGTCATCCATCAAGCAGCGCCTGGACCGTGAGGACGAGGGCTTCACCCTCATCGAGCTCATGGTCGTGGTGCTGATCATCGCCATCCTGCTGGCAATCGCCATCCCGACCTTCCTCGGCGCCAGGAACACGGCCAACGCCCGGGCGGCCCAGTCCGACCTGCGCAACGCCCTCACCGCCGAGCAGACCTACTGGACCAACAACCAGGCGTTCTCCAACAACCTGACCAGCATCGAGCCGAGCCTGACCTGGGTCACCAGCGGCACGACGGTCGGGACGGGCAACCAGGTGATCGCCACCCCGTCGGACAACGGCCAGATCGTGGTGATAACCGCAATGGGCAAGGACCAGAACTGCTGGAGCATCGCCCAGGTCAACGACCCGAGCACCTCGTCGCCTGCCCCGGACGGCACGTACTACACCAAGACGGCCCCGGCGAGCGGTGCCTGCTCCAATCCCGCCGCGCCGACCGGAGCCGCCACATCCGGCTCGGCCACCAACGGCACCGACGGCACCTGGTACACGAGCTTCTAACCCGCCAACCGGCAATCTCAACCCTGAAGGGCCCCGCCAGCAGGCGGGGCCCTTCGCCGTGCCCGCCCATCGCAGCCGTCGATCCTCGACGTTTGCGCCTTTCGGAATGTCGTCAAGGTGGCGCCGTGGCGGCCGATACAGCAACCGATGAGCACCGCAGCCGGAACAGGGAGCTAGCAGTGGACCCGGTTACAGTCGGACTCGACATCGGCTCGTCTGCCGTGCGTGCAGCGGAGCTGCACGTCGGCAAGGACGGCCGCAGGACGCTGCGCCGCTATGGCCAGGTGGGCCTGCCGCCCGGACAGGTCGTCGACGGCGAGGTGCACAACCCGCCGGCTGTGGCGGCCGCCCTTCGGCGGTTGTGGGAGCAGGGCGGCTTCTCGACGACCGAGGTGGTGCTCGGCGTCTCCGGTCCCCGGGTGTTCGTCCGCCAGGCGGACGTGGAGCCGCTTCCCGCCGAGGAGCTGCGCCCCTGGCTCAAGTTCGGCGCCCAGGAGCTGGTGCCGATCCCGATGGAGGACGCCAGCTTCGACTTCAGCCTGCTCGGCCCGCCGGAGACGGACGGCGACGGCAGGACGACACAAAGGATCCTGCTGGTAGCCGCTCACCGGGAACTGCTCCGCACCTACGTCGAGACGCTCAAGGAGGCGGGCCTGCGCGCCAAGGTCATGGACGCCGCGCCCCTCGCCCTCATGCGCGCGGTGCCCTCCGCCGGCTCGGACCTGCCGGGGGCGGAGGTGATCATCTCCATCGGCGCCGAGCTCACCACGGTCGCCGTCAGGGAGGAGGGAGTCCCCCGCTTCATCCGCAGCCTGACCATCGGCGGCGCCAAGCTGACCGAGAAGCTGGCCGGGCGGATGCATCTCGAGCTGGCCGTCGCCGAGCGGCTCAAGCGCGGCGGCGCTGGGAGTGCTGGTGCGCACGTGCAGAAGATCCTCGGCCCGGAGGTGCGCGAGCTTGCCGAGGAGGTCCGGGCGACGATCGACTTCTTCGTCTCCCAGGCCGGCGGAGCCGAGGTGAGCCGCCTGGTCGTGACCGGCGGTGCCGCCCAGACCGAGGGCATGACCCTGGCGGTCGCGGGGAACCTGCCCGCCCCAGTGGTCGCCCTCGACCCGCTCGCCGGGATCGACACCCGGCCGTCCGGCCTCGACCAGCCGGAGCTCGCCAGGGTCGCCGCGGCCGGCTCCACGGCGGTCGGCCTCGCCCTGTGGCCGACGGAGGCTCCGCTGATACGCCTTTCGGTGCTGCCCGACGAGGTCGCCGCCGCCCTTCGCTCGCGGCGTATGGTGACCCGGGCGGGGACAGGCCTGGCGGTCCTCGCCGGCCTGCTCGCTGTCGCCTCGGCCGGCCAGCTCCTGGCCGTGCGCTCCGAGGAGGGCAAGGTCCACGCCGAGAAGGCGAGGGCGGCGGTCCTCGCCACCCAGGTCAAGCAGCTCCAGGCCGTCACCGCCGCCCACGGCCAGATGCTGGCACGCGAGAAGCTGGCCTCCGACGTCCTCGCCGGCGACGTCGACTGGGTGCGGGTCCTCGGCCAGCTGGCCAGCGTCATGCCGCCGGACCTGAGCCTGACGAGCTTCTCGGCCAGCAGGACCAACGTGGTGGGCGAGCAGTCGACCAGCACCCCCGGAACCAACCCGGGGATCGGGACCGCCACGTTCAACGTCAGCGGCACGGGCGGGCTGCCCGCCGCAGCGGCGTGGCTTCAACAGCTCGACGGCGATCCCGACTTCGAGAACCTGACGATCAGCGGGATAACCGTCAAGGACAACGGCGGGCCCGTCCAGTTCAGCTCCACCGCCAACCTTACGACCACCAGCGAGAGCAACCGAGCGAAGCAGGTGCAGCAGTGAACGTCTCCACGAGAAGGATCTCGACGCTGGCCGTCGGAGCGGCGCTGGCGCTGCTGCTCATCTGGTACGCGGCGCTGTTCCGGCCGGCCAGCCACCACTTGAGCTCCGCCCGGCGCTCCTACGCCTCCGCCCAGCAGCAGGTGAGCCAGCTGCAGCAGCAGGTCGTGTCCCTGGAGGCCCTGAAGAAGCAGATCCCCGCCGACAAGGCGCGCCTCGCCCAGCTCGACGCGGCCGTTCCCCACAGCCCCGACCTTAAAGGCCTGCTCGACCAGCTGCACGCCCTGGCCACGGCCACCGGCGTCCAGCTGACCATCGTCAGCCCCAGCCAGCCGGCGAGCACCTCGGCCAGCCCGGCAGCAGCGAGCGCCCTCGACGGCGCCCAGGTCTCGCAGGTGGTGCTCACCATGACCGGCTCCTACCAGCAGATCGCCGCCTTCCTCACCGGACTCTCCCGCATGCCGCGCGCCGTGGTGGTCGACGCGGCGAACATCACCTCCGCCGCGGCCGGCCACGGCCTCACGGCGGAGCTGACCACCCAGATCTTCTACACCTCGTGAGGTCCTGAAAACAGTGATCGACTCGTCCGCATCCCCCATCCCCGCCTGGCGGCGCTACGGGACGCTCCTGCTGCTCACCGTGCTCGTGCTGGTCGCCGGCTACGTCATCTACACGAAAGAGCTGCACCACTCCTCCCCGTCCACCGGCACTGGCCACCCCGCCGCCGCGACGGCGCCGGTGCAGACCGTCCCCAGAGCCGCTCCGTCGGTGTCGACGACGATCCCCGGCGGCATCCCGGTCAGCAGCCGTGACCCCTTCTCCGGGTAGGCTGGACAGCAGAGGCGAAGAAGCCGGTTTCACGCTGGTCGAGCTGGTCATCGCCCTGCTGATCCTGGCGATAGTCATGTCGGCAGTGGCGCCCGCCCTGTGGGGGACGATGAAGTCGGGCGCGGCCGCCAGCCAGAGGAGCGTGGCCGACGGGCTGGCCGTGGCCGCCACCGAGCAGATCCGGTCGCTGCCCTACTACGAGGTCGGCTACGACACGACGCCCAGCTACTGCGACCCGAGCTCGACGCCCAACTACAACCCGGGGGGCGACCCGGTGGCCCTCGGCTACTCCACGCCGATGGACGCCGAGGCGCCCCCCTACCAGCCACCCGGCGACCCCGGCTACTACGTCTACTCGTGCATCAACTGGGTGACCGCCTCTGACGGCAGCGTCGAGGCGTACAAGCAGGCGGTGGTAACCGTAACTTGGGGACCGAACCAGCAGGACACCTACCGGCAGGAGTCCGCCCTCTACCCCGGCGGCGAAGGAGCCTACAGCCCGGCGGACAACTTCGCCCCCTACCAGCAGACCGGCGGCAGCGGAACCGGCCTGGTGCCCACCCCGACGCTCAACTCGGCCACCCCCTTCGCCTCCTCGCCGACCACGGTCATCAACGTCGACTGGCAGCCCGTCACCTACGGAACCAGCCCCGTCGAGTACATCGTCGAGTGGTGGACCGGGGCGACGAAGCCGCAGCCGCCGTCGCAGTCGCCCGAGGTGAACGGCACCTCGGACGGCAGCGGCGGCCTCGACTACCAGGTGAGCGGACTCACACCTGGCACCACGTACAGCTTCGACGTGATCGCCGTCTCCGGATCCCAGGAGTCGGCACCGTCGAACGTTGTCACCGGCACGACCCAATCGGCCCCCGGCAGCGCCTGCAGCGTCTCGAGCATCAACGTCAGCCCGCAGTCCCCCGTGATCGACAAGAACGGCAACCCCGTCAACTTCACCTCCCTGTCGGTCACCGTCCAGGGCACTTCGACCTGCAGCGGACTGTCGGTCGAGTACGGCGTCAACGGGTCCAACGGTGAGCCGCAGGCGCCGCTCAGCGTGGTCAACCTCACGTGGAGCAGCGGCTCCTTCACCGGTTCCGCATACCAGAGCACGTGGTCTGCCACGACCTACGGCTTCGTCGTCTACCAGAACGGCAGCCCCTTCTACCAGACGGTCAACGGGGTGTCCACGCTGACCCAGCAGAACGTCACACCCTGCCAGGAGAACGGGAACTCGGGGCATTGCTGAAGCGCAGCCGCGACGACGAAGGGTTCACCCTGGTCGAACTGGTAGTCGTGCTCGCCATCCTGGGCACCGTCCTCGCCGTTGCCGCGGGAGGACTCCTTTCGATCCAGCAGGGGGCGGAACGCACCAGCTCGATGGTCACCGAGGAGCAGGCGGCGTCAAACGCCCTGTCCCTCATGGCCCGCGACATCCGCTCCGCCCACTCGGTCGGATTCCCCTCCTCCACGGCCAACGCGGCCGACGAGGTGGTCCTCTACGAGAACCAGCCGTCTGGGAGCGGGACCACGCCCGTCGAGTGGCTCTACCAGCCGCCGACGGCGCCGGCCACGGTGGGCACGCTGAGCCGGATCGTGCTCACCCCGGCGCTGGCCCCCTCGGCGACCGAGGTGATCCTGCCCGACGTCGCCAATGGGGCCAACCCCGTGTTCACCTACTACAACCTCCAGGGATCGAGCATGTCGACAACTGCCAGCGGGGCCGACCAGACCCTTCAGAACTGCACCACGGCCATCGGCGTGGACCTCGTCATACCGGCCTCGCACCTCGACAACCGGGCCGAGAACCTGAGCGGGGTCAACACCTTCACCGAGAGCGACGAGGTCGCCATAACCGACCAGGAGCAGATCCTCTCCGCACCGGGGAACGGGCAATGCGGCACGTCCAGCTGAGATCAACCTCCGACCGGGGAAGCGGCGGCGACGATGAGCGCGGCAGCATCATCGTCGTCCTGGCAGTCATCCTGGTCGTGGTCACCCTCTCCAGCCTGCTCGCCGTGCGGGTGATCGGCAACGACCAGATCATCATGGGCCGCCAGGCCGCCTACACGGGGCTCTCCGCCGCCGACGCCGGGCTCTCCGACGCCCTGTTCCGCCTCGACCAGGGGGGCGCCGACACGCCCTCCGACGGGGTGATGTGCCTCAACGCCACCGACCCCAGCGACTCGGATTGCATCAGCCAGACGAACCTTCCGGCCCAGCTTTCCGGGGTGAGCTACGTGGCGCGAACCGTCCCGGCCGGGACCTCGCCGGCCAACGCCACCGAATGGGTCGTGCAGGCAATCGGCACCGCCCAGGACGGAATGCGCGGCGCGGTGCAGGAAACGCTGACCCGCACTCCCCAATACCCCTTCGCCCTGTTCGGCAAGAAGTCCCTCAGCTTCACCGGCAACACCACCGGCAACTTCGGTACGTTCAACCCCGGCCCCTACAGCTCGTCGCGCTTCGAGATGTGCCCCTCGACGGCGACCAACCCACCCTGCCTGTCCATCGGATCCGACGGCAGCCTGACCTGCTCGGGCCCGTCGCCCGCCAGCGTCCAGGGCATCTACTTCAACACCGGATCCGGCGGGGGGTCCCAGTCGTGCGGCACCTCGCAGAGCCAGAACACGAACTACAACGTCCCCGAGCCGTACCCGCCATCGGGCAACTACACCTGCCCGATGGGCGGCACGATGGGTTCCACCTACGACTCGGCGGGCACCACCGACCACGAGTACATAAGCGGCGGCACCTACGTGTGCACCTCCCCGATCTCGATCGCCGGGGACCTGTACGTGACGCCCGGGACCGGTCCGGTCCTCCTCTACGTAATGCTGCCCCAGTCGCAGAACACGGCCAGCACCGCCTTTCTCCAGGTAGCGACCGACTCGCAGATCAACACCTTCATCAGCTACGCCGACATGCAGAGCGGCGGCCCGCAGCCGAGCGACACGCTGCCCGACCCGACGCAGTTCCAGCTCTTCAGCAACAGCGTGGGCGACCTGACGGTCAACGGCAGTCACGGCTTCGTCTACGGCGGGGTCATCGACGCGCCGGAGGCGTCGCTGACGGCCAACGGCTGCCAGAGCTACATCTTCGGGGCGGCGATCATCAACACCTACACGTGCCACGGAGGCCCCAACCTCGGCCTGTTCTACGACACGCAGCTCAGCAGTTTCTGGGGCGCGTGGCAGGTGTCGAGCTTCCAGCAGATCAACCCCGCCAGCGTCTGCATACCCGACCCGAACACCGGCGTGAGCTGCTGAGCACGCCGGAACCTCCGATGTGTCCGGAGGCGCAGGTTTGAACAAAATCTCGCCAACTTCCTGACAACTCCCGGGGGTTCAGTAACCGGGCCGGCGGGCCGACGAGGCTTGCGTGGCGCTCCCGCGCAGGGGTCCCAGGGAAGGAGAAGCGGGCTTCAGCCTGGTCGAGCTGATGGTCGCCTTCATGATGCTCGCCGTCGTCATGGCCGCCCTCGCCCCGGCCTTCTACGGCACGCTCAGAGCGGCGGCGGTGAGCGACCAGCGCAGCCAGGCCACGCAGCTGGCGGTCGAGGCGACAGAGCAGATGAGGTCGATGCCCTACGGGGAGGTCGGCTACCAGACGGTCCCCGCCTACTGCACCGGTCAGGACCCGGTCATCCTGGCCCGGCCGGGGCGGCTCGACTCGCTGCCCGCGACGGTCGCCGAGGGGCCGGTCTCCTACAGCGTCGAGCGTTGCGTCTACTGGGTGGACTCGTCCATCCCCGGCGACACCGAGGCGTACAAGCAGACGCAGGTGACCGTCTCGTGGGCCGGCCAGGCGGGTCCGGCGTCGGTGAGCCAGACGTCGGCGCTCTACCCCGGCGGCCAGGGCCCCTACCAGGGTCCCGCCGGGGGCGCGACGACCACGACGACCACCACCCTCCCCCAGCTCGACAACGGGCCGCTCTCGTGCAGCGCAGCCGCCGACAGCGGCGACCCGAGCGCCTACGTCGACGTCTCATGGCCCACGCCGTCGGGGTCGACGCCCAGCTACTACGTCGTCTACTACACCGCCAGCGACCCTGGAGGCTCGCCGATCAGCGGCTGGACGCCGCACACGACCTCCCCGGACGTCTACGGCACGACGGTCGAGCTGAGCGTCGGGGCGGCCACGACGTACTGGTTCCAGGTCGAGGCGGTCTACGGGAGCCAGTACTCGGCGCCGTCGAGCACCTGCACTGCCACGACGTCCGGCCCGGCCGACACCGTCAGCTACACCTCCGCCGCCCAGGCCCAGGCGCTCGACCTGCAGCTCGGCGGGGACACCGCCAGCTACGAGCTGACCAACCCTCCCACCCAGGCAACCAACGACGGGAGCGGGTCGAACGCGCCGGTGGTCGCCCAGCCGACCGTGGCTGTGCCCGGCGCGGACAGCTTCTTTTCCGCTTCGGCCGCTACCCAGATCGCCGAGGCGAACACGGACGGAACCTCCTACGCCTGCGCCGGGGTCCTTTCCAATGGCGGCAGCCTCGGTGGGGGCAGCTCCACCAGCCCCTGCACGACCAGCGGAAACGCCGGCGGGGGGGTGCAGATCAACCTCTTGGGCCTTCCCGGCGTCGGGAGCGCCGTGGGCAGCATCGTTGGCGGTCTCACGCTCCAGTTCGACGCGGCCACCTCGTGGGCCACGTCCGCAGCCGGCGGGTCATCCTTCAGCGGATCGGCCTCGCTGCCCAACGGCACCGTCACCGTCACACCGCTCGGGCTGGCGCCTGTGACCCTCCCCCTCGGCCTGTCCTCACCGCTGAACGGCCCGACCGACCTCGTCAAGGCCCTCACCGCGGCGATGTCCGCTGATCCCGCCGTCTCCGCTCTCGCCGCCCCCCTCCAAAGCGCCCTGTCCCAGGCGGTGTCCATCACCGGCGACTACCAGGTCCAGAACGGCGCAACCTTCACGACCACCGCCATCCACATCCAGCTCCTTGCCAGCGCCGGGACCGGCGACGTCGCCATCAGCACGGTCGGGCCCAATACCGAGGCCACCACGCCGGCCCCCTGCACGGTCGACTCCCTGGTCGTCAACCCCTCGTCGGGCCCCAACGGCACGGGTGTGGCGCTAACCGACAGCGGGCAGCTTGCCGACGAGAGCTCCTTCAGCCTGACCGTCAACATCGGCTCCGACTGCTCCGATGTGACCGTCGGCTACGCCCCGAGCGGCTGCACGCCGGGGGCGAGCGGATGCCCCACCCAGTTCGCCGAAGTTACCGGCAGTGGGGGAACGCTGTACGGCACGGCGGGAACATCTTCGACCGTGTGGAGCGTTGGTACCACCACCTTCACCGTGTTCACCGGATCCCCCCCGGCCGAGTACTCGCCGCTCACCCAGCAGCAGGTCATCCTCTGCACCGAGAAGGGCGACTCCGGGCAGTGCTGAACCGTCGCCGCGAAGAAGGCTTCACTCTCGTCGAGATGATGATCGTGAGCCTCATACTCGCGATCCTCCTCGCCGTCGGGGGGGCGGGCTTCGTGTCGCTCAGCTCGGCGGCCAGCCGCAATGAGGACATGGTCGCCGCCCAACAGTCCGTGAGCACCGCCATGTCGCAGCTGGAGAGGGACATACGCTCGGCCGAGACGATCACCGTCCCGCCGGGGCAGAGCCCCTCGCGTGCTGTCGGGCTGTCGGTCCTGCAGCCCGACGGGACGACAGCCGGGGTCGAATGGATCTACGACCCGGCGACGGCCACGTTCACCCGGGAGGTGCAGGCGGGCTCCTCCTATCAGCCGTCGAGCCCGACCCTGGGGTCGGTGGCCGACGTGACGTTCACCTACTTCGACGCATCGGGCGAGGACATCACCGCCACCACCGACTCCAACATCGCCGCCTGCACCACCGCCATCGGCGTGCGCCTGGAGGTCGAACCGGCCGCGGCCGGCCTGGCCCCCTTCCAGGAGGACGCGGAGGTGGCGCTCACCAACCAGCTCGACGCGCTCAGCTCACCGGGGGCCAGCCAGTGCGGAGCGTGACAGGCCGCCACGACGAGCAGGGCAGCATCGTCTTCGTCGCCCTGCTCCTCATGGTCTTGTCCCTCGTTGCCTCGACCCTCTTCTACCGGGTGGCCGGCGACGGGGAGGTGGTCGCCTCCCGCCAGGGGGGAGCGGCCGCTGTCAGCCTGGCCGACGCCGGACTGGCAGACGCCCTGTTCCGCATCGACCAGGAGGCGGCGGGCACCGGCGGGTCGGCGACCTTCTGCGTCGGCGCGCCCGGCTGCCTGGCCGCGTCGATACCCGCTGCCCCCGGAGCGAGCTACGTCGCCACAGCGTCGGGGCCCACCAAGTGGACCGTCGAGTCGGTCGCAACGACCGGCGGCCAGTCGGCGGCGGTGGAGGAGCAGGTGACCCGCTCGTCGAAGTACCCCTTCGCCCTTTTCGGGGAGACGTCCCTCACCTTCAACGGTTCGGCCGGCCAGGCGTTCGCCACCTACGACCCGGCTCAGCCCGCAACTTCGTCCAACCCCGACCCGACCGGCGAGGTGACCGTGGGCAGCAACGGTCCCATCAACTGCAACGGCGGCCTCGGATCCAACGTGACAGTCGTCTACTACGGCACCGGCGGCGTCGGCTCCTCCCAGTCGTCGAACTGCGGCAGGTACCAGAG
>DATGKR010000116.1:0-2660 GCA_035294565.1 Acidimicrobiales bacterium | reverse complement strand
CACGAGGAGGGGGTAGACGCCGCTGTGGTAGTCGAAGACGGTCTCCCACTCGTCGCTGTAGGCGCCCACGTCGAGCGTGTACACCCCAGGGGCCAGGTCGAGCCGGCGGATCTCCAGGCGCAGCGACTTGCGACCGGGCGCCGCGCACGCGACGGGTGTGGCTGCGTCCAAGCAGAGAAGGCCGTCCGAGCGGACGAGGCTGGCACCGACGTTGAAGGACCGCACATCGACGTTCACGTCCAAGTCCAGGTCCACCTGCAGGCCCTCCCCGCAGGAGATCTCCTCGCACGTCTCGCCGGCGCGGTTGCTCGAGCGGACCGCGACGATGGCCACCGCCTGGTTCCCGAAACGGTTCTCCCCCGGTTTGAGCAGCGCACCGTTCGACGACCGGGTCACGGCCAGGTCGCCGGGAGTGGAGCGCCTCGCCCTGTCCGCCATGTGCGACCTGTAGCGGCTGACCACCTCCGTGGGATGTCCACTTGCGACAACCCTGCCGCCGCGCAGCCAGATCACCTGGTCGGCGAGGGACGCCACCTCGTCGGGGTCGTGGCTCACCATGACGATCGCCGCGCCCGCCCGCTTGAAGCCCTCCACCCGGTCGCGGCAGCGGCGCTGGAACGCCAGGTCCCCGACGGCCAGCACCTCGTCGATGAGCACGATGTCGGGGTCGGTGTGGGCTGCGATCGCGAAACCCAGACGGGCCTGCATGCCGCTGCTGTAGGTGCGGATGGGGTTGTCGAGGAAGTCGGTCAGCTCGGCGAAGGCCGCGATGTCGGCGGTAATGCGGGCTGCCTCGGGGCGCGACAGGCCGGCGATGACACAGCCGAGCCGGATGCTCTCCCTACCCGTCAGGTCCGGGTGGAAGCCTGCGCCGAGCTCCAGGAGGGCCCCGATCCTGCCCTCCCGGACGATCCTTCCCGAGTCTGGGCGGCCGACCCCGCCGAGGAGGCGGAGAAGGGTCGACTTGCCCGCACCGTTCGGTCCGACCACACCCAGCGTCTCGCCGTGCTCGACCTCGAAGCTCACGTCGCGGAGCACCCAGAAGCTCTCGCGGTGACGCAGCTTGGTGAACCCGCCGAGCACGGTCGACTTGATCGTGGTCGGCCGGTCGGGCGGGTAGAGCAGGTACCTCTTGGACAGGAGCTGCACCGACAGCGCCGGCACCGGTCAGGTCTCCTCGGCGAACCTGGGGACCGCCGCCAGGTAGAAGACGACGCCGGCGACCGTGACCGCCGCGCCGACCAGGGCGACGAGCCCGAGGGCCCCCACGGGACCCCACCGGCCGTAGAGGACCAGCGACCGGTAGGAGTCGATCACGGTGGCCATCGGGTTCAGGCGGTAGACGATGCGGTAGTGGGGGCCTACCGAAGCCGTCGAGTAGAAGACCGGTGTGGCGTAGAAGAGGGGGAGCAGAACTGCGGCCACCAGGTGGCCGACGTCCCTGAAACGCACCTGTAGCGCGGCCAGCAGGTAGCCGGGTCCCAGCGACAGGAGGAACTGCACCGCCATGACGAACGGCAGGCCGAGCAGGGTGGGGCGCAACTGGACGCCTGTGACGACCATGGCGGCCAGCAGCACCGGCAGCGAGAGCACGAAGTAGACGAACTGGGTGGCCACCTCGGCAGCGGGGAGCACCGCCGCGGGGAAACCGGGCCGGCGGACCAGGTCCCGCCCGGAGAGCACCGCGTCGGTGGACGCCAACAGCGAGTTCTGGAACCACGTCCATGACAAGACGCCGACGAAGACGAAAACCGGGTAGTGCGCGATGTCGAGGCGGACGATCCTCCGGAACACGAATGCCATCACCGCGATCACCGACAAGGGTCCGAGCTGCGACCACACCACCCCCAAAACGCTGCCCCTGTAGCGGAGCTTGACGTTGCGCGACACGAGGACCCACATGAGGTCGACGGCGTGGCCGAGCGGGGTCCGGCGCGTCACCGGACGGGCCAGGGAGGTCATACCGGCGCCCCACCGGGCGTGTCGCGCGCCGGCTCGGCGGCCAGGCCGCCGAGGGCGAGCCTCACGGCCGGGTCGGCTGTCAGGATGCCGACGAGCTCCTTGCGCAGCGGCTTGCGCTCGCCGATGCCGCTCGGCACGCGCACGACCGTCACCGGCCGCCCCGACAGGGACACCTCGACGTCGACGGGCACCCCCCGGGCGGCGGCGGGTCGCAGCTCGTCAGGGTCGGGCAGAGGCTCGGCCAGGTCCACCTTGACGGTGGGCGGTGGGGGCGCCGCGGCCTGGAATCGGAACAGCTCCTCGAGCGATCCGAGCTCGGAGGCCACGCCCCGCCAGAACCAGTAGGCGCGCACGTCCTCGTACAGCTGCGCCCACCTACGGCGCTTCGAGAGCTTCTCGTAGGCGTCGAGGCGGGCCATCGCAGCGGCGGCCGCCAGGTCGCCGACCGCCGGCGCCCCGAACGCCAGCTTGTACGTCCAGGCGGAGCCTCCACGAGGGAGACTCATGAGGCGCAGTCCCGATCGCAGGACCGGGTGCTTGCTGCCGAGGAGGATCTCGGCTTTTCCCTCCGCACGGTGACGCACGAGGCTCGTCCAAAGGGTCGGGTTGTGATGGTGGTCGGCTCGGGCCGACCGGTCCGCAACGAAGCCGACCCCGGCGTCGAGGAGCCGCCATCCGAGCTCGTAGTCCTCCAGCCC
>DATGKR010000115.1:0-5755 GCA_035294565.1 Acidimicrobiales bacterium | reverse complement strand
CGACTGGTAGTAGATGTGATCACCGGGCTGGAGCCGGGCGACCTGGGCGAAGTAGCTGACGTCGTGGGCGAGGAGCACCGCCGTGCCCGGCTGGCCCGGCCAGGCGCTGCCGTCGAAGTGGCCGACGGCGACGTTGAGCACGGCGTCGGAGGTGCCGCTCTCGACGGGGGCCTTGACGCCGAGGGTGGGGATGCTGAGCGCGCCGGCCAGCACCCCGTCGGTGGCCGGCGTCGCCGGCTGGGCGGTGCAGCCTGCCGCCGAGCCGTGCAGCGCCGGCGCAGGCTCGTAGCGCAGGAGGGCGCTGCCCGCCCGGTGGGAGTGGAACTGCCAGCCGAGTTGGTAGCCGAGCACCCCGAGGGCGCCCCACACCAAGGCGGTGCCGGCGAGGACTCGGAGGGCGTTGCGCCGGCGGGTCGGGCGGTGCGCCGGCGGGGTCGGGCCGGGGGCGACAGCGGGGGCGCCGGAGGCGGGGGCGGTCGAGCCGGCGCCGTCAGCGGGGGGGGTCGAGCCGGCACCGGGCTCGCCGGAGGCGGGGGCGGTCGAGCCGGCACCGGGCCGCCGGGGAGTGCGCCGCACCTGGGCGCCCTCCCCGGAGACCGAGCTCCGCTTCATCGACGGGCGGCCCGCAGGAGGGTCCCCAGCGACCTGGCCGAGCGGCGGAACCTCGGCCAGCCGAGCAGTCCAGCCCCGGCCGCCGCCAGGCCACCGACGTAGGGCAGGGATCCCGCCCACCAGGCCCCGGTGTGGACCAGGGTGGGCGTCAGGCCCGACGGGGCCGGCGCGGAGACGACGCTGGGCGTGTTGGGCGGGGCGCTGTGCGACACCTGCGGCACGGCGGCCGCCGTCTCCGGCGTAGAAGCGCTGGTCAGCACGTCGGTCGAGCCGAGGTTGGCGAGGATGCCGCCGTTGACGCCCTTGGCCAGGTCGATGGTCGCCGCGTTGGCGCTCTCACCGTTGGTCGAGGCAGACCCGAGATCGATGACCGTCTCGAGAGGGGTTCCCGCCAGCAGGTCGAGCGACTGGCCGGGGGCGACCGAGATGGTCTGGTCGTTGCCGGGGATGTTGAGGTCGACGGTCACCAACGCCGACTTGCTGCTCGGGGTCCAGGCAGACCCGTCGAACGTGTCGGTCGATTGGGCGGGGGCAACTTTGATCTCGATCAACGGCACGGCGTAAGCCGAGGGGTCGGTGATGCAGGCCGTGAGGGTGGAGGCGTCGCAGCCCACCCCGGGCAACACCTGGATGTCAGCGGTCGCACCGGCGGCCGTCGCCTGGGCGGTGCCCGAGTCGGTGCCGGTGATGGAAGCCGACGCCGGCCCTATGTCCACCACCAGGGTCGACGGCGGGTTGGCGCCCTTGACGACGTTCTCGATGTTGGTCAACGTCTGGCACAGCCCCTGCAGCAGGTTCCCGAGGGGCCCGGGCGAGGAGGCTGCCGGCGTCGAGCCGAGGCCGAGGGAGCCGAGGAGGGTGTTCACCGGCGAGCCGGGCACCGATGCAGTGCTGGCCAGGGCCTGCAGGGTGGAGGCTGGGCTGGAGGTGGTGGAGCTGGTCGACGAGGCGTGGTCCGAGCTGCCCGAGACGCTGCTGCCCGAGACGCTGCTGCCCGAGGCGCTCGTGTCGGGGCAGGCGGTGGCACCCGTTCCGAGCGGCGTACCGTTCAGCTGGCCCAGGATCTGCTGGATGCCGCTGAACAGCTGGTTGCCGCCGCTGGAGATGATCTGGTTGAGCAGTCCCGAGACGTTGACGTCAAGCCCGGCGATCTCGCCTGTGGCGGAGGCGCTGGGCGCCCCCGCGGCGTCAACTGAAGCGGACGCCGACGAGCAGGCGAGGCCCAGGGTCACGCCCACCGGCGAACTGGCAGGGAGACTGCCGCCCTGGCTGCACGCCTTCGGATCGGTCTGGTCGGGCGGGGCGCTGGCCTTTTGGTCCTCCACCAGCCCGGGCGTGAGCGTCCCGACGCCCTCCGCCTTCGCCGTGTGGGCGCCGCTGTCGACGCTCACGGTGGCGGAGCCGCCGGTCAGCTGAGTGCCGAAAACGTTGATGACAGCCCCGGCTGCCTGCGCCTGGGCGGTGTACGTGGTGGCGGCGCTGGCCACACCTGGCATCGCGAGCCAGCCCATCGTTGCGGCGACCATCCCCACGGTCGCCGCCTTGGCCAGCCTCTCCTTGTTCATCGCGTAGCTACCTCCATGAGAAGTGGACTGACCATTAGCGGTCAGGGGGACCGTGCCCGCGGGGTTTCTGTTGTCTGCCCCTCGTCGATGGCCCTCGGCGGTTTCTATTCGCCCGCCGTCGCCGTCAATCCTCTACGGACAAAGCGGGCAAGTCTGCGGAAGACGAAAACTACGAAAGCTGCTCAAGGGGTTCGCCAGCCGCACGCGGGCGCCGCGGGCTCCCTGCTTCAAGACCTGTGCCGGACTCGCGTCCACCGCAGTGGTCACCCCAGCCGCGCCCCCGGACGGCCGCGCGATGCACCCGCTGCCTGTGCGGTGGCACCGCGCTGGCCCCCTGAGCGTGTTCCGACGCCCTCTCTGCGGGCACCCCGATTTGCCAAAGTGTCCACTGCAGGTCCCCCCAAAGCGGTGGTCTGGACACTTTGGTACGAATATTTGCCCTAACTGTCCATTCGAAGCGACTTCAAGTTGGGACCGTGGACAGTTTGGTCGAAAGACGCCCCTTGGGTCGCCACCAGCCGGGTCGCGCCCGGCCCTCGAGCCCCCAGCGGGGCGCCCCGAGCAGGAGCCGCGGCACCCGAGGGCCGGAGCCCCGGGGACGCCGGCGAAGGCGTCGCCGCCTGGAGCGGCACGACGGGCGCGGCGAGCCGCGATTAGCGTCGGGCGCGGTGGGTAATCCGGCAGCACACAGCGATCGCCCAGAAGCGTGAGCGGAGTGGAGGAGGAAAAGTGAGCCTCAAGGACTGGCCCGTGCTCCGCCAGGTGCGCGGCGACGACAAGCTCGGACGGGGCGCGGCCGTCAAGTCGCCGGCGTCGGCACGGCTCACGCCCCGCACCGTCGGGGCCGACAAGGTCGCCAAGTCGGTCTGCCCCTACTGCGCCGTCGGCTGCGGTCAGGACGTTTATGTCAAAGACGGCCGGGTCGTGCAGATAGAAGGCGACCCGGACTCGCCGGTAAGCCGCGGGCGCCTCTGCCCCAAGGGTTCGGCCAGCCTTCAACTGACGACCGGCTCGTCCCGCCGCTACGAGGTGCTTCACCGCCGCCCCGGTGCTCGCGACTGGGAGGTCCTCGACCTCGACACCGCGATGGACATGGTCGCCGACCGGGTGATCGAGACCCGCCGGCAGACCTGGCAGTGGAAGGACGAGGAGGGTCGCGACGTCCGCCGGACGCTCGGCATCGCCAGCCTCGGCGGGGCGACCCTCGACAACGAAGAGAACTACCTGATGAAGAAGCTCTACACGGCGCTGGGGGTCGTACAGGTAGAGAACCAAGCCAGGATTTGACACTCCTCCACCGTCCCCAGTTTGGGGACATCGTTTGGCAGAGGAGGAGCCACAACCTTCCAGCAGGACCTCCAGAACGCTGACTGGATAGTCATCGACGGCTCCAACATGGCTGAGTGCCACCCGGTCGGGTTCCAGTGGGTGATGGAGGCCAAGGCGAGGGGGGCGAAGTTGATCCACGTCGACCCGCGCTTCACTCGCACCAGCGCCGTCGCCGACCTGCACGTACCGCTGCGCGCCGGCACGGACATCGCCTTCCTCGGCGGGATCGTCAACTACGTCCTGCAGAACGAGAAGTACTTCCGCGACTACGTCGTCCACTACACCAACGCCCCGACGATCGTCACCGAGGACTTCCGCGACACCGAGGACCTCGACGGTGTGTTCTCCGGCCTGGACGAGGAGCGCCGCACCTACGACTTCCACACCTGGATGTACGAGGGCACGGAGGTGCAGCCGGCGTCCGGCCAGCGGGAACAGGAGTACGCCGACCGCGCCGAGGGGTCGGACCGCACGGGCGGCAAGAGCCGCCAGGCGACCGCCTACCAGGCCGGTCGGGGCGAGTCGCACGGCTCGGGCGGGGTGAACGTGGCCGAAGGCGAGGCGCGCGACGAGACCCTCCAGCACCCCCGCTGCGTGTTCCAGATCCTGAAGCGGCACTTCTCCCGCTACACGCCTGAGATGGTCGAGCAGATATGCGGGGTGCCCCAGGAGCTGTTCCTGGAGGTGTGCCGAACGGTGGCCGACGACGCCGGGCCCGACACGACCGGCGCCTTCTGCTACGCCGTGGGCTGGACGCAGCATTCGGTCGGGGTGCAGTACATCCGCACGGCGGCGATCCTCCAGCTGCTGCTGGGCAACATCGGCCGGCCGGGCGGGGGGATCATGGCTCTCCGCGGGCACGCCAGCATCCAGGGCTCGACCGACATCCCCACCCTCTACAACCTGCTGCCCGGCTACATCCCAATGCCGCACGCCCACCACGACGAGGACCTCGAGAAGTTCGTCGAGGGGGCTTCGACCGACAAGGGCTACTGGGGGAACATGAAGTCCTACATGGTGAGCCTCCTCAAGGCCTGGTGGGGGCCGGCGGCCACCGTCGACAACGACTTCTGCTTCGACTACCTGCCTCGCCTCACGGGAAGCCACGGCACCTACGACACGGTCATGGCCCAGCTCGACGGCATCTGCAAGGGCTACTTCGTGTGGGGCGAGAACCCGGCGGTCGGATCGGCCAACGCCAAGATGCAGCGCCTCGGCATGGCCAACCTGGACTGGCTGGTCGTAAGGGACTTCTCCCTGATCGAGACGGCCACCTGGTGGAAGGACGGACCCGAAATCGAGTCGGGCGAGATGCGGACAGAGGACGTCGGGACCGAGGTTTTCTTCTTCCCCGCCGCGGCTCACACGGAGAAGAACGGCAGCTTCACCAACACCCAGCGGATGCTCCAGTGGCACCACGCCGCCGTGGAGCCGGCGGGCTCGGCTCGAAGCGACCTGTGGTTCGCCTACCACCTGGGGCGGATCATCCGGGAGAAGCTGGCCGGCGGCGCCGACCCCGGCGGCATGGACCGTCCCGTGCTCGACCTGACGTGGGACTACCCCACCGAGGGACCGATGGCCGAGCCGTCGGCCGAGGCGGTGCTCGCCGAGATCAACGGCCGGGACGCCGCCGGCCGGGCCCTCTCCTCCTACGAGCAGCTAGAGGAGGACGGCTCCACCGCCTGCGGCTGCTGGATCTACTGCGGGGTCTACGCAGGTGGGGTGAACCAGGCGGCGCGGCGCAAGCCGGCCAGCGAGCAGAACTGGGTGGCGAGCGAGTGGGGCTGGGCGTGGCCGGCGAACCGCCGCATCCTCTACAACCGGGCGTCGGCCGACCCCGAGGGCAGGCCGTGGAGCGCTCGCAAGGCCCTCGTTTGGTGGGACGAGGAACAGGGGGAATGGACCGGTCTCGACGTACCTGACTTCCCCAAGTCCACGTCGCCCTGGCACCGCCCGGCGCCCGGAGCCCGCGCCGCCGAAGCCCTCGGCGGCACCGACGCTTTCGTCATGCAAGCTGACGGGAAGGCGTGGCTGTACGTGCCGGCGGGTCTGACCGACGGCCCGCTGCCGGCCCACTACGAGCCGCAGGACTCCCCCGTCCCCAACCTTCTCTACTCCCAGCAGCGCAACCCGGTCCGCGAGGTGTTCAACCGCAAGCACAACCGCTACCACCCCAACCCGTCCGACCCGGGGTCTCGGGTGTTCCCCTACGCGCTCACCACCTACCGCCTCACCGAGCACCACACGGC
>DATGKR010000114.1:0-14150 GCA_035294565.1 Acidimicrobiales bacterium | reverse complement strand
CGGGCGCCGCCGCCTGGCGGCCGGTGACCCACTCGACGGTGGTGGCCGTCGCTTCGAGGTCGCCCTTGACGCTGAGAGTGAAGCGGGGCGTCTCGCGGATCTTTCGCCGCAGGTAGATCACCGACGCGGCGGGGACGGCGCCGAGGCCGAGCATGAGCCGCCAGGCGATCCCGTTGGGCACCCCGGCGCCGAGGAAGATCGAGGCGATGGCCGGCCCGGCCAAGAGACCCAGGCCCTGCATGGCGAACACCGAGCCGACCAGGCGCCCGCGCGATCGCTTGCCGGCGTACTCGGAGGTGATCACAGCCGAGGTGGCATAGTCGCCGCCGACGCCGTAGCCGACGATCAGGCGGAAGGCGAAGAGGGAGGCGAAGTTCCAGGCGAAGGCGGTGAGGATGGCGCCGGCCACGAGGATGGTCACCTCCAGGCCGTACATGCGCTTGCGGCCGAGCCGGTCCATGAGCCGGCCGAAGGTGAGCGCGCCGGCGACCGAGGCGAGCAGCGACGCCGAGTTGAGGAGGGAGATCTGGTTGGTGCTCAGGTGGAAGATCGGGGTCAAGAGCACCGTGACCGTGCCGATGATGAACAGGTCGTAGGCGTCGGTGAAGAAGCCCATGCCGGCGGTGAACACAGTCAGCCAGTGCTTGCGGCCCACCTCCGCCTCGTCGAGGGACCTGAACAGGTCCGTCACCCTGGGGGCGGCGGCCTCTCCGGCGGGGCGGGCGTGCAGTCGTTCGATGTCTGCTGGCACGTCTTCGATGATGGTCGCCGCAGGTGGCCCCGCCGGTAACTGACGGTGTCCCCGCGGTGACGCCAAGATGAACTTTGGGTGAACGAGGCCCCGGCTCAGGCCGTCCTCGCCGCGGCGACGGCCGCCTGGCCGACGCTTATCCCCCCATCGTTGGGCGGCACCAACCGGTGGGTGAGCACCCGCAGGCCGGCCTTCTCCAGCGCCTCGACGGCGAGCCCGGACAGCAGGGCGTTCTGGAACACGCCGCCGGACAGGGCGACGGTGTCCAGTCCGCGTGCGGCCGCCACCTCGCCGGCGAGCTCCGCGGTCGCGGCGGCGAGACCCCGGTGGAAGGCGAGCGCCGCCTCGGCTCGGTCCTCCCCTCGCAGGGCGGCACCGGCCACGTGGCGGACCGCCGGGCGCGGGTCGAGAACCGGCAGGGGCCCCGAGCGGTCCACGGTGAACGGGCAGATCCCCGCGCCGCGCCGCGCCGCCGACGCGGCGAGCGCCTCCAGCTCGATCGCCGCCTGGCCCTCGTAGGTCACCGTGGCGCGGACGCCGAGGAGGGCGGCCACCGCGTCGAAGAGACGGCCGGCGCTGGTGGTCATCGGGGAGCGCCCCGACGCGACGAGGCCGGCGACGGCTTCCCACGCCGGGTCGAGCCGTTCGCCGACCTGCGCCGCGAGGTCGGCCCCGCCCGCGGCGTTCGCCCACGACAACGCCATGCGCCACGGGTTGCGTACCGCCGCCGCCCCCCCGGGCATGGGAACGGCCAAGAGGTGGGCTGCCCGCTCGAAACCGGCGAGCCCGGCGACTAGCACCTCCCCGCCCCACAGGGTGCCGTCGGCGCCGAAGCCGAGGCCGTCGAAGGCGACGCCCACCACCGGTTCGGTGCGGCCGTGCTCGACCAGGCAGGAAGCCACGTGGGCGTGGTGGTGCTGCACCCCGCACGGCTCGGCGTCGGCGTCGAGGGCGAACTTCGTCGAGAGGTACTCGGGGTGCAGGTCGTGGGCGACCACCTCCGGCTCCACCCCGTACAGGCGGGGCAGGTGTTCCACGGCCTGCAGGAACGACCGGTAGGTGGCCAGGTGCTCCAGGTCGCCGATGTGGTGGGAGGGCACGACCATGCGCTCCTTGGCGACCGAGACTGTGTTCTTCAGCATCGCCCCGACCGCCAGCACGTGGCGGGCGGCGGGCACCGGCAGCGCCAGCGGGGCGGGGGTCCAGCCGCGGGAGCGGCGCAGCACCTGCGGGCCGGCGGGCAGCGCCCTCACCACCGAGTCGTCGCAGCGGACGTGGATCGGCCGGTCGTGGCTGCAGATCCCGTCCACGAGCGGCCCCAGGCGGGTGACGGCGTCGGCGTCTTCGTGGGCGATCGGCTCGTCGGTGAGGTTGCCGCTGGTCATCACCAGCGGACGGGCGGCTCCGGCGAGGAGCAGGTGGTGGAGGGGCGCATACGGCAGCATCAGCCCGAGCTCCGCCAGCCCCGGCGCCACGGAGGCCGCCACCGCAGCGCCGCGCCGGCGGGGGGCGAGGACGATGGGCCTGGCGGTGCCGCTCAGCACCTCGATCGCCGCCCGGTCGAGGTCGCACAGCCGGCAGGCCTCGGAGATGGAGGCCACCATGACCGCAAACGGTTTGTCGTCCCTGGCCTTCCGGCGCCGGAGCTCGCCGACCGCGGGCTCGTCGGTCGCGTCGACGGCGAGGTGGTACCCGCCCACCCCTTTGACCGCAACAATCCCCCCGGCGGCAAGCGCCTGGATGGTCGCGGCGAGGGCTTCCTCACCCGTCGCGACCACCCGCCCGTCTGGACCGGACCACGCCAGGCGGGGGCCGCACTCGGGGCAGGCGTTGGGCTGGGCGTGGAAGCGCCGGTCGGCGGGGTCGTCGTACTCGGCGCGGCAGCGGGCGCACATGGCGAAGCCGGCCATCGTCGTCGCCGGGCGGTCGTAGGGGACCGACAGGACGATGGTGTAGCGGGGCCCGCAGTCGGTGCAGTTGATGAACGGGTAGCGGTAGCGGCGGTCGGCCGGGTCGAACAGCTCGGCCAGGCAGGCGTCGCAGGTGGCGGTGTCGGGGCTGACCGGGACCGCTGCCGTCCCCCCGCCGGGGCTGGCGACGATCCTGAACCCGCTCTCCCCGCAGGCGGCGAGCGGGGACGTCTCGACCGACTCGACGCGGGCCAGCCGGGGCGGCTCGGCGGCGATGGCCCGGGCCAGCTCGTCTAGGGCGGCGGGCGTCCCTTCCGCTTCGATCAGCACGCCGCGGCTGTCGTTGAGCACCCATCCGGCCAGGCCGAGCCGCTGGGCGTGGCGGTAGACGAAGGGCCGGAAGCCGACGCCCTGAACCGTGCCCCGCACCCTGATGCGGCGGCGTTCCATCCTCTAGCAGATGCGGGGCAGGGGGTCGCCGACGAGCATGTCGACGATGCGGGTGCCGCCGAACCCGGTGCGAAGCACCACGACCCCAGGCGGGTCGCTCATCACTTCGCCGATCATGGCCGCGTCGGCCCCGCCCGGCGCCGACCTCCACGCGGCGAGCGCCGCCGCCGCCTCGTCGGGGGGGACGACGGCTAGCGCCTTGCCCTCGTTGGCGACGTAGAGGGGGTCGATGCCCAGCAGGTCGCACGCCCCCCCGACCTCGGGGCGCACGGGCAGGGCGTCCTCGTCGAGCACCACGGCCAGCCCGGCGTCGCGGGCGAGCTCGTTGCAGACGGTGGCGACCCCCCCGCGGGTGGGGTCGCGCAGCCAGCGGGTGCCCGGCGCCGCCTGCAGTAGGGCTTCGACCAGCCCGCCCAGGGGGGCGGTGTCGGACACCAGATCGGCCTCCAGGGCCAGATCCCCGCGGGCGAGCATGACCGCCATGCCGTGGTCGCCGAGCGTCCCCGAGACGAGCACCTTGTCGCCCGGGCGGACCAGCTCGGCGCCGAGGCGCCGGCCGGCGGGCAGGAGCCCCACGCCGGCAGTGGTCACGTACACCCCGTCGGCGGAGCCCCTGCCGACCACCTTGGTGTCGCCGGTGACGACGGTCACCCCCGCAGCCGCGGCGGCCCCCGCCATGTCCGCTGCCACCGAGCGGAGATCCTCCACGGCGAAGCCCTCCTCGATGACGAACGCCGCCGAGAGCCAGCGGGGGCGTGCTCCCATGACAGCGAGGTCGTTGACCGTCCCGTGCACCGCGAGGTGGCCGATCGAACCGCCGGGGAACCTCCACGGCGACACGACGAAGCTGTCGGTGGACATGACAAGACGGTCGCCGCCGGGCAGGTCGAGGACGGCGCCGTCCTCGAGGGGGCCCTCGGTCCCGAACGCCGGCGCGAACACCGATTCGATCAGCGCCGCCGAGGCTTTGCCCCCCGCTCCGTGGGCGAGGCTGACCACCTCGTCGCGAAGGCGGGGCTTGCGCCGGCGGAACGCCTCGATGCGCTCGAGGACAGCCGCCTCCCGGCCCGGTTCGGGGCTCCCGCTCACCGCCCGGCCCCCGCGTTGTCTCGTCGCGCCCGGCACCCGGGGTTCGCCCTCACCGCCCGGCTCCTTGCGGCGACGTCTCCATCCCGGCGAGGCGGTCCCGCAGCGCCGACCACAGGGCGAGGCACAGCGCCGACTGGGCCTCTTGGATGCGGTGGACGCTCTGCGAGCGCACGACCAGGCAGTGGTCGACCGCGTCGCTTCGGGCCATCTCCCCCCCGTCGTAGCCGGCGAAGCCCACGGTGAGCATGCCGAGCCGCTTCGCCTCGGCGAAGGCGGCGAGGAGGTTCGCCGAGTTGCCGCTGGTCGAGAAGCCGACCGCCACGTCGGCCGGGCCGCCGTGGGCGATCACCTGGCGGGAGAAGACCAGCTCGAAGCCGACGTCGTTGCCGAGGGCGCTCAGCACGCCGGGGTCGGCGGCCAGGTTGCGGGCGGGCAGCGGCCGTCCCCGGTCGCGTCGGGCCATCAGAGCGGCGAGGGCGGCGGCGTCGTTGGAGCTGCCCCCGTTGCCGAAGGTCAGCACCCTCCCGCCCGAGGCGAGGCGCGCCGCCATCGCCTCCGCCACAGCGGCGACCTCGCCGGCCAGCCGCTCCAGCGTTTCCGCGGCCAGAGCGCGGCTCTCCGTTTCCTTGGCCTCGGCCGAGGCCGCCAGGTCGGCGAGCAGGCCGGCGGCGTCGCGCTCGTCCGACTCGATGAACGGGTAGAGGAAGTCGGTCACAGCTCGGCCCTGGATATGGCCGTCCCCGCGTGGACGAGCACGAGGTCGCCCTCGTGGGGCGCTTCGACCAGCGTGGCGTCCACCGTCTCGAACCCCGCCGAGGAGCGGACGGTGACCTCCCCCTGCCCGACCGCCACCACCTCGCCCAGGCGTCCCTCGTCGGAGCAGGTGACGCAGTGACCTTCCGCGTCGCACCCCTCGGAGGGCTCGGCGCTGAGCAGGCCGGGGTGCTCGAAGCAGACGTGGGTCAGCTCCCACAGCACGTGGTAGGCGCGGACGAGCTCGCCGTCGTAGGCGGCGTCGGCAGCCGCTTCGGTGGACCACAGCACGTGGTCGGCCGTGCCCGCCGGGGGCGGAGGCCCGGCTCCGATCCAGATGCCCGTCAGGCCCCACACCGGGCACATCCGCAGAGCGCCGGCGACGTCGGCCCGTCCCGAGGTGGCGACGGCGAGGAACAGGTCCCCCGGCCGGGAAGCGGCGCGGAGCGTCTCGTCGAGGGGCGCCTCGCCGATGGCGACGGAGGGCAGGGCCCGCTTGCCGACTATGACCGGGTGGACGAACTCCACCGCGACGTGGCGGGCGTGCCACGGCCACTCCGGGGAGGCGCACCACAAGGTGGCGCCAGCGGCGAAGCGTCTGGCCATCGCGAGCGCCGCTTCAGGCATCCGGTCGGTGCCGCCCATCAGCGAACCTCCCTCCGATTCACAGACTAGGCGCGGCGACCTCCACACCGGCAGCCTCGAGCTCGCGCAGGGTGGCCGCCGTGTCGGCGCCCGCCACGTCGGCGCACAAAGGCAGGAGCAGGCGGGTGCGAAAACCGCGGGCGGCCGCGTCGAGGGCCGTCGCCCGGTCGCAGAAGCTGGTCGCCAGGCCGCACACGTCCACCTCGTCGACCCCCGCGGCGCGGAGCACGTCCTCGAGCGGTCGGCCCTCACCGCTGGACGCCTCGAAGCCGCTGTAGGCGGCGGAGTATGCGCCTTTGGACACAACGACCGTCCCCTCCGGCAGGCGCAGATCGGGGTGGAAGGCGGCGCCGGGCGTGCCGGCCACGCAGTGCGCCGGCCAGGTGTCGCGAAAGTCGGGCTCCATCCCGGGGGGCGCGAAGTGCGCGCCGGGGTCGACGTGGAAGTCCCGGGTGGCGACCACCACGTCGTAGTCCGAACGGCGGCCGTCCAGCCAGCGGGTGATCGCCGCTGCCGCGGCCGCCCCTCCGGGGACGGCCAGGGAACCGCCCTCGCAGAAGTCGTTCTGCACGTCGACGACCACCAGCGCCCGATGCTTCTCTGCGACGGCGCGAGGCTACCTTCGCCGAGGTGAGGCAGGAGCAGGCGCCGAGGGGCTCCCGGTCCGCCCGCTCCGCCCCCCGCCTCCGCGCGCCCAACGGCTCCCGGCCCGCCGGCTCCGCCCCCCACCGGCGAGAGCCGAGCCTTCGCGTCCGGCGCCGACGGCGGCTGCTGGTCCTGGCCGTCGTGGCCGTGGCGGTGGCCTCGTACCTGCTTTTCTCCGGCGGCGGCCCCGGCCGCACGATCCTCGGGCGGATCACCGGCACCGCCGACGCCGGCACCGCAGTCGACCCGGCGGTTTTCGCGTCGGGGGCGTGCGTCTCGTTCCCACCCACCGCCGGCGACCGCCACCTGACCGTCTTCCTAGACGCCGGCCACGGCGGTCCCGACCCGGGCGCCGTGGGGACCACCACCAGCGGCCGGACCATCTACGAGGCGGACGAGACGCTGCCCGTCGAGCTCGACGCCATGGCGCTGCTGCGTCGCCACGGCTTCACGGTGGTGGTCTCGCGAACCGGCGACACGTCTGTCATAAAGCTCACCCCGGCTGACGTGTCGGGGGGAGAGTTCACCGTCCAGGGCTCCCACGACGACGTGGCGGCACGCGCCCTGTGCGCCGACAAGGCACACGCCGATCTGCTGGTCGGCATCTACTTCGACGCGGGCTCCTCCCCGCTCGACGCCGGGTCGGTCACCGGCTACGACGCCGTGCGCAGCTTCGCCGCCGACAACCTGCGCTTCGCCCGCCTGCTCCAGTCGGACGTGCTATCGGCGATGAACGCGGAGGGATGGGAGATCCCCGACGAAGGGGTGATCCAGGACTCGCAGCTGGGATCGTCGCTAACCCAGGCGAGCATCAACTACGGCCACCTGCTGCTCCTCGGGCCGGCCGACCCCGGATGGTTCGACACGCCGAGCGAGATGCCCGGCGCGCTGATCGAGCCGTTGTTCATCACCGACCCCTTCGAGGGGTCCATAGCCGCCAGCGCCAAGGGCCAGCAGGTGATCGCCGGCGGCACCGCCCGGGCCGTGGAGCAGTACTTCGGGCCGCCGTCAGGCCGGAAGGGCTGACCGCCGCGCCCGCCCCGCGGGCTGGGCCGGGCTGACCGATATGGCCGCGTTTTTCGCGTTTGGGCGGTAGTGGCAGGGGAAAAAGCCGCCGCAGTGTCGTGATCGGCGCCCATACCGCGGTGTAGCTTCCACGTGCGGGCGCGAGGGAGAGCAGGAGACGCAACGTGGTGTGGGGCAGGCAGGGTAGGGGAGAGGTCCGGGCAGGGTCGCCGACAGGCGCTGCGACGCTCGTCCCTCCCCTGCGCCGGCGGGCGACCGGGAGGCGCCTGGAGGAGGATCTGCGCTCGGCGCTGACCGAAGACACGCCGGCGGCCGCGCGAGCCGACGAGCCTCCGCCGGCGCGGAGGCTCGCAACGGCAGACACCGACGGCCGAGAGGCCACCGTTCGCTTCCGGCGTGCCGCGGTGGCCATGGCCCTCTCGCCGGAGACCGGCGAAGAGAGGTGCACGCACGCCGAGGAGTGCGCCTCGGCGCTGGTCGACCTCGCCTCGGGCGGCCACGAGGCGCTGCTCGCCTCGCTGCTCAAGGCGGACCCCGGTGACGGCGAGTCGACCTGGACGGTCGCCTGCTACCAGATCGGCGACCTCAGCCCCACGACGCTGAAGGACTTCGCCGAAGCCGTCCCCGCCGTCGCCCACCTCTACGGCTGCGGGAGCGCCTCCCACGTCGCAGCCGAGCTGATCGTCACCAACCCCGAAGGAGTGCGCTGGACGGCGTTGGTCCGCTCGGGTGACACCCTCGCCTTCCAGGCGGTGGGAACCGCCACCGGCACGGCGCCCAGCCCGGGGAGGCTGCTGCGCGCCCGCCACGCCTGGGAGGACCAGCTCCTCGGCTGGGCGTCGGAACCGACCCGGGGACTGGACCCCCCCGCTCCCGTGGAGGCGCCGGCCCCCCCCACGCCGAGCGCCGGCGGGGTGGGTGACGTCGCCGTCGGTGTGGTCCTCGGCCAGCTGCTGGAGGCGGTACGCGAGATCGGCCGGCGCCTGCCGGCAAACGAGGGGCCGGGGACGGGCTCCGCCCCCGGCGGCGTCGCGGCCTTGCAGGAGCAGGTGGCGCACCTGGAGGCTCGCCTTGCCGCGTCGGACGAGCAGATCAGGCTGCTCGGCGCCGAGGTCCGCCGCCTCGCCGCGCCGCTGGCGGTCCCTTCTCGGCCCGCCCGGGCGGGGCTTTGGACCATCCTCTGCGAGTGGGCCCTCTCCCGCCTCGCCGAGCGCGACAGCGCCCGGGCTGAGCCGCCCCGACCGGGAAGGGCGATCGAGCTCGTCGAGACGGACCGGCGGCCGCCTTGGGACGGCTGAGGCGCCGCCTCGCCGGGCTGGTGGTGATCGGCGCGGCGCTCGCCGCTCTCGCCGGCTGCTCCTCGGCGAGCCGCGGGGTGCAGCTGTCGGTGTTCCACCTGAAGCCCGGCGACTGCGTCGTCACCCCCACAGCCATCAAGGCCCAGCTGAGCAAGCTGACCGTGGTCCCATGCCGAGAGCCGCACACCCAGGAGGTGTACGCGCTGGTCAACGATGACGCCGGCAGCGTCTACCCGGGGGAGACCTCCTTGCAGCGCTTCGCCAACGCCGCCTGCCTGCAGAGGTTCGCCGGCTACGTCGGCTCCGACTACCAGGACTCCTCCCTGTTCTTCACCTACCTGCTGCCGTCGGTGCGCAGCTGGGCGGCGGGCGATCACACGGTGGACTGTGTGGTCACCACCACCGGCCAGAAGCTCACCCGCTCGGTCAAAGGTTCGAGGATGTGACCGGTCGTGGCTGAGCCTGCGGTGCACATGGGCGCGTCGGTGATGTGCAGTTTCGGCATGGCCCCCGCCTCGCTGATGGTGCTCCCCTCCCGCATGGTCATGGTCGAGGGAGCTCCGGCGGCGACGATCATGGACTCGACCGTCCTCAACGTCCCGACCTTCGGCATGTGCTCGAGCCTCGCCAACCCCGAGGTGGCCGCCGCGACCGCGGCGGCGCTGGGGGTGTTGACCCCCATGCCGTGCGTCCCGGTGCTCACCCCCTGGACGCCGGGCTCCCCGACGACGCTGATCGGCGGCGAACCGGCGCTCGTCGCTGGCAGCCAGTGTCAGTGCGCCTACGGGGGGGTCGTCGAGATCGTCTTCCCCGGCTGTACGAGGACACTCGAATGACCCGCCAATTCTTTGTCCCTTATGCGCATATTCTTCGCTGGAAAGACCGATTTTTTCGCTGCGAAGCGCCTTACCTCGTAGCCGTTGATGGGGTAATGTCGCCACTTGGATGGGACGGTAATAGGGGCGAACCGACCTTCTCGGGGGGTAGCAGCGCTAACCGGACCATCGGGATGCAAAACCTGACGGAAGGAGAATGCAAGTGCCCACCTACGCCGCGCCCGGTGTCTACGTGGAGGAGGTGCCGTCCGCCGAGAAGAGCCTGAGCGCCGCGGCGACGGCGATCGCCGCTTTCGTCGGTTTCACCGAGCGGGCCCCCGCAGACGACCCTGGCGACCCCGACGGCCTGGCACCGCGCCTGGTGACGAGCTGGAGCCAGTTCGAGGAGCTCTACGGGGGCTTCAAGGACGGCTGCGTGCTCCCGCTGTCGGTGTACGGGTACTTCCAGAACGGGGGGAGCGTCGCCTACATAGTCAGGATCCCGAACACGGCCCCCGCCGGCCAGCCCGCCCAGGCTGCCCTGCCGGCAGCCGACCGGGCCCTCGGGAACCCGCTCACGGTCACCAGCGTCGAGCCCGACGCCGACATACAGGTGGCCATAGAACCCGTCGACACCGGGGGGGACGACTCGGAAGGGCCGGCCCCGTTCACCCTTACCGTCCTCGAGGGAGGCAGGGAGGCCGAGAGCTACACGGGCCTCACGCTCGGCCCAGGCGACCGCAACGCCGAGAAGGTCGTCAACGCCGCGTCCAGCCGGGTCAAGGTGAAGATCGACTTGGACAAAGGGGTGGACCTCTCCTCGCTGATCGACGTCATGAAGCCGGGCGTCTACCCGCTGGCCAAGGCGGCCCCCCTGCCGGTGCCCGTCAGCGGCAAGAAGTTCTCCGGCTCCGAGTCGGCGAGGACCGGCATCAACGGCCTCGCCCTGGCGGACGAGGTGACGATGGTGATCGTGCCGGACCTGGTCACCGCCGCCACCAAGGAGGACGGGACCATCGACCTGAGCCTGTGGAAGGCGGTCCAGACGGCGATGATCGGCCACTGCGAGATGCAGGGCAACCGCATGGCGATCCTCGACGCCCCCCCGGGCATGACGGTCCAGCAGGTGAAGGAGTGGCGCAGCGAGGTCGCCATGTACGACTCGGCTTTCGCCGCCATGTACTACCCGTGGATCAAGGTGGAGAACCCCGCCGGCAGCAACGGCAACGCCGAGGTGTTCGTCCCTCCGTCGGGGCACATCGCCGGCGTGTGGGCCCGCACCGACGAGACCCGCGGGGTGTGGAAGGCGCCGGCCAACGACACGATCCGGGGCTGCCTCGACGTCGAGAGGGCCGTGTCCAAGAACGAGCAGGCGCTCCTCAACCCGGCGGGGATCAACTGCATACGCCCGTTCGGGACCCGGGGCATCCGCGTGTGGGGAGCCCGGACCCTCTCCTCCGACAGCGACTGGCGCTACATCAACGTCCGCCGGCTCTTCAACATGGTCGAGCAGACGATCCTCGACGGAACCCAGTACGCCGTGTTCGAGCCGAACGACATCCGGCTGTGGGAGGGCGTGTCCCGTACCCTCAACGGCTTCCTGACCGGCCTTTGGAAGGACGGCGCCCTGTTCGGCGCGTCGGCCGACCAGGCCTTCTTCGTCAAGTGCGACGCCGAGACGAACCCGCCGGCGTCCATCGACGAGGGCAAGCTCGTCGTGGAGGTCGGCCTGGCGCCGGTCAAGCCCGCCGAGTTCGTCATCTTCCGCATCAGCCAGCAGAAGCAAGTCGCCTGACGGCGGACCGATACTGACACCAAGGAGCACAAATGCCCGCAGACACCCTGCTCAAAGAAGACCCGCTGGTCGTCAACCACTTCTTCTTGGAGATCGAAGGCGAGGTGATAAGCCAGCTTTCCGAGGTGAGCGGCCTGGAGGTCGAGCTGGAGGTGACCGACGTGCAGCAGCAGCTGCGCAACGGCCAGTACTCCCAGCGCAAGGCTCTCTCCAAGCCGAAGTGGACCGGTGAGCTGAGCGTCAAGCGTCTCGCCCCGACCGACTCGACCAGCGACAGCCTGTGGAAGTGGTTCAACAAGATCCGCGACAAGGGCATGGCCCTCTCGGATCTGACCGCCGACCGCAAGCACGGCTCGGTGGTCATCTACGACTCGACGCTCAAGGAGATCTCGCGCTGGAACTTCTACAACGCGTGGCCGTCGAAGATCGCCCAGGACGCGGTCACGGTCAGCGGCAACGAAGCGGTGTCCGAGACGGTGACCCTCCAATACGAGAAGCTAGAACGCAAGAAGTGAGCGGCATCCGCACGCAGTACGAGTTCGTCCTGCCCCGCGGCTACCTCGACGAGTCCGGGGTGCTGCACAAGAGGGGCGTCATGCGCCTCGCCACGGCGCGCGACGAGCTGCAGCCGCTGCGTGACCCGACGGTGACCGGACCGGACGACCCGCGCCTCACCATCTTGGTGCTGGCCCGGGTCGTCCAGACCCTCGGCTCGATGGAGCTGGTCACGCCCCACGAGATCGAAGGCCTGTTCGCCGCCGACCTCGCCTACCTGCAGGACTTCTACGGGGTGATCAACTTCGGGACACCCGAGGAGATCGACGCGCTGCTCGCCGCCCAGGAGGAGCAGGACAGGGCGCAGAAGGCTGTCGGCGCGCCGGCGGCATCGGGGGCGCCGGAACCGCAGCCCGGACCCGCTGAAAATGCTGCTCCCGAGCCGTCCGGCGAGCCGGCCGAGACACGTCCGCCGGCGCGCAGGTCCTCGATAGAAGAGGTGTCGAGCGCAGGGCGATGATCCAGTACCCCGCCGAGGCTCTCTGGCAGGAGGTCATCTACCTCGCCTACCACCTGCACTGGGGCATCGACGACCTGCTCGACCTCGAGCACCACGACCGGGCCCGGCTGGTCCGCGGCGTCGCCGCGCTCAACGCCCGGGCCTGGGAGGAGGCCAGGCGGGCATGAGCGACACGTCCATCGCCCTGAACGGGGAGTTCCCGACAGAGGGCTCGTTCCTCTTCGAGGTCGACGGGGTGTCCATCGGAACCTTCGCCGAGGTGTCCGGCCTCGAGGTCCACGTCGCCGTGACCACCTACGCCGAGGGCGGCGAGAACGGGTTCGTCCACCAGCTCCCGGGGCGCATGACCTGGCCGAACATCGTCCTCAGGCGCGGCGTCACCGACAGCGACGCCCTGTTCGCCTGGGTGAACAAGACCTCCGGCAGCGGTTTCGCCAGCAACTCCAACAAGGTCTCCCGCAGCACCGGGGCCATCACGGCGCTCGGGTCTAACGGGTCCCGCCTGCGGACGTGGGAGCTGCAGGGGGTGATGGCGGTGCGCTGGACAGGTCCGCGCTTCAACGTCGCCAGCGACCAGCACCTTTCGGAGGAGATCGAGCTGGCCCACCACGGCTTCACCGCCAAGAGCTACAAGAGCTAGACGATGGAAGGGGAGGGGACCTCGCAGCCCGGGCCGGCCGGCGGCGCGTTCGGTTCGGCGATGCGCCGACGGTGGACGGCGCCGGTGACCCGGCGCGGCTTCGGGGCGACCCGGCGGGTGGCGCTGGCCTCCACGGGTTTCGCTGCTTCCGTCGGGCGCTCCCTGGCGGGGCGGGCCGTGCTCGGTCGGGGCCTGCCGGGGATGGCCCGGCCCGCCGGGCAGGGGATCGCGACCCCGCCCGTCGGCACTTCGGCAGCGCCGGTCGCGCCTCCCCTCGCCGCGCCACTCACAGCGATGATGAGGCTGTGGATGTGGGCGGGCGCCGCCGAGCAGGAAGCGCCGTGGTCGGCGGCGTGGCCGCCTCCGTCGCTGGTCCGCGCCCTTCCCACGCTGGCCGGGAGGCTGCCGGCGCGGGCGCGCCCGGGAATCGCCCCACCGCCCGGGAGGCCGGCCCTCGCGCCGGGGGCCGCGGGGCCGGTCCCCGCTGAGGTTGGCCCGGCAGCCTGGCCCGTCGTTGTCCCCCCAGGCCTGCCGCGGGTGACCGTGCGGCGGGCGCGCACGGCCGCCGGTCCCCTGACCGGTCCGGCCGCCGCCTCCACCAGGATCGCCCCCCACCCCTTCGCGGTGCGCCTGCCGCGCGAGGTTGCCGCGGTGGGCCCGACGCTCACCCGGCGCGACGCCGGACGCTCCCCCAGGCGGCGCGTCCCGGCCCGCCCCGGCAGCCCCGCGTCCGAGGGCAGCGGCGGGCCACCTGCCCGCCCCCGCAACGCTCGGCCCCCTGTCGCCCGCCCCGGTGGCTTTGCACGCCGCGCCACCTCCCCACGCGGCGGTCCATCTGGCACGCCAGTCGCCCGCGCCCTGCTCCGGCTATCGCAGCCCGGTCGGGTCGCCCGTGTCTCGGCCGGGCCGCCCTGGCGACCCCATCCTCTGGCAACGATGATGTCGGAACATCATGTGGCCGGCCTCGCCCGTGCGTCAGGCGACGGGGCCTGGTTCGCGGGCGCGCAGCTCCTCCCGCGGGCGTCCGGTGGCGAACCGCTCGCGGTGGCGGTGCCGGCCGGCTCGGTCGCCCGACTTCGCCCGCCGACGGGAGCGGCCTGGGAGAGCCGCCCCGTGCTCCCGGCCGGCGCCTCGACGCTCCCCGGCGGTCCGGTTCGGGCAGGATCGAAGGGATCACGGCGCGGTGCGGGGCGCGCTCCACGGCGAGCCGCGCGAGGCACCCCGCCACCGGCTGCGTCGACTCGGATCCCGCAGTCGCTGAGCCGGGAGCTTGCGGTGCGAGCGAGTGGCACACCCGCCGCCGTGTCCGTTCCAGCCT
>DATGKR010000113.1:0-2819 GCA_035294565.1 Acidimicrobiales bacterium | reverse complement strand
CCCCGTCCGCACCTCGGCGATCGGCTGGTACCACAGCTCGAGCTTCTCCTCGATGACCGCCCTCTGCAGGTCGCTGGTGAGCACCAGGCGGCGGGTCGAGTTGTGGTCGATCTTGGGGTCGTAGACGGTTACGTGGCGGCTCGACGCCTTGGCGGTGTACATGGCGATATCGGCCCGCTTGAGCAGCGACGACACGTCCGACCCGTGGAAGGGCGCCAGCGACACGCCGATGCTCGCCCGCAGCGAAAGGACCATGCCGTCGACGGTGACAGGTTCGGAGACTGCCCGCAGCAGGTCGTCGGCGGTCGAGGCGACCTCGTCCCGGTCGACGGCGGAGGGGATGACGAAGGCGAACTCGTCGCCGCCGAGGCGGGCCGCCAGTCGGGTGGCGCCGACCGCCTCGTTCACCCGCTGGCCGATCGCCTTCAGCACGGCGTCGCCGGCGTGGTGACCGAGGGTGTCGTTGATCTCCTTGAAGCCGTTGAGGTCCATCAGGAGCAGGGCGACCAGGCGCGAGCCCTTGCGACGCTTGAGCGCCGAGGAGACGACCTGGGTGAACAGGGTGCGGTTGGCGAGGCCGGTGAGGCTGTCGTGGTAGGCCTGGTGCTCGCGGGCGGCCACCTCCTTGCGGAGCCTGTCGAGGTGTGCGCTGGCGGTCAGGGCGGTGCCCACGTGGGTGGCGAGGGCGCGGAGGAGATCCAGGTCGGCCTTGTCGAAGGTGTAGGAGTCGGTGCCCTCGCGGTCAGCGGCGATGAGCACCGCCGAGCGCTCGCTGCCGATCGTCACCGGGACGGCGATGGCGTCGGCGAAGCCCCGCTCTACCAGGTAGGCGCTCTCGCCCCCTCGGCGCAGGAACAGGTCCTCGCCGGTCGTCGTCACGTTCGCCTCGCAGGGCGCCGCTGGACCGGTGCTGCGGACGACGGCGCCGCCACCGTCGAGGGCGTAGCGAACGGCGCCCTGAGGCTGGGGGATGCACAGCTCGGCGTGGTGGCAGTGCAGGACGGAGCGCATCTCGTGGAGGGCGACCCGCAGCACGTCGAGGCGCTCGTTGACCTCCGACAGCTTGCGCCCGAAGGCGTAGAGGGACTGGAGGTCGTCGAAGCGGTTTCGCAGCCGGTCCGCCGACCTGTACCACACGACGAGAGCCAGGCCCGGCCCGGCGAGGACGACGAGCGCCCACGGCTCGCTCCAGTAGGCCTCCACGGCGATGACCGCTAGGGCGCAGTCGAGGGGGAGGAGGATGGCGAGCTGGATGGCGAGGCCCCGGAAGAACTCGGGGCGGGGAAGGCCGTTCGACAGCGTGACCATGATCACGACGAACCCGTCGGTGACGACCTCGTAGGCGACCATGGCGGCGCCGAGGGCGAGCCACCCGAGGGGATGCGCCGGGGAGGTGCCCTGCAGGGCGGCGCGGAACACGATCAGGGCGAGGGCGGTGCCGACCACCTGGTTGGACACGTTGAACGCCACCCGGACCGGGGGGCTCTTCCGGAGCAGCGCTGTGACCAACGCGGCTGTCGTCACGGCGAGGATGAGCGATGACGCCCCAAGCATCACCAGGCCGACGAGGACCGGCACGCCGCTCAGGTCGAGCGTCTGGCTCTGGCGCTTGAAGTGCAGGCCGACGGGCCACATCCGCACGAGCACCAACGAGATGGCGACGATCGGCCAGGCCCACGAGTACTGGTCCCAGGCCGGGCGGGGTAGGTGGACGGCGAGGACAGCCAGGCCGGCAGCGGCCGCGGAGACGAAGGCGACGGCGAGCCACAGGCGCGCGTGACCCTCGTCCCGCCCCTCCTGGCGCTCTTCGTGCGTCTGCTGTGTCACCCCGGCCCCTCTCGGATGCTGCCCGTATCTTACATCGCGGTCTGGCCCGCGACTCCAGTGACTAGTCCGAAATGACTACGAAAAATAGTCCTTCCGAGAGCTTTCTGAAACGGCGGCAGCCCCATACTTTTCGTGTCGAAGGGCGAAAGCGGCGAAACCAGCACCTTGCCGACCGTCCGCGCCCGAAACCCGCCCCTGGTTCTGACAGGCGAGGGGCGGATCACGGGGCAGCCCTTCGGTGCACTACCGATACGGGAGGTGAGCAACCGGTGAAGCCGAACTTCTGGGGCTGAGGTCGGAGGGCATCCGACCCCCAACCCCAATCACGATCCCCGAGCCAGTGAAGCTTGCAGGCGAATGGCCGGGAATCTCCGATGAACCAACTATCGGACCGGGCCGCCGCCGAGCTTTAGTAGAAAGTTCGCCCGGCGGCCCGATCATTTCTCCGCAGGGTGGGCAGAGCAGTGCGAACCGGAAAAACAGGAAAGCGGTTGGGCAAGCGGTTCTGGCGGTTGTGGACCGCCACCGGCGTCTCCTCGGTCGGCGACGGGATGGTCCTCGTCGCCCTGCCGCTCCTCGCCCTCACCTACACCCGCAGCCCGGTGGCGGTCGCCGGGGTGCTGGTCGCCGGCCGGCTGCCGGCGATCTTCGTCGCCCTCCCGGCCGGCGCCGTCGCCGACCGGGTCAACCGGCGCCGGCTCCTCGTGGCCATCGAGATCGCCCGCTTCGCCGTGCTGGCGGCCTTCGGCGCCTCGGTCGTCACCAAGGCGGGCGGCATAGCCGCCCTGTACGGCGCAGCCTTCCTCCTCGGCGGCCTGACCCTCTCCTTCGACATCGTCTCCGGCGCCGCTCTGCCGTCGATCGTGGGACGCGACCAGCTCGTCCAGGCCAACGCCCACCTCATGAACGCCGACATGACCGGCGAGGAGCTGGTCGGCCCGGCCCTCGGAGGGGCGGCGTTCTCGCTGGCGCGCTCGATCCCCTTCCTCGCC
>DATGKR010000112.1:0-11582 GCA_035294565.1 Acidimicrobiales bacterium | reverse complement strand
CGCCGGGCAGCAGCACGTTGGAGTTCTTGCCGTACCACCCGAGACCAGCGCGAACGGCGGCGGCGCGATCGACGAGCGCGTTGTCGTCGACGAGCACCTTGGCGTGCCAGCCTTCGTCGACGAGCCTCGCCGCGACCACCCCCAGCGCTTCCCGAAGAGGCTGGTAGTGGTCCACCCACGAGTAACGGGCAACCCGGCCTTCGGGGGCAGCGGCCGGCGCCTCGCCGAACGGGACCTTCGGCGGTGGGTCGCGCCGGTAGTAGCGGGCGCCGACCACTAGAGCCCGAGCGCCGGCCATGGTGACACCCGGGTCGGTCGAACGGGCGGGGTTGCGGTAGGTGAACTGCATCCCGGCCGACAGACCTTCCCGACGCCGGCTCTCGATGTCCCGCCGGGTGGCGAGGAAGGGGCCGGCGTCGCAGATCCCGACTCTGTCGAGGCCGGCGGCTAGGGCGATGCGGCGCAACTCCTCGGCCAGGTCTGCTTCGCTCGGCTTCTCAGGACTCGCCGCCAAACAGGTTGGGCGTTTTCCCCCTAGCTCCGCGGTCACGACCGTTTCTTGAGCCCGCCGGCGCCGGCCGCCTTGCGGGCAGGAGCAGCCGCTTTGCGGGCAGGAGCAGCAGCTTTGCGGGCAGGAGCAGCCGCTTTGCGGGCAGGAGCAGCCGCCTTGCGGGCAGGAGCAGCAGCCTTGCGGGCAGGAGCAGCCGCTTTGCGGGCAGCAGCCTTGGTCTGCGCCGGCTGGCCCACGCTCGACGAAGCCGGTTTCGTGAGCGCGGTCCCCTGCGACGAAGCCGTCTTCCTGCGCGCGGTCCCCTGCGACGAAGCCGTCTTCCGGCGCGCCGTCCCGCTCGACGCGGCCTTGGCGGGCCCCCGCCCCCGCGCTATCACCGCCGCCACGCGGCGGTCACGCTTGCGGCGCGGCAGGACCAAAGCCGCCACCGCCGCCTGCTCCTCACCGGGAACGGCCGCAGCCCGCGCTCGCTCGACGAAGCCGAGCTCCGTCCCCAGCCGATTCTGCGAGACGAGGGTGCCGGAGGCGGTGCTGAAGACCCACTGCGCGACGCGCTGACGGCCCCTCGAGCGGTAACTGAACGACACCAGCCAATCCCCGTCGGCCAAGTGGGCCGCCTGCCAGCCCGCCTCGAGCTCCTCAGATGACAGGCGGACGCCCCGCGTCGCAAGGTTGCGGAGCACGGCGACACCCAGCGGACGGTCGGAGAGGCCGCGCCGGGGGGTGGACAATTCAGCCCCGCGGGCGCGCTCGACCGCCGCAGCCTGCTCGGCGAGCACGGGCGCAGCGAAACGCTCGACCCACTCGACGCTCACGCCGGCCTCCGCAGCCACCTGCTCGAGCGTCCGGCCGCCCCGCAGCCGGGCCTGTATCTCTCGCGGACTGAGCGAACTTTCCTGGCGCGGGCTTCGGCTCGGCTGGTCCGGGAATACCGCTTCGCGCTCTTCGCGTGCCGCCTCGATCCGTTCCAGCAGAGCGGGGTCGACGAGCAGGACGAAGCTCCCCGTCTTCGCCCCTCGCTTCGGGGAGAGGACCAGCCCGCTGTGGTCGGACGTGAAACCGATTACGTGGAGTTGTCTCACAGGCGACCCCGGACTGGACGGCCCCCCTCTCGGACCTTGCCGGGCAACCTACCAGCTGTCGCGGCGGCAAAGGGGGATGGTCAACCGCAGCCGCGTGCTCGGTGCCTCAGAGGCGGGAGGAGCCCGGAACGGTTGAGAGACCGCAACGCCCGCTCCTCAGCGGCGTCGATGATGACCGCGTCGTTGGGGTCCCGGTCGCAGATGAAGGTGACCACGCAGCCGGCGCAGACCTCGCTCGACTGCATCGCGCATTCGTCGCAGGAGATGGTGAGCGTTCCCATGGCCGTGATCCTCGCAGGGGGGTGAGACCGCCACCCCGCCGGTGCCGGCTGGCACCGCCAGGGTCGTCGCGGGGAACCCTCGCGGGGCCTCCGCAACCTGGTCGTGTGGGTAGCTCACGGCCGACAACGCCGAAGGGTCGGTCCCTACCGGTCCGGCTGCCTGCCGAGCACCCCCAGCAGTTGCTCGACCGAGAGCACGTTCGCCCCCAGCCTCCTCACGTTGTCCCTGACCTGGCGGTCGTCGGTGGCCACCACGACCGGTACGTCGACGGGCAGCTCGGCGACCGTGTCCACGATGACCTCGTCCGCCTCGACGTCTGATGCGGAGAAAACGATGCGCAGCAGCTTCCGCACCGCCGGGGGTGCAGCTTCGGTACCCCCCGCGTCGTTGCCGTCGAACACCACCGTGACCGGACGCTTGAACCTCAAGGCGAGCTCGCTCAGCGCGCTCACCAAACGGTGGCGAAGGGCCGGGAGGTCGCTGCCGGTCCAGGAGGTGAAGGTGACGTTGTAGCCGTCGACCACCAGGCGCGCCCGTGGAGCGCGCACGAGGAAGGCGGCGGCCTCGGGCGACTCCTCGAAAACGGCTGGCGGCAACGCCAGAGGACGGCGAACTGGCCGCTTCGCTCTGCGACCCGCGGCCGGGGCCGGTGCCGTCGTCGAGGTCGAATTCTCCTGCTCGGCAACGGGGCTCCCAGTCAGCAGGACCGCCACTTCTTTCAGCGCCGCCGCCAGTTCCTCTGCGACGCCTCCGAGCCTGGACAGCGCGCCGGCCCACGTCGGCTCGCCAGCGGGGGGCGCTCCGCCCGGATCACTGACCTCCGGCGGCGCAGCTACCGGACACGCTCCGTCCCCGCCGCGGCGCTCGCCCCCGGCGGGCTCTGGGGCCTCCTCGGCTGCTTGTCGAGCCTCCTCGGCTACTTGTCGAGCCTCCTCGGCTGCTTGTCGAGCCTCCTCGGCTGCTTGTCGAGCCTCCTCGGCCCGCCGCAGGCTCTCCTCGGCGACCTGGAGATCCCTGCGCAACCTGTCGGCTTCGGCCGCCCGGCTGTCCGCGGAGCGCAGTCGTGCCTCCCGCTCGTCGGCCAGGCGGGCCGCCTCACGCAGGCGGCGGCGCAGCTCCAAGGCCTCCTCCTTCCACCTCGCCGCCTCGGCCAAGGCCCCGTCGCGCGCCGAGGACGCCGCGTCCAGGTCCCGTTGCAGCGCAGCGATCCGCCCTTCCAGATAGGTTTGCTCCTTCTCCCGCTCGTCGACCTCGAGCGCCGCCCGCACCAGCTCGCCGACGCGCTCGGCCCAACCCTCGGGGCGGCTCAGCCACAGCCATGGAATCTCACCGAGGCGCTCCTCGCTGGCTTCCCCGGCCACGTCGCCCCGGTACTCGTCGTCCTCCTCGAGCGCCAAGCGCATGGTCGCCGCCCAGTTGGGGGGCAGTCTCCGAGCACGGGCGATCGGCCTCACCCTGGCGGGCAGCTCGGCGGGGGGCGTGATCCTGGCGAGCTCGAGGGCGAACTGCAACGCCGGGCGCAGCTGGGCGGTGGTCGGCTGGTAGCTGCTCATCGCAGCATCCTCCCGACGGCTGGCGCGGCACGGTCGATCACCCGGGGATCGTACCGATGGGGCGCTGGTAGGTTGCGACCGTGGTCCACGCCTTCGTGCTCATCGACGCCGAGCCGGGGAGGGTCGCCGACCTGGCGACCCTGCTCGCCGACCTCGACGGTGTCAGCGAGGTCTACTCCGTCGCCGGCCACGCCGACATAGTCGCGGTGGTGCGAGTACGGCGCCACGAAGACCTGGCCGACGTGGTCACCCGGCGCATCGCCCGGCTGGCCGGAGTGTTGGACACGCGCACCCTCATCGCCTTCCAGGCTTACAGCCGCAAAGACCTCGACGCGATCTGGGACATCGGATCCGAATGAGACCGTGAGGCGTGCGGCTCAAGCGCCGGCCGCCGACCGCGACACGTCGACGAGGCGGTCGAGGCAGGCGGCCGCCCGGCCCGAGTCGATGGCCGATCCGGCGAGGACGAGCCCCTCGGCAAGGTCACCGCAAGCACCCGCCACGACGAGCCCGGCGGCCGCGTTCAGCACGACGACGTCGCGCATCGGCCCTCGGGTGCCGTCGAGGACCCGACGGGCGTGCGAAGCGTTCTCCGCGGCGTCGCCGCCGGCCAGCTCCGAGAGGGCCGCCACGGGCAGGCCGAGCGAGGCGGGATCCGTTTCCCACACCTTGAACTGAGGGTCCGCCGAGCGGTCGTACTCGTGGACAACCGAAGGCCCGGTGGTCGAGAGCTCGTCGAGCCCTCCCGCCCCGTGTACCACCATCACGTGCTCGGCCCCCCCGGCGGCCAGGACACGAACCATCTTGGCGGCCATGGCCGGGTCGCCCACCCCCACGACCTGGCGACGCACCCGCGCCGGGTTGGCCAGGGGCCCCAAGAAGTTGAACGCGGTCGGGACGCCCAGCTCCCTGCGGACCGGAACGGCGTGGCGCATGGCCGGGTGGTAGCGCGGGGCGAAGCAGAACCCGATCCCGGCCTCCGCGATGCAGCGCGCGACTCCCGCCGGTCCCAGCTCTATCGCCACGCCCAGCGATTCGAGGACATCGGCGGAGCCCGCCTTGGACGAGGCGGCCCTTCCCCCGTGCTTGCAGACCGGCACGCCGGCGCCGGCGACGACGAGGGCGGCCACGGTCGACACGTTGATCGTGCCGCTGCGGTCACCCCCGGTTCCGCAGGTGTCGACCAGGCGGGAGGCCACCCCCTCGGGCACCTCGACCCTCTCGGCGGCGTCGATCATCGCCGACACCAGGCCGGTCATCTCCTCCACCGTCTCGCCCTTGCAGCGCAGCCCGAAGACGAAGGCGGCGATCTGCGCCGGCGTGGCGTTGCCCTCGAGCACCTCGGAGAGAGCGACGCGCGCCACGTCGGCGGCCAGGTGCTCCCCGGCGGCTAGGCGGCCCAGCACGGCCGGCCATCCGCCGAGCTGCTCGATCGGAGACGGGCCTCCGCTCATCGGTCGGCGCGGACCTTCATGGAGGCGAAGCGTAGGTGCAGATCGGCGCCCCCCGGTTGGCGCTAGGCGCTATGCCGGCGACGGCGGAGGATCCTTCTCCGCTCCCGCTCGGTGGCACCACCCCAAACGCCCTCCTTCTCGCGGTTGGCGAGAGCCCAGTCGAGACAGAGCTGCCGCACGGGGCAGGTGGCGCAGATGGCCTTGGCGTCCTCGGCTTCCTCGTCCGAGACGGGATAGAAGATGTCGGGGTCGACCCCGCGGCACGCTGCCCGCTGCCGCCATGCCGGCGTCTTGGAGTTCGAGGCGTTGCTCATCTTCGGTACCCGCTCGGAAAGGGAGGAGGATGTCGGGGGGGAACTACCCACGCTGGAGGGGCGACAACAAGCCCAGTTTGTCCCACCCACCCGAAGCTGTCCAGCCTCCCCGGAGAGCGGACACGGCGGGCTAGGCCGGGCCGGTGAGGTCCTCGAGCAAGCTCGCTACCGTCTCGGCGCCGAGCGCCGTGCGATGCCGGTACTCAGGGTGGTCCGTGGCGAGCACCACCGGCCCCTCGCCGAAGGCGGAGACCTGAGCGGCGTCGAGCGAGAAACGCACGAAGTGAACCGCGGCGGTGACCTCTTCCCTGGTCAGGTTGGCCGCGTGGGCCGGGTCCACCAAGCAGCGCTCGATCGACGGCGGGTCGCCGATCTCGAGGAGAACGCTGCGTTCGATGCCCACCAGGCGCGGCAGCCACTCCTCCATCTCCTGCCTCGATGTGAGCTCGATGTACAGGGTCGCCGATAACTCTCCCGGCCCGGGGATCAGCGGGTTGTAGGTGTCGAGCTCGGCCTGGATGGCCGCGTCGGTGTAGAGCCGCTCGGCCCTCGCCATCTCCTGGATCTGGAAACGGATGGTCTCGCGGTTCTCGAACACCACCGACACGACCGGGCCCACCGGCACCCGCCGCTTCCTCTTCAGCTCGATCACCCGGGCCCGCAGCTCGTCCCTCTCGCGCTCGTAGGCGCGGGCGTCGGCGATGTCGTCGAGGGTGAGGCGGTTCACGGCTGCGGCGGAGACGACAGGCCGTACGCGCGCGCCAGGACCTGGAGAGGGTGCAGCGGGACGGTGCCGGTCTCCTGGGTGATCGCCCCGTTGGCCAGCTGGCAGTCGCCGGCGACGACCTCGGCACCTGCGGCCGTGAGGGCGTCGCGGAGCGGCTGCGCCACCTTGCGGGCCAGCTCGTAGTTCTCGGACCTGAGACCCCACGTGCCGTCGATCCCGGAGCACTTGGCGACTGTGGTCACTTGGGCCCCCGTGAGCTTCAACAGGTCGCGGCTGCGCAACCCTATCTGCTGGGCCTGCAGGTGGCAGGGCGCGTGGTAGGCGATGGTCGCCGGCACCTCACCCGGGAACTCGGTCGAGATGCCCTCCGACTTGTGCAGCCTCCACAGGTACTCCGCCGCGTCGTAGGTGTGCGAGCCCACCGCGCGGGCGTCGTCGCTGTCGAGGTACTCGGGGTAGTCCCGCTTGAGGACGTACCCGCAAGTGGGCTGCGGCACGACGATGTCGCGACCGGCGCGCACGGCTTCGGCGAGGATCCCGACGTTGCGCGCCGCCTGCCTGCGGAAGTGGTCCACCTCCGAGCTGTGCAGCCACGGCGCACCGCAGCAGGAGAGGCCGTCGGGGAGGTCGCAGCGGACACCGTTGTGCTCGAACACCGCGACCAGGTCCTGGCCCACCGCGGGGTTCTGGTACTCGACGAGGCAGGTGGGGAAAACAGCGACCCGCCCCTTCTCGGGGTTGACCGCCTTCGGCCGCCGCCGGCGGAACCAGGTCGAGAACCGCGTCCGGGCGTAGGGCGGGAGGATCCGGTCGGCCGCGATGCCCACCGCTTTGTCCATGAGCTTGCGGGCTGACGAACCGGGGCGGCCGATCGCCGCGTTCGCCAGCGGAGCCGCCAGGGAACCCAACTTGCCGCTCTGGTCGGTGCGGGCGAGGGCCTGCGTGGTGATCCGCTGACGGGCCGTCTTCGGCCGGGCGGCGACTGCGCGCTGCATGAGGCGGGGAAAGTCGAGCTGCCACTCGTGCGGCGGCACGTAGGGGCACTTCAAGTAGCACAACTTGCATTGGTAGCACTCGTCGACCACCCGGTCCTGCTCGACGGGGGTGAGAGCGGCGACGTCGCCGTCCTTGGCGTCGATCAGGTCGAACATCGTGGGGAACGACGGGCACAGCGAAAGGCACAGCCGGCACCCGTGGCACAGGTCGTAGACCCGGGTGAGCTCGGAACGAACGTCGGCGTCGTCGCGGTAGGCCGGGTGGTCGGGATCGTACGTGGTGGTCATCTGCCTCGCTCTCGGGGGAAAAAGAAGGGGACCCGCGCCAAACGGGTCCCCTTCTCCGAACGGACCGGGTCAGCTGACGTTGGCGAGCCCGTTGGTGAACCGCCCCGCATGGCTCTTCTCGGCCTTGGCGAGGGTCTCGAACCACTCGGCGATGTTGTCGAAGCCCTCCTCGCGAGCGGTCTTGGCGAATCCGGGGTACATCTCGGTGTACTCGTAGGTCTCGCCCTCGATCGCCGACTTGAGGTTGTCCTCGGTGTCGCCGACCGCGACGCCGGTGACCGGGTCCCCCACTTCGGCGAGGAAGTCGAAGTGCCCGAAGGCGTGGCCGGTCTCGCCTTCGGCGACCGACCGGAACAGGGCGGCGACGTCGGGGTAGCCCTCGACGTCGGCCTTCTGGGCGAAGTACAGGTACCGCCGGTTGGCCTGGCTCTCCCCGGCGAAGGCCTCCTTCAGGTTCTGGTGGGTCTTGGTGTCCTTGAGTGCGGGCATCAGCTTTCTCCTTCTCCTTCCTGGTTGTCTTGACAGTCCTCGCAGAGGCCGCGGAAGACCACTTCGGCGGCCCCGACGGTGAAGCCGTGGCGGGCGTCGGGGGGTACTTCGACGGCGCTGTAATCGGCGTAGAGGTCGCGCACCTTGCCGCAGCCGTTGCACACCAGGTGGTGGTGCACGTCGGTGTTGGGGTCGAAGCGGGCCGACCCAGTGCCGAGGTCGAGCTGCTGGATCTCGCCCATCTCGGCGAGGTCGTTGAGCGTCTGGTAGACGGTGCGCAGCGACATGGTCGGCATGCGGGCGTGGGCCTCGGCGTAGACGGCCTCCGCCGAAGGGTGCAGCCCGTCGTCGGCCCAGAGGACCTCGAAGATGCACTCCCGCTGGGGGGTGACCTTGAGGCCGCGGTTGCGGAACAGCTGCACCATCTGCGCCGGCGGCCTCATGGCTTCACAGCTTACTACCTAACAACAATTGTTGCCAACCTGGTTCCGTGCCCGTTTCGCTAGCGTGGCCTCCCGTGGGCTTCGACCGCGCCAGCGCTCTGGAGCGCTTGAAGAACGAGGAGTTCGACCTGCTCGTGATCGGCGGCGGGGTGACGGGATGCGGGGTGGCGGTCGAAGCGGCGGCCCGGCGCCTGAAGACGGCGCTGGTCGAGGCGCAGGACTTCGCGTCGGGCACCTCGTCGAAGTCCTCCAAGATGGTGCACGGCGGGTTGCGTTACCTCCAGCAGCACGACTACCTCCTCGTCTACGAGGCCCTCCAGGAGCGCCAGCGCCTGCTCCGCAACGCCCCCCACCTGGTCCACCCGCTGCCTTTCCTCATCCCTCTTTTCGGCAAGGACGGCGTGGCGTCCAGGAGCGTCGCCCAGGCCTACTCGGTGGCCCTGTGGTTGTACGACCTGACCGGCGGGCTGCGCATCGGCCGCCGCCACCGGAGGATCGGCGCCGGCGAGGCCCTGGCCCACTGCCCCCTCCTGCGCACCGACCGCCTGGTGGCGTCGTTCCTCTACTGGGACGCCCAGGCGGACGACGCACGCCTCACGCTCGCCCTCGCCCGGACCGCCGCAGCCCTCGGGGCGGTCGTGGCCAACTACTCCCCCGTCTCGTCGCTGCTCCACGAGGGGGGACGCGTCCGGGGCGCCACGCTCGCCGACGGGACAGTCGTGCGGGCCCGGGCGGTGGTCAACGCCGGGGGCGTGTGGGCCGACCGTATCTCCGGCGAAGGCCCCACCCTGCGCCCGGCGAAAGGCGTTCACGTGGCGGTCCCCGCCGAGCGCCTGCCCTGCGACTACGCATCGGTCCTGGCGGTGCCCGGAGATCGCCGCTCCGTTTTCGTCGTCCCCTGGGCGGCCGACGAGGCCGACGCGCCTGGGGGCGCCGGCCGCTACACCTACATCGGCACGACCGACACCGACTACGACGGCCCCCTCGACGACCCTGCCTGCACCGCTGAGGACGTGGAGTACCTGCTCGGCGCCGTCAACCACTGGACGTCGGCGGGGCTCACGCCCACCGACGTCACCGGCACCTGGGCGGGTCTCCGGCCGCTCGTCGCCCACGGCAGCGGCGGCCGCACCGCCGACCTTTCCCGGCGACACCAGGTCAGCGTCTCCGCCGAGGGGCTGGTGACCGTCACCGGCGGGAAGCTCACCACCTACCGCAAGATGGCGGCCGACACGGTGCGCGCCGCCCTGCCCCTGCTCGGGGCCCGCCCGGGCCGGCGGTCGGTCACCTGCCGGCTCACCCTGGTGGGAGGCGACCGGGGCGGGGCGCCGGGGGAAGCGGCTCTCCGGGCTGGACGCGCGGCGGGGATCCCCGAAGCTTCGTTGAGGCACTTGGCCGGCCGTCACGGAACAGAGACGGGCGCGGTCATAGCCCTTTGCGCCGAGCGCCCCGACCTCGCCGAGCCGCTGGTGACCGGCCTGCCCTACATAAGGGCGGAGGCGGTGTGGGCGGCCCGCTGCGAGATGGCGCAGACGCTGAGCGACGTCCTGGCTCGGCGTACCAGGGCGGCGATCCTCGATCGGGCGGCCACCGTAGCCGCCGCCGCCGACGTCGCCGCCCTGCTGGCCCCCGAGCTGGGCTGGGACGCCAACGCCCAGGCCCGCCAGGTGGAGGAGCTCGTCTCCTCGGTGGCGGATCGGGCGACGGCCGCGTGATGGACCCGGTGAGGGCCTCTCGGTGAGGGGTCCGCTGCCGGCGGCACTGGGTGCTGCCGCCGCGGGGGTCGCACCGCGTTTCAACCGCGCCGTCGACGTCCCCCCTGCGGTGGTGAACGCCCTGCGGGATGCCTGCGCCGTGGTGAGGGACGACGACGAGGCGCGGGTGGGAGCCGGGCGCGACTGGTGGCCGTTGTCGGTGGTGTGGGCCCTCCGGGGCGAGGCCCCCGCCCTGCCGGCCGTCGTGGCCCGCCCGGCGTCGCCGGGAGAGGTCTCGGCGGTGCTCAGGATCTGCTCAGCGGCGCGCGTTCCGGTGACCGCCGTCGCCGGCGCGAGCGGGGTGTGCGGAGGGAGCGTGCCAGTTTTCGGTGGGGTGTCGCTGGACATGACCGCCCTGGCGGGCGTCGCCGCGGTGGACGACGAGTCGCTGCTCGTCGAGGTGGGCGCGGGGACCTTCGGAGACGAGCTGGAGTCCTCGCTGCGCTCCTCGGCCGGCCTGACGGTCGGCCACTGGCCGCAGTCGGTGGCGATCTCGACGGTCGGCGGCTGGGTGGCCTGCCGCGGCGCCGGGCAGTACTCGACCCGCTACGGCAAGATCGAGGACATCGTCGCCGGGCTGGAGGTCGTCCTGGCCGACGGGACGGTGATCAGGACCGGCGCCAAGGGCCCCCGCGCCGCCGCCGGGCCAGACCTCACCCAGGTGTTCACCGGGAGCGAAGGGACGCTCGGGGTGATCACCTCGGCGCTGCTGCGGGCCCATCCCGCCCCTCCCGCCGAGCGCCGGGCGGCCTACCGGTTCGAGTCGTTCGACGAGGGCCTCGACGCCTGCCGGCGCATCCTGCGACGAGGGGCCACGCCTGCCGTCCTGCGCCTCTACGACGAGGCGGAGTCGGCCCGGCAGTTCGACGCCTCCGGGTCGTCGGTGCTGGTCGTGGTCGACGAGGGGGACCCGGCGGTGATCGACGCGGCGATGTCCGTGGTCGCCGACGAGTGCGCCCAGGCCATGGGCACAGGGCCGGCGGACCGCTGGCTCGAGCACCGCAACGAGCTGCCCCCCCTCGAGTCCCTCGTGGGGGCCGGCATCGTCGCCGACACGGTGGAGGTGTCGGCGCGCTGGTCGGCGCTGGCCGGCGTCTACCGGGACGCGATCACCCGCCTTTCGGACCTCGAGGGCACGATCGCAGCATCCGCCCACCTGTCCCACTCCTACACCGACGGCGCCTGTCTGTACTTCACCTTCGCCGGGCGCAGCGCCGACCCCGAGCGCTACTACCGGGCGGCGTACGACGCCGTGACGGGCGCGACGCTCGACTGGGGCGGCGCCCTCTCCCACCACCACGGGGTGGGCCTCAACCGAGGCGGGTACATGCGGTCCTATCTCGGCCCCGCCTTCGATGTGCTCGCCGCTCTCAAGTCGGCGCTCGACCCCCACGGCATCCTCAACCCGGGCAAGCTCGGCCTTCCCAGCCCCTTCGGGGACCCCCCCGCTGTGCCCGGCCCCCGGGCCGGGGGCGGCACCGCAACGGCGGGCGGCGTCTGATGAGCATCCTGGTCGTCGATGTGGGCACGAGCAGCGTGCGGGCCGCCGTCGTGCGCCCCGACGGTTCCGTGGACCTCGCTAAGCGCCGGCCGCTGCCTCCCGACGTCCCCGCCGCCGGCCTCGTCGAGTTCGACCCGGCGGCGATGGCGGAGGCGGCCCTGGACGTCGCGGCCGAGGTGGCTGCGGCGG
>DATGKR010000111.1:0-15737 GCA_035294565.1 Acidimicrobiales bacterium | reverse complement strand
GCGGTGATGTCCGACGGCAGGCCCGGCCGGAGATGGAGGAACCTCTACCCGCTCTGGTACAACCGCACGGTCGCCGAGGCGATGCGCTCGGCCGGCCGCGAGGGGCTGCTCTGGGGGCGAAGCGGCTGGGCCGGTTCCCAGCGCTACCCGGCGCAGTGGGGCGGCGACCCGGAGGCGTCGGTGGCGGGGCTTGCCACCCAGCTGCGGGCGGGGATCAGCTGGGGGCTGTCGGCGCCGGGCGTGTGGGGCCACGACATCGGCGGCTTCTACGGGCGCGGCCCCAGCCCCGAGCTGTACGTACGCTGGGCGCAGGTCGGGTGCCTGTCGCCGCTCACCCGTTTTCACGGGCTTTCGGCGCGCGAGCCTTGGCGGTTCGGCCCGAAGGCGGAGGAGGTCGTGCGGTCCTTCGCCGAGCTCAGGTACCGGCTGCTGCCCTATCTGCTGAGCGCCGCGGGGGAGGCGTCGCGCTGGGGGCTGCCGGCGATGCGCAGCGTCGCCTTCGAGCAGCCCGACGACCCGGCGCTTTGGAGGGTGGAGCACGAGTACCTGCTCGGGCGCGACCTGCTCGTCGTCGCCGTGCTGTCGGAGAGCCCCGACCCGGTCGACACGCCCGTGGTGCTGCCCCCCGGTAGGTGGACCGACTTCTGGACAGGGGAGCAGCTCGAAGGGCCCCGCCGGATGGTGGTGAGCGTCCCGCTCGAGCGCATCCCCCTCTATGTCCGCGCCGGCGCGGTGGTGCCGATGGGGCCCGCCGGCCAGCACACCGGCGCCATCGACCCCGACGAGTGGGAGCTGCACTGGTGGCCGGGACCGGCCCGCCCGACCACGATCGTCGACGGGGAGCTCGATTTCGTCTACCAGCCGGAGGGTGTGTCCGACCCGCCGTATGCTCCCTCGAGCGTGGCCGGGGTGCGCATCGCCGCGTCCGAGCCGTCGCCCCGGGCCCGCCGGGCGGTCGCCCACCTCCCCGGGGGCGCCGAGGTGGGGATCCCGCTGTCGCGCGAGGCCCCGCCGCGCACCGGCGCTCCTTGACAGCCCCCGGCACGGTCATTAATGTCAGAGGTCAGGCCAGACTGCATCGGTCTGGCTTCGTAACGAGAGAACAGGGAATGAGGGGAGACAGGCAGGTGCATCCCGCTCGGAAGTTCGTCCGCCGTCCGCTCCGAGTGGCGGCAGGGGTGGCAGCGCTGGGCCTGGCGGTCACGGCCTGCGGCTCCAGCAGCCACAGCTCCTCGTCGCCTACGTCCGCGGCCTCGTCGTCGGCGCCGGCGACGGTCACCTTCTTGAACTGGGCGGACGCCGAGACGGCGACCTCGCCGGGCATCACCGCGATGATCAACAAGTTCGAGCAGCTCTACCCGAACATCCACATCAAGGCGGAGCCGGTCTCCTACACCGACGTGGAGCACCAGGCGCTCTTGCAGTACCGATCGGGCAACCCACCCGACGTGGTGGAGATGCAGGGCAACTACACCTTCGACCTGGCCGCCGCCGGGGCCCTTCAGCCCCTCGGCAGCTTCGCCACCAGCTCCTACAAGTCGAACATCATCCCGAGTGAGCTCAAGCTGGGCGACATCAACGGCCAGCTGCTCGCCATACCCTGGACGGTCGCTCCGTTCGGCCTTTGGTACAACAAGGTCGACATGTCCAAGGCGGGCCTCAACCCCAACGACCCGCCCCACACGCTCAACCAGCTCCTTTCGGATGCTGCGGCCATCAAGGCGCACGAGCCGAACGTGATCCCCTTCGGCACCGACACCACCAACCGCACCTACGGTCTCGACCAGAACTGGCCGTTCATGAAGACCGACGGGGCGCAGCCCTTCACGGGCACCACGGCCAACGCCGACACGCCCGGGATGATCAACTACCTGACCTTCATGCAGCAGGTCGGCAAGAACGGCTACACCGTCGTCAACCAGCTGGGCGGCAAGTTCCGCGACCCCGCGGCGCACAACGGCGTCGCCTTCGACATCGACGGGCCCTACCTGGAGGGCGTCGTGCTGAGCGAGACGCACGAGACCGAGGCCCAGTTCGCCCAGACGTGGGGTCTCACCACCATCCCCGTCGGCACCACCGGCAAGGCCTACTCCACCCCGACCGACCACCAGCTGGTCATGTTCAAGACGACCAAGGACAAGCAGGCCGCCTGGACGTTCATGAAGTGGCTGAGCACCTCTGACTACGCCATCTCCAACTACACGGTGCCGATCGAGCAGTCGATCCCCCCGCTGGTCAACCTCGGTAGCCAGTCGAAGGCGCTGCTCACCAGCAGCCCGTTCTACAAGACCTACATCGACGACATCCTACCCACGGTCATCCTGCCCCCGTGGGGCCCGTCGTACACCGCCGCCTACACGCCGATCATGACGACCATCCAGAGCGTGATGACCAGCGGCGTGTCGCCTTCGTCGGCGGCCAAGTCGCTGCAGTCCCAGCTCCAGTCGGCGCTCGCCGGCAGCTGATGGCGGTCGCCTCGGCCCCGGCGCCCACCGTCAGCGGTGGGCCGTCGCTGCCGGCGAGGCGCGCCAGGTCCAGACGCCGCACCCCCGTCTTCGACTGGATGGCCCTGCCGGCCGTGATCGTCCTGGCGGGGGTGATCGGCTACCCAATCGTCAGGGCAGTGCAGCTGTCGTTCACCAACTCGAACCTGCTCAGCGCCGGCGCCGCCAAGTCGGTGGGCCTGCAGAACTACAAGACGCTCTTCACCAACGACCCGGTGTTCTGGCAGGCGCTCGAGCACACCGCCGTCTACACGTTCGTGTCGGTGGCCGCGGCGGCGCTCATCGGCCTGGCCCTGGCCCTGGCGACGGAGAACCTCGGCGGGGCGTGGCGCATCCTGAGGACGTTGATGCTCACCCCCTGGGGGGTGCCGGTGATCGTCGTCGCCTTCCTCTTCTACTACATGTTCCAGGACCGCGGCGGGGTGGTCAACCAGGCGCTAACCAGCCTGGGGATCATCCACACCCCGATCCTGTGGCTGGGGACGGGCAAGTGGGCGATGATTGCGGTGATCATCGCCAACGTCTGGTCGACGACCCCGTTCTTCCTGCTCATGTTCACGGCGGCGCTGGCGTCGGTGCCGAACGAGGTGATCGAGGCCGCCCGGGTGGACCGGGCCGGTCCGATGGCCATGCTCACCCGGATCAAGCTGCCCTACCTGCGCAACGCGGCGGTCCTCGGGTCGCTGCTCATGGTCATCCAGAACTTCAACAACTTCCCGCTCATCTATTCGATGACCAAGGGCGGCCCCGTCTACAGCACCACGACACTGGTCATCTACGTGTACCAGCTGGCCTTCGACCAGTTCCACCTCGGGTTCGCCTCCGCCGTCGGGGTCATCTGGCTGATCATCCTGCTGGTGTTCGCCGGCCTGTTCATCCGCCTCATGAGGACGAACCCGGCGTGACCGCCGTCGCCGCTCCCGTCCGACTGGCCGGCCCCGGCCGGCTGCGCAGGTGGCGGCCGGGGCGGGCCGCGGTGGTGGCGCTCATCCTGGTGGGGATCGCCGTCGCGCTGGCGCCCGTCTACTGGATGCTCGCCACCTCGCTCAAGACACCTTTCGCCGCCACGTCCCTCACCCCCAGCTACTTCCCCCACCACCTGAGCATGAGCAACTACAACGAGCTGCTGGTCAAGGGAGTCGTGCCGTTCAAGACCTACCTGGCCAACAGCGTCCTCACCTCGGTGATCGCCTCCGTGGTGGCGGTGGTGATCTCGGCTCTGGCGGGCTACAGCTTCTCGCGATCCAGGTGGCGTCTCCGCGGGCCGACCAGCGTGGCGGTGCTGGCCACCCAGATGCTGCCGCTCGTCGTGTTCGTCGGACCTCTGTACCTGCTGCTGCTCGACGCCCACCTGCTCAACACCTACACGGGTCTCGTCATCGGCTACACGTCGTTCGCCATCCCCTTCGGCTCGTGGCTGATGAAAGGCTTCTTCGACTCGGTGCCCGTCGAGCTGGAGGAGGCCGCTCGCGTGGACGGCTACGGCCGGCTGTCGATCCTTTTCCGGGTCGTGATACCCACCGTCATCCCCGGGCTTCTCACCACCGGCGTCTTCGTGTTCATCAACAGCTGGAACAACCTGCTCTACCCTTTGACCCTGATAACCAACAACTCCCACCAGACGCTCCCCCCGGGTCTGCTCGACAGCTTCGTCGGCGAGTTCAACACCGACTGGGGCGGGATGATGGCCGCGGCGGTGCTCACCACCATCCCGCTGGCCGTCGCCTTCTTCGCCGTGCAGCGCTACATGGTCCGGGGGATGACCGCGGGCGCCCTGGCGGGGACCTGAGGGGAGGGCTGGCGTGGCGTCCATATCCGTCCGCGACGTCGAGAAACGGTTCGGGAACGGACCGGCGGTGCTTCGCGAGTGCAACCTCGACATCGCCGACCACGAGTTCCTGGTGCTGGTCGGCCCGTCCGGGTCGGGCAAGACGACCCTGCTGCGGATCATAGCCGGCCTCGAAGCCGCCACCAGCGGGGAGATCTACTTCGGCGACCGCCTGGTGAACGACGTCGACGTCGGCGACCGCGACATCGCCATGGTGTTCCAGAACTACGGCCTGTACCCCCACATGACGGTCCGCAACAACATGGCGTTCGGGCTCAGGCGGCGGAAGCTGCCCAAGGACGCCATCGACCAGAAGGTACGCGAAGCCGCCACGATGCTCGGGATCGAGAACCTTCTCGACCGTCGCCCCCGGCAGTTGTCGGGCGGCCAGCGCCAGCGGGTCGCCCTGGGTCGGGCGATCGTGCGGGATCCGGCGGTGTTCCTGCTCGACGAGCCCTTGTCGAACCTCGACGCCCACCTGCGCCTGCAGATGCGCACCGAGATCCTCCGCGTCCACCGGGCCGTGACCGCCACCACGGTCTACGTCACCCACGACCAGGTGGAGGCGATGACCATGGGCGACCGGATAGCGGTCATGAACAACGGCCTGATCCAGCAGGTCGGCACCCCCGAGGAGCTCTACGACCGCCCTGTCAACAGGTTCGTCGCCGGTTTCATCGGGACCCCGGCGATGGGTTTCCTCACCTGCAGCGTGAACCGCAACGGCGACCGTGCGGAACTGGTCCGCGACGGCGTGTGCCTGCGCCTGACCGAAGAACAGTCACGCAAACTGACGCTTCCTCACGGGGCGGCCGTGGTCGCGGGCGTCCGGCCGGAGAACCTCCGTCCCGTGTCGGCCGACGGCGCCGACCCGGAGCTGTCCGTGGTGAAGGGGGCGATCGAAGTGGTCGAGCCGCTCGGGCCCGAGCAGCACCTCGTCGTCGACGTCGGCGGGGAAATGGTGACAGCCAGGGTCGACCGCGACGTCGCCGCCCGGCGGGGCGAGAAGGTCTCCCTCGCAGTCGGCGCCGGCAGGGCGCACGTGTTCTCGATCGACTCCGGTGAAGCGTTGCTCTGAGAGCCGGTGACGGCGGGATGGGATCGCGGACCGTCCAGGCGGAGGTCGTGCACGCGGCGGGAGCCCAGCTCGCCGAGGGCCCCAGCTGGGACCCGGCCCGCCGGCGGCTCGTCTGGGTGGACATACCAGCCGGCGTGGTCCACCTGCTCGACCCCGCCAGCGGCGACGACCGCCGTCTGTGCGTCGGCCAACCGGTGGGGGCCGCCGTTCCCGACGCCCGGGGCGGCGGTTTCGCCCTGGCGGTGCGCGACGGCTTCGCCCGCCTCGAAGCGGACGGGACCTTCGAGGTGGTCTTCGACCTGTCGGCGGCCGGCTCGCGGATGAACGACGGCAAGTGCGCGCCGGACGGCTCGTTCTGGGCGGGGACGATGCGCGAAGGCGCGACCGCCGACGCCGTCTCCAGCGGCGAGACCCCGGCCGACGGCACCCTCTACCGGCTGGCGCCGGCCTGGGCGGGCGTGGAGCCCGTTCTGGGGGGGCTCGGCATCTCCAACGGGCTGGCCTGGAGCGCCGACGGCCGGCAGATGTACTTCATCGACACCGCCACCCGGCGGGTGGACGTGTTCGACGCCGAGCCGGGCACGGCGCGCCTGGCCAACCGCCGTCCCGTCGTGGAGGTGCCCCCCGGTTCGGGCAACCCCGACGGGATGGCCATCGACGAGGAGGGGTGCCTCTGGGTGGCGCTCGCCCACGCCGGGCGGGTCCAGCGTTACCGGCCCGACGGCACCCCCGACACGGTCGTCGAGGTGCCGGTCCCGCAGGTGACCAGCTGCTGCTTCGGCGGCGACCGGGGCGACGTCCTCTTCGTCACCACCGGCAGGAGGGGCGCCGAACCGCAGGACCCGCTGGCCGGGGGTGTCTTCGCCTGCAGCCCCGGGGTCGCCGGGCCGCCGCCCGACCCTTACGTCGGGGAGGCTCCGTAGAATGGCGCAACCGGCCGCTTCGACGAGTCGACCAGCACCGACGAGTTCACCAGCACAGACCGGGGGACCAGACGTTGCCCGGTGAAGGGGGCAGGAGGATTGCCATGAGCACTCGAGGGGCCGGGGCGCTTTGGGCGCCGATCAAGGAGTCGGGGAGCCTCCCCGAGCGCATCGCCGAACGGATCGGGACGCTCATCGCCGAGTACCAGCTGGCCCCCGGGGAGCGGCTGCCCTCCGAGCGGGAGATGTCGAAGATGCTGGGCGTCAGCCGGCCGGCTCTGCGCGAGGCGGTCAAGATCCTCGAAGCCCACGGCCGTCTGGAGGTGCGCCACGGCCAGGGGGTGTTCGTCGGCTCGGACCACACCGACCCCGTCCGGGCGGGCCTGTTCGGGCTGGAGGTGAGCCTGGCCGAGCTTTACGCCATGAGGGAGGTGCTCGAGGCGCCGGCCGCCGAGTGGGCGGCGGGCCGGGCCACCCCCGAGGACGTCGCCATGCTCGCCGGCGCCCTCGCTGTCGAGGAGGAGGCCCGCGCCGAGCCGATCGACTTCGACCGCCTCGGCCGCCTCGACGCCGACTTCCACCTGCGGATCGTGCAGGTCGCCAAGAACCGGTTCCTCAGCCGGACCCTCGGCGTGTTGCAGGAGATGCTGGCCGCCGGAATGGAGACCACCTTGACCATCCCCGGCCGGGTGGGCCAGTCGCGGCGGGACCACCGGGCCATCTTCGAGGCGATCAGCCGCAACGACCCCGAGGCCGCCCGGGCCGCCGCCGTCGCCCACATCCACGGAGCGCGCGACGCGGCGCTGGACCGGGTCAGGGCCCAGTCCTCCGACGGGGCTGGGCACCACCCGGCGAGGAGCAGGCGCCGGCCGCCGACCTCATGAGCCGCCGGTCGCCGGGCGGGAGGTGAGGGCCTCCTCGCCCGCGGGAGCTCTCTCCCGGCTCGCCACCGCGGCCGCGCCGTCCCTGCTGCTGCTCACCTTTCTCGGCCGTGCAGCGCAGAACGCTGGCCAGACCACTTATCCCCTGATCGGCCGGGATCTGCTCGGCATGGGCAACTCGTCGATCGGTGCCGTGGTGGCGGTCGCCGGCCTGGCCAGCGTCGCCAGCTCGACGGTCGTCGTGGGAAGGCTCCGCCGCTGGGACGCCGCCGTGCTGCTCGCGGCCGGCCAGGCGCTCGGCCTGGCGGCGTTCCTCCTTTTGGCGCTGCCCACCGGACGGCCGGGGCTGTGGCTGGGGGCGGTCGGTCTCGGCGCCGGTGGGGGGCTGGTGTTCCCCAGCTTGATGACGGTGATCGCCAGCCGCACCCCCGGCAGGCGGGCGAAGGCCCTGGCGTTGATGGCGGTGGCGCTGTCGATCAGCCTGGTGGCCGGGCCGTTGATCGAGTCGGGGGTGCTCCACGCTCTCGGCGGCTCGCTGAGGACGGCCCTCGGGGTCATGGCGGTCCTGCCCGCCGGCGCCGTCGTGCTCGCCGTGCGCGCCGCCCGCCAGCGCCCGCCGACCCTGCCCCGGCGTGGAGCGGCAGACCGCCTCCCGTCGCGTGGAACCCGCCCTCCGGCGGACGACCCCCCCTCTCCTGAAGCCCCGGCACCGGCGGACGACCCGCCGCCGGTGCCCGCCTCGGCGTTCCGCCTCGCCCTCACCGTGATGCTCACCTACCAGGTGCCCTTCGTCGCCCTGGTCGGCTTCGGCGCCCTCCTCGCCCGACAAGCGGACGGCCTGTCGGCGGCCGGCGCCGAGGCGGCGTTCGCCGTGTTCTTCGGCTCTTCGGTGCTGGTGAGAGTCCTCCTGGTCGTCGCCACCCCGCGTCGCCGGCTGCGCGCCGTCTTGGTCCTCTCGGCGGCGGCCACCGTCGCCGGGGTCGCCTGGCTGGGCCTGGCCCACACCCTCCCCGAGCTGCTCGGGGCGATGGCCGTCCTGGGCGTCCCCCACGGCACCACTTTCCCGCTCGCCTCGTCGATCCTCGCCGAGCAGGCCCATCTCGACGGGGGCCATCTGGCCCGCGCCAACGGCCGGCTCATGGCCGGGACCAACGCGGCGACGGTCGTCGTCCCCTTCGCCTACGGCGCGCTCGCCGCGGCGTTCGGCTACCGCGGGGCGTTCCTGCTCCTCGAGGTACCCGTCGGTCTGGCCGCGGCGCTGCTGGTCGCCCAGCTCGTCTCGCGGCATTCCCCGCTGCGCCCCCCCGACGGCTTCAAGGCTCCCAGCCTGGGGGGACCCTGACCCCCCTTGCGGACGCCTCGTCGAGGAGCTGGCGGGCCACGACGTCGGAGACGTTCACCTCGGCGGCGTCGCCGAGCCGGTCGGCCAGCGGGTGGCCGGCCCCGGGGAGGCGACCCCCGGCCTCGACGACCGACTCGGCGAGGCGGGCCAGGCGCTCGGAGGAGCGGCCGTCCACGTCGAAGGCGGCAGGGTCGAAGACGACGACGAGGTGGGCGAGCCGCTGCGGGTCGGCCGCCGCGCCCGGGTCGAGCGGGTCGGCGACCGACGTGGACAGCGACGGGCCGACCAGGCCGGCGGTGAGCCCCTCGACGGCGAGGGCCAGGGCGAAGCCCTTCGCCCCGCCGAGGGGGGCGATCATCCCCCGCAGCGCCTCAGCCGGGTCGGTGGTGGGCCGGCCTTCCCGGTCGAGGGCCCAGCCGACCGGCAGCTCGCCGCCGGCGTTGGCCGCTTCGGCGATCTTCCCCCTGGCTACCGCCGAGCAGGCCATGTCCACGACCACCGGCTCCCGGCCGGCGGGGAAGCCGACCGCCAGCGGGCTGGTCGAGGTCACCGGGGCTGTTCCGCCCCAAGGGGGGATCACCGCTGGCCCGTGGGAAAAGACCATGCCGGCGAGGCCGGCGCCGACCACCGGCATCAGGTACAGGCCGAGCGCCCCGCAGTGGCTGGAGTTGCCCACGGCCACCGCCGAGATCCCCCACCGGCGGGCCCGGGACACCGCCTCCTCGGCGGCGTGCCACACCTGCCAGTGGCCGAGGCCGTTGTCCCCGTCGAGGGCGAGGGTCACCTCCCGGTCGGAGACGGTGCGCAGCTCCGCCTCGGGGTGGAGGCCCCCGGCGTCGAGGCGCTGCAGGTAGAAGGGGAGGCGGAGCAGGCCGTGCGACCCGCGGCCCCACGTTTCGGCGGCGACGAGGATCCACGCCGTGCGCCGGGCTGGGTCTTCGGGCACTCCCGCCGAGCCCAGCAGCGCCGCGGCCAGCTCGGTGGCCGATCCGAAAGTGGTTTTCATGCCGGCAGCTCCTCCCGCTGTTGACTCGACGGCCGCCGACCGCAGCCTCGACCGGACGGCGGCGCCCGGTTGACCGGTCCGGGCGCCCTCTGCCACGATCATAGTGATCTGACCACTGTCCACTGCCGCCTGCGGCCGGCCGGGGAGCGAGCATGCCCGACAAACCGCCAAGCACACCACCCGGAGCCGGACGACCCGCCGCCGCCCCCGCCGCCGGCGGCTACCCTGCGCCCGCCGGCACGCCACCCGCCGCCGCCCCCGCCGCCGGCCGCCAACCCGCCTCCGGCACCGTCGTCGTCGTCGAGGACGTGTGGGGCGCCGCCTTCGACGACCTCGCCGGCCGCCGACCGGTGCTACGCGAGCCGGAGGCGTGGGAGGACCGGCCGACCCTCGAGCGGCTCGCCGCCGGGGCCGCCGTGCTGGTGGTCCGCAACCGCACCAAAGTGGACAGGGCGCTGATGGAGGCGGCGCCCTCGCTGCAGCTCGTGGCCCGTGCCGGCGTCGGCCTCGACAACATCGACCTGCCCGCCGCAGACGACCTCGGAGTGGTGGTGAGCGCGGCGCGCGGGGCGAACGCCCGCAGCGTCGCGGAAATGGCCGTCGCCCTCGCCCTGTCGGTCGCCCGGGACATCCCCGGCCACGACCGCCGGGTGCGTGACGGACGCTGGGAGCGCTCCAACGGGGTGGAGCTGCAGGGCCGCTGCTGGGCGGCGGTGGGCCTGGGCGCGACGGGGGCCGAGACCCTCCGCCTCGCCAAGGCGTTCGGCATGCGCACGACCGGTTTCGACCCCTACCTTCCCGAGGGGGCTGCCGGCGACGTGCTCGACGAGCGGGCGGCCAGCGTCGAGGACCTCCTCGCCTCCGCCGACGTGGTCTCCCTGCACGCCCCGCTGACCGCCGAGACCGAGGCGCTGGCCGGCCCCGCTTTCTTCGCCGCCATGAAGCCCGGCGCCGTGCTGGTCAACGTCGGCCGGGGCGGCCTGGTCGACGAGGCGGCGCTGGTAGCGGCCCTCGACGCCGGCAGGATCGCCGGGGCGGCGCTCGACGTGCGCGCCGAGGAGCCGCCGCGGGGCGGCCCCCTCGAAGCCCATCCCCGGGTGGTGCTCACCCCCCACGTGGCCGGCCTCACTGGCGAGGCGCAGGAGCGGGTGGCGTCGATGCTCGCCGGCGACATAGACCGGGTCCTCGACGGCCTTCCCGCCGCTCACCACGCCGGGCGCATCTCGCGCCCCGAGCGGCCCACCCCGACCGGACCGGTCCGATGACCCCCCAGCGGCCCACGGAGGCGACAACGATGGCCCCTCTCTCGGGCGTGATGCCCGCCCTCCTCACCCCCCTCGACGAGAAAGGACAACTGGACCGCCCCGGACTCGACAAGCTCCTCGACCACGTCCTCGCTGTGGCGCTCGCCGGCGTGTCCCCCTGCGGATCCACCGGTGAGGGGCCGCTCCTGGCGCGCTCCTTGCGGCTGGAGATGGTCCGGGCGGTCGCTGGGCGCCTCCGGCCCGGCCAGGCGCTGGTGGCCGGCACGGCGGCGCCCAGCGCCGCGGCGGCGCGCGAGGAGATCGCCGCCTACGCCGAGGCGGGGGCCACCGCCGCGCTCGTCGCGCCGCCCTGGTACTTCCCGCTCTCGGCGGGGGAGGTCGCCGCCTTCTACCTCGCCGTCGCCGAGGGCTCCCCGCTGCCCGTCGTCCTCTACAACATCCCGGCCATGACCAAGGTGGCGATCCCCGTCGAGGTAGTCGCCGAGCTCGCCGGGCACCCCCAGGTGGCCGGCATCAAGGACTCGAGCCGCGACTTCGAGTACTTCAACGCCGTCGTCGCCGCCACCCGCTCCGCCGAGTTCTCCGTGCTCACCGGGACCGACACGATGCTCCTCGCCAGCCTCGTCGCGGGCGGGTCGGGCACCATCGCCGCTTCGGTCAACGTGGTGCCCCACCTGGCCCAGGGCCTGTACGAGGCGGCCACCGCCGGGCGGCTGGACGAGGCGTCGAAACTGCAGGAGAGCCTCACCGGTGTCGTCTCCGCCGCCCGCCGGGCGGGCTTCCCCCGCGGCTGGAAGGCGGCGGCCGCCGCGCTCGGGCTGTGCTCGGCGCGCACGGCCCACCCGCTGCGCCCCGCGGAGGGCGCCGAGACCGCAGCGTTGACCAAGGAGCTCGCCGACCTCGGCGTCGTCTGATTCGAGCAGGCGCCACGGGCCGGGCGCTAGTGTTCCGGCCCGATGACAGGGGCGCGGGAGCGGCTCGGCCGGCGAGGCGCGGCGGCCCTGGTGGTCGTCGTGTGGGCGGCCGGGGCGGCCGTATTTTTCCGCGAGCAGATCGGCAGCGGCTTCGGCTGGCTGATGGGCAACGACGGCGACTCGCGACTCGAGGTGTACCTCTGCGAGCACTGGTTCAAGGTGCTCCACGGGCAGGCGTCCTGGCTCGACCCCCGGTTCTTCTGGCCGCTCAGGGGTCTGCTCGGCTGGAGCGACACGTTCTTCGTGTACCAGGTGTTCTACGCCCCGCTGCGAGAGATGGGGGCGGACCCGTTCCTGGCGATGCAGCTGACTGTCGTCGCACTCAGCCTGGTCGGCTTCGCCTCGTTCTACGCCCTTTGCCGAACGGCGTTCGGCGCCGCCAAGTGGGTGGCGCTGGCGATGGCGGCCGCCTTCTGCTTCTCCAACGCCCTGTACTCGCACGCCGGCAGCTACCAGTTCAACGGGATCTACCTCGCCCCGCTCGCCGTCCTCGCCGGCGTCTCGTCGTGGCGCGCCGCTTCTTCTGGACAAACCAAGCGCGCCGTGGCCTTCGGCTTCTCCGCCGGGGCGCTGACCATACTGCTGCTCTTCAGCACCTACTACATGGGCTACTTCAGCCTCGTTGCGTTGCTCGTGCTGACCCTTGTGTCGCTGTTCGGCTGGCGCCGGCGGTTCCTGTCAGCAGTGACGACAGGCGTTCGGGAGCGCTGGCCGGCGGTCGCCGCCGCCGGGGTGGGCTTCGCCGCCGGCCTCGGGCCGTTCCTGGCGACCTACCTGCCCACCCAGCGCATCCGCCCCCCCGACGGCTACGCCATCGCCCTCGCCTACGGCGGGGGACCGCGAGCCCTGCTCGACGTCGGGCCGGGCAACCCGATCTGGACCTCCGCTCTCCAGACGCTGACGGGCACCCGTCCCGGAGGCTTCGAGCAGACGTACGCGCCGACCCCCACCCTGTGGCTGCTCGGCCTCGGCGGGGGCATCTGCTGCGCCGTCCTCCTGTCGAGGGGGCGGGCGCTGCGCAGGCCCGCCGCGCGCTGCGCCGTGGCGCTGGCGCTGACCGCGGCCGTCGAGGCCGTGCTGACCATCCACGTCGGCTCCCACAGCCTGTGGGCGGTCGTCCACCACCTGCCGGGCGCGAGCGCGATGAGGGCCATCGGCCGTGCGCAGATCGTGACTGCGTCGCTGCTCACCCTCGCCGCTGCTGCCGCCGTCACCGAGATCTTCGCCCAGCTCCTCCCGGTCAACCCTGTGGCCGGGAGCGCTTCGTCCTCGCCGCAGCTGGCCCGGCGCGCGGGCCTCGGCGGCTCCCTCGTTTCCGTGGCCCGCTGGGCCGTCGCCGCCCTGGTGCTCCTCGCCGTCGCCGAGCAGTACAACACCACCGACGCCTCCCAGGTTTCCCGCCACGCCCAGCTGGCCTTCCTGGCCAGCGTCCGCCCGGCGCCGGCGGGGTGCCGCAGCTTCTACGTGGTGGACCCTTCCGACCCGGGCCTGCCGTTCTACGAGTCGCAGATCGACGCCATGCTCGCCGCGCAGAAGCTCGGCCTGCCGACCATCAACGGCTACACCGCCTACCACCCGGCTGGCTGGGCCCTGGCGAACGTCGGCGAGCCGGGATACGAGGAGGCCGCCTTGATATGGGCCGACAGCCACTCGGTCGCCCGCGGGTTGTGCCGGCTCGACCTCGGGACCATGCGGTGGTCGGCGGCGCCGGCCGGTTAGAATGTTCGGTCAATATCTATGCCTGAAGGGGTGAAGGACTTGGAGCTTCCGGTGAGGTGCCTCTCGGTGGTGGTTCCGTGTTACAACGAGGAAGCCACCATCAAGGAGCTCCTCACCAGCGTGCTCGACTCCCCCTGGGTCGCCGAGGTGGTGGTGGTCGACGACGGCTCGACCGACTCGACCCTAGAGACGGCTGCCGCGGTCGTGGACCCGAGGGTGCGGCTGATCAGCCAGCCCCGCAACATGGGCAAGGGGGCGGCGCTGCGAAGGGGTTTCGCCGAGGCGACCGCGGACTTCGTCATCGTCCAGGACGCCGACCTGGAGTACGACCCCGCCGACTACGGCGCCATGCTCGAGTACCTGCTGGCCGGCAAGGCGGACGTAGTTTTCGGGTCGCGTTTCATGACCGACCGTCCCCACCGGGTCCTCTACTACTGGCACTCGGTCGGCAACCGGCTGCTCACCGCGGCTTCGAACATGTTCACCAACTTGAACCTCACCGACATGGAGACCTGCTACAAGGCGTTCCGGCGCGAGGTGCTGCAGGACCTGGACCTGCGGGAGGACCGCTTCGGCGTCGAGCCGGAGATCACCGCCAAGGTCGCGCGCGGCGGCTGGCGGATCTACGAGGTCGGCATCAGCTACAACGGCCGCACCTACGCCGAGGGCAAGAAGATCGGCTGGCGGGACGGTTTCGAGGCCGCCCGTTGCATCGTCCGCTACTCGCCGTACTGGGCCCGCCTGCGCGACGCGCTCTGAGCCCGCCGCCTCACTCCGCCACTCGCCTGCGCCTCACCCTCCCGCGATGGCCCCCACGACGTGCAGCGGCTCGCGCCCGGCGGCCACCGCCTCGGGCAGCGGCTCGTCGGGCGGCTGGTTGGACAGGTCCTCCTCGCAGGCGAAGAACCGGACGAACGCCCGGCGCCTATGCGTCGACGGGTCGCGCAGGGTGCCCCGCAGCGTCGGGTAGGCGCGCTCGAGCTCGTCGAGGAGCAGCCGCTGGGTGGGCTGGCCGTCCACGCACAGGAGGACCTCCTTGCCGACCCCGGCCAGCACCCTCAGGTGGTGGGGCAGCACCACGCGGATCACGGGAGGGTCTGCACCTCCACCGACAGGACCCGCGGCAGATGGGCGGCGGCCGTCGCCCAGTGGTCGCCGGAGTCGGCCGAGGCGTACACCTGCCCGCCGGTCGTGCCGAAGTACACGCCGCAGGGGTCGAGATCGTCGATGGCCATCGCCTCGCGAAGCACGTTGACGTAGCAGTCCACTGTGGGGAGGCCGTCCCCGAGCGGCTCCCACTCGACGCCGCCGCTGCGGCTGCGGTACACCCGCAGGCGGCCCTCCGGCGGGTAGTGCTCCGAGTCGCTGGTTATCGGCACCACGTAGACCGTGTCGGGCTCGTGGGCGTGCACGGCGATCGGGAAGCCGAAGTCGCTCGGCAGGTCGCCGCTCACCTCCCGCCAGGTTCCGCCGCCGTCGTCGCTTCGCATCACGTCCCAGTGCTTCTGCATGAACAGCACGTCGGGGCGCGACGGGTGCCTGGCGATGCGGTGGACGCAGTGGCCGACGTCCGCCTCGGGCTCGGGGAGGAACTCAGAGCGCAGGCCGTTGTTGGCCGGCTGCCAGGTGGACCCGCCGTCGGCGGTGCGGAACACCCCCGCCGCCGAGATCGCCACGTGCATCCGGTCGGGGTCGGCCGGGTCCACGAGCACCGTGTGGACCGCCATGCCCCCCGCCCCCGGCTGCCAGCGCGGCCCCGACTCGTGGGTGCGCAGAGCGGAGACCTCCGACCAGGTGGCGCCTCCGTCGGAGGAGCGGAACAGGGCGGCGTCCTCCACCCCGGCGAGGACGCTGTCGGGGTCCGAAGCCGAGGCCTCGAGGTGCCACACCCGGGCGAACTCCCAGGGGTGGGGGCTCCCGTCGTACCACTGGTGGGTGCCGGTCCCGCCCTCGTAGACGAACTCGTTGCCGACCGGCTGCCAGGTGCTCCCCCCGTCGTCGGAGCGCTGGACGACCTGGCCGAACCACCCGGTCGACTGCGACGCGTACAGCCGGTCGGGGTCGGCGGGGGAGGCCGCCATGTGGTACACCTCCCAGCCGCCGAAGAGGGGGCCGGCGACGTCCCAGTCGCGGCGCCGCCCGTCCGAGGAGAGGACGAAGCCTCCTTTCTGCGTGCCCACCAGCACCCGGACCTTCGTCATCGGCCACCTCCCGTTC
>DATGKR010000110.1:0-12736 GCA_035294565.1 Acidimicrobiales bacterium | reverse complement strand
GATTGGGGGTGAAGCTGGCGTCGTACCAGGAGCCGCCGGAGAGGAGCGCGGCGACGGCGCTGCGAAGGCGAATCGGGTCGAGCGGCTTCAGGATCCACCCGTTGGCGCCGCTGCGCCGGGCGAGGAAAACGTCGGGCCGGCGGTCCAACACGAGCAGCACGGGGCAGGGCTCGAGCCGTCCGGCGTCGGCCTCCAGCCCCAGGTCGAGGGCCACGGCGATCCCGCCCATCGCCCCGATCTGCATGTCCACGATCGCCAGATCGGCCGGCCGGGCGTCGAGAGAGCGGCGCACGTCCTCGCCCCTGCGGACCCAGCGTACGGTCGTGTCCCGGTCCTCGACGACCGAGCGGATCTCGTCGAAGACGGACTGCGCGTCGGTGGCGATCAGGATCTCGGGCATCGGGCCTGAAGGATCTCGGGCATCGGGCCTGAAGGGTAGCCCCCCCGCCGTGTGGGTACCATCGGTTTGCCGCACTGCGCGACGGCGGCTAGGAGGTTGAGTGCTCAACATCCAGACCGAAGAGAGGCCCGACGGTTTCGTCGTCTGCCGCCCCGTGGGCGAGCTGGACGCCTTCACTGTCAGCCAGTTCCGCCAGGCGCTGGCTGACCTCGCGTCTAGCCGGCGGCTGATCATCGACATGTCGGGTATCCCGTTCGTGGACAGCGCCGGTCTCGGCGCGCTCATCGGGGGCATCCGCCGCACCCGCGAGCTGGGCGGCGACGTCGCCGTGGCCTGCGACCGCCCGACGCTGGTCAGGCTGCTCAGGACCACCGGCTTCGACCGCATCGTGAGCGTCACCCCCAGCGTCGAGGAGGCGATGGCGACCCTGTCCAAGGACGTGGCGGCCAACGAGTAGGGCTGTCAGGCGCCCGTCCGTCCGAACAGCCACTCTCCGACCTCGGCGAGGCCCGCGAGGTCGTGCACGTCCGACGAGAGGAACGGGACCCGCACGATGGGCGCTCCGGGCATCCTCGCCGCCAGGTCGGCCACCTGGGCCTCCTCGCGGCTCGCCACCCGGTCGAGCTCCTCGAGGTTGGCGGCGAGGGCGTTGAGCGCCGGGTCGGATGCCTTCCCCAGGGCGGCGGGGACCGGCCCGAAGGCCGGGAACATCCGGTTGACCACGAGGACCGCTGCACGCTGCTCCGAGGCGCTCAGGCGGTCGGCGAAGTAGACGGCCTCGCTCACCGCGTCTCGCCTTGGAGACGCGACCACCACGAACGCCGTGCCCGGGTCGGAGATCAGCTGCTCCACCTTGCGCGCGCGGACCCGGAACCCCTCTTCCATTCCTTCGAAGGCGGTGAAGAAGTCGACGGCGTCGGAGACGACAGCCCCGCCCACCACTTTCGAAAGGGTCCGGAAGAACATCTGAGTTGCCATGCCGAGCGCCCTCAGGCTCGCCCGGGTGGGGGCCATTAGGAGACGGAAGATCCGGTTGTTGAGGAAGCGCAGCAGCCGGCCCGGCGCTTCGAGGAACTCGAGGGCGTGGCGGGTGGGAGGGGTGTCCACGACGATCAGGTCGAAACGCCCGTCGGAGTGCAGCTCGTAGAGCTTCTCCATCGCCATGTACTCCTGTGTCCCGCCGAGCGCTCCGGAGATGTTCCGGTACATCTTGTTGTCCAGGATGGCACGCGCCTGCTCCTCGGAAGCGGCGTTGCGCCTGACGACCGCGTCGAAGGTCGTCTTGGTGTCGAGCATGAGCGCCCACAGCTCGCCGGCCGGTGCCGCCCCCAGCACCGCGCTCACGTCCACCTGGTGGGCGTCGTTGGTGAGCGACTCGAGCCCCAGGGCGTCGGCGAGCCGCTTGGCCGGGTCGATCGTGACGACGCAGGCTCGCCGCCCCATCCGGGCCCCCTCCAGGGCGATCGCGGCGGCGCAGGTCGTCTTGCCGACGCCGCCCGGGCCGGCGCAGATGACCACGTGGCCGCTCCCAGCCAGCTGGCGAAGGGCTCCCTCGGCGGGCGAGTCGCCGGCCGGCGCCGTCACAGCTGGCCGGCGAGCTCGGCGGCCAGGCGGCGCACCTCGGGAGGGCCGAGCTCGGTGGTGAACAGGTAGGGGAGGCGGATCTGCTTCAGCGGAAGCATCTCGGCGAGCCGGGCGATCTGCTCCTCCTGGTGGCGCTCCCGCTCCCGGCGGAAACGAGCCGCCCTCTCCACGACCGCCACTTCCCCCTCGCTCAGGTCGAGACCGGAGGCGGCGAGGAGCTGCCCGGCCCGCTCGGGAAGGCCGAGGGACGGCCACACGCCGTTGACGACCACCGGGGCGAGCATGACCCCGGCGCGGTCCTCGAGATGGAAGGCGGTGAAAGCGGCTTCGTTGACCGGCGTCTCCTCGGGCACGGTGACGAGCAGCACCTGGCAGCGCTCGGGGTTGGACAGCATGGCGACCACGTCGGTGGCCTGCGCCCGGATCGGGCCGACCGACGCGGCGTCCTGCAGCCCGTAGGCGCTGGAGAGGAACGAAACGGCGTGCCCCGCGGCCGGCGCGTCCACGACGATGAACTCCGGCGCCTCGGGCGCCCCGGCCGCCGAGCGGAGCTCGATCTGCTTGACCTTGCCGAGAACGAGGATGTCTTTGATGCCGGGCACGGCGGTGGCGATCACGTCGAGCGTGCCGGTGGCCGACAGGCGCCTGCTCACCCGGCGCAGCCCCCGGTCCTCCAGGTACTCGACGAGGGCGTCGTCGGGGGTGAGTGTCCTGGCCCGAAGCTCGGCCGACCCCTCGCCGGCCGCCCCGGCTTCGACCAGCACCGTCTCGGTGTAGCCGAGTGGCTCTGGCGAGCCGAACAGGGCGGCCAGCCCGCTCTTGCCCTCCACCTCGACGATGAGCGTGCGGTGGCCCGCCGAGGCGGCGAGGTAGGCGAGAGCGGCGCTCACCGTCGTCTTGCCCACCCCGCCCTTGCCGGCGACGATCACGACCCGGGCGGGAGGGCTGAAAGGTCTCGGCTGCACGTCCGGTCCAGCTTAGGTTCCGACGGCCCGCGCGGCCAGAAAAGTGCTGGTCAGGTCTTGTCCGGGGCCTCGAAGCGGTACTACCTTGCACTCGACGTTCATAGGGGGGATGCCTCGGTGAGCCTTCTACATGCAGAGGAGTTGTGGCAGGCGAGGGCCGCTTGCCGGGGGCCGCACACGTCGTTGTTCTTCCCTCCGTCGCACTTCGAGCGCAAGGAGGACAAGGAGCTGCGCGAGTCGCAGGCCAAGGCCATCTGCGCTACCTGCCCGGTGAGGAAGCCCTGCCTCGAATACGCGCTGCGCATCAGGGAGCCCCATGGCATCTGGGGCGGTCTCAACGAGATCGAGCGGCGCGCGTTGAGCCCCCACTGACCTGCGCCCAATCCCCCGGCCGCGTGCGGCCCGAGGGCTAACCTCTCCGGCGATGCACAGCGGCGAGCGCGGCGCCCACCTGGTCTGGCGGCACGCGAGCGTCGGCGGCCGCCGGGTGAACTACGGGGTCGCCGGGGTGGGGCTGCCCGTCCTGTTCCTCCACGGCTGGGCGCTCGGCGCCCGCTCCTACAAGAGGGCGATGAAGCGCCTGGTGCGGCTCGGCTGCCGGGTCGTCGCCCCCGCCCTGCCCGGTTTCGGCGGGTCGGCGCAGCTGGCGGGGAGGGACACCACCCTCGCCGGTTACGCCGCCTGGGCAGACGCCTTCTTGGACGAGGTTGGCGTGGACGAGCCGGCCCTGGTCGCCGGCCACAGCCTCGGCGGAGCGGTAGCGGCCCAGTTCGCCCACGACTTCCCCGACCGCGTCGCCCACCTGGTGTTGATCAACGCAATCGGCGGCGGGGTGTGGTCGGCCGCCGCCGGCACGGTGCGCTCGATGGCGGAGCGGCCTCTTTGGGACTGGGCGGTCACTTTGTCCAGAGACATCTCCGGCGCGTCGGCGGCCCCCGTGTTGAGGGTGGTGGCGGAGGAGGCGCTCCCCAACCTGGCTGCCAACCCGCTCGCCGTGTGGCGCGCCGCCGCTATCGCCAGGAGAGCGGACCTCTGCGCCGAGCTCTCCGGGATCAGGCGGGCGGGCGTACCGGTGACCGTCGTCTCGAGCGAGGGCGACCTGGTCGTCCCGAAGGCGAGCTTCGAAGCAATTTGCGGCCAGTTGGGCGTCGAAGGCCGCCTGGTCGAAGGCGGCCACTCGTGGCTGATCGCCGACCCCGACGCTTTCGTCGAGGCGGTGCTGCCCGCGGTGGCCGCGGCGCGCGCGTCTCGAGCGGCGATGGCCCGCCTGCCGCTGGCCGCCAGCCAGTAGGCGCGTGGGCTGGGTGGCGGTCTGTCAGAGGGACGACCTTCCCCGGGGGCGAGGGTGGCCGGTGCGGGTGGGCGACGAGCAGATCGCCGTGTTCGAGACGGCCGGCGGGTTGCGTGCGGTCGAGAACCGCTGCTGCCACGTCGGCAACCCGATCGACGACGGGGCGGTCGCCGGTGAGACCGTCACCTGCCCCTGGCACGGGTGGCGCTACGACCTTCGCAGCGGCGAGCACCTCACCGTGTTCGGCCGGCGGGCGGGTCTGCGCACCTACCCGGTGCGCGAAGTGGCCGGCCGGGTCGAGGTGTGGGTCGACGACCCCCCTCCACTATGACCGGGTGGGCGGTGCTCGCCGTGCGATGCTGATGGTCCCATGGGTCTGATCGGGCGGGTCCTGCGGCGCCTGTTCGGCTCGACCGTCCTCGCCGCCGTCACCCTCGTGGGCGCGCCGGTGGCGTTCGGCGCGACCGTCCTGGCCGGCCTCGTCTTCCTGCCCCTGCCGGCGACGATCCCCCTGCCCAAGGCGAACCCCACGGTCAACCCGACTGTCATCTACGACCGCTACGGGAACCCGATCGCCACCCTCGACGACTTCGAGCGCAACATTCCCTTCACCGACGCCCAGGTGCCCGAGGTGCTGAAGGAGGCGGTGATCGCCGACGAGGACCGCAACTTCTACCACGAGGGCGGGATCGACCTGAAAGGGATCATCCGCGCCGCCTGGGCGGACATCCGCAACGAGGCGGCCGTCCAGGGCGGTTCGACCATCACCCAGCAATACGTGAAGCTCGCCTACACCAACGGCAGCCGCACCATCTTCAGGAAGATCCGCGAGGCGATCCTCGCCAGCCAGCTGGCCCGCGAGGCCAGCAAGGAGGAGATCCTCTACCGCTACCTGACCATCATCTACCTCGGCGACGGCAACTACGGGGCGGCATCGGCCGCCGAGAGCTACTTCCACGTGCCGATCAGCGGGCTCGACGCCTCGCAGGCGGCGACCATCGCCGGCCTCATCCCCGCCCCGAGCGCCCGGGCCCCGGTGCAGCACCTCGCCCAGGCCGAGGCCGCGAGGGAACTGGTGCTGCAGAAGATGTACAGCCAGCACTACCTGACCTTCCCCCAGTACCAGGCGGCGCTCGCGTCGCGTCTAGCGCTGGCCGGGACGCCCGGTACGCCGAAGGGCGCCACGATCGTCTACCCCGAGACGATCGTCGCCACCAAGTACCCCGACTTCGTCAACTACGTCGAGGACTGGCTGCAGGCGAACCTTGCGCCGTCGGTCCTCCAACAAGGCGGCCTGAGGGTCCAGACCACCCTCGATCCGGCGGTTCAGAACGACGCCTACGCGGCCGTGGACGCGACCTTGTCGGGCTCGTCGTACCCGACGGACATGGCCCTGGCCGCGGTTCAACCCCAGACGGGCTTCGTCGAGGCGCTCGTCGGCGGGCGCGGCTTCGGCGGCAACGGTCCCGGCGAGCAGGTGAACCTCGCCCTCGGCGGCTGCCCGCCCCAGCCTCCGTCGACGGCGAAGATCTACACGGCGGCGTCGTGCTGGTCGCAGGGGATGATCGCCGGGGGAGGCGGGGGCCGCCAGCCGGGCTCGGCCTACAAGCCTTTCACGCTGGCCACCGCGCTCATGCAGGGCATCCCCCTTTCTACGACCTACCCGGCGCCGTACGTGTACCAGATCCCAGGCTGCGTCCTCGCCCCCGGGCAGCCGCCGAGCGCGTGCCAGATCCACAACGACGTGGGCGACATCGGCGTGTCGGGCTACATCAGCCTCGCCACCGCCACCGCCTTGTCGATCAACACCGTGTACGCGCAGGTCGCCGAGCAGGTTGGGTGCCCCAACATAGCCGCCACCGCCAGGAAGCTGGGTGTGGAGACCGCCTACTACTCGACGCCGCCGTTCTACTACTGCGCCAGCTACACCCTCGGCGAGGTGGGGGTCTCCCCGCTCGACATGGCGTCGGCCTACGGCGTCTTCGCCGACCACGGCCTTCGCCTGGCTCCGACCCCCATCCTCGAGATCGTCGACGAGCAGGGCAAGGTTCTAGTCGACAACATCCACCACACGCCCCCGGCGACCCAGGTGCTGCCGGCCAACGTCGCCGACAACGTCACCAGCGCCCTGGAGGGGGTCATCCAGCGCGGCACGGGCACCACCGCCCAGATAGGTCGCCCCGCCGCGGGCAAGACGGGCACGACCAACAACACGACCGACGCCTGGTTCGTCGGCTACACCCCGACCCTGTCGACCGCCGTGTGGATGGGCAACGAGAACAGCGACGGCACCTCGCTGGGCTCCGTGCGGGGCTGCCTGATCGGCGGCTACTGCTACACGGTCGGCCAGGTGTACGGGGCGACGTGGCCGGCGACCACCTGGACGGAGTTCATGCGGGCCGCGCTGTCCAAGGTTCCGGTGACAAATTTCGACGCCCCGGCTCCGATCGCCGCTCCCACGGAGGCGAGGGCGCTGCAGGGCCCGGCGACGACCACCACGCTGCCGCCCGTCGAACCGGGAAGCCCGGGCTTCGTGAAGCCGACCCCGACGGGTGGCCCCTACGACTACCCGCCTGCAGCCCCCGTCGCCCCCCCGCCGCCCCAGGCTCCGCCCACCTCGCCTCCGACCACCTTCGCAGCGGCCGAGCCGACGACGACCACCACGTCGACGCCTTCGGCGACCACGACGACGACGACCGGTTCCGGGCCGGCGGGCTGACCGCTCAGCGGCGGCGGCGGCTGGCGTGCATGGCGCCGGCCCTGACGAGCACCCGGGTGGTGCTCTGGCCGTCACCGGTGCTCGTCACCTCGGTCCGGATGTCGCCAGGGGGTATCGACTCGATGTCGATCCCCCGCGACGCCAGGAGGGCGGCGGCGATCAGGTGAGCCTCGGCGGCCACCTCCGGTGTGGCCCCCTCGGTGCTCTCGACGACTATCCAGTCGGCGGGAGCCGCCCGGTTGTAACGAGCGGGGTGCCACTCGGCGCCGACCGCGTCGCTGCCGCCGCGACGACGTTCGGTGAACACGCCCCACAGCATGAGCGCCGCCACGACCAGCCAGCAGGCGGCGAACCCGACGATCTCTGCCACTCCCATAGGCCGAGCCTCCCTGCCACCAACCTACCGCGCTCGGCCAGGGTGCGGGCGGGTCGGATCAGTGGCTTCCCACCAGCGTGCCGCCGGGGCAGGAAAGCACCTGCTGGCAGGCCGCCTCCACGTAGGGCACGTACCACACGCCGGTGCTGGAGAAGCCGAGGGGGCTGTAGGTGCGCGAGCCGACGGCGATCACCTCGCCCGACTGGTTCACCACCGGTCCGCCCTGGAAGGCCGAGCCGATCTGGGCGTCAACGGCGAGGCCCTCGGCGGAAACGTCCACGACCGACCCCTGCGCGAGGGAGGCGCCGGCGCTGCCGAGACCGGATACGGCGAACACCCGGTCGCCGGGCGAGGGGGCCGGGCTGCTCGGGGCCGCGGAGAGGGCCGGCACCCCGCCGCGGGGCAGCACCAGCAGGGCCAGGTCGTACTGGGGGTCCCAGGAGCGGACGGTGACCCGCGTCTTCTGCCCGTTGTCGTGCTGCACGTAGATGGCCGGGCCGGGCGCGCGGGTCGCCGCCGACACCGTCGTGTAGGAGGTGAGCAGGAGGGTCTGAGAAGCGGAGGAGGAGACGGCGAAGGCGGTGCCGACCGACGGCTGGCCGTTGGCGTCCTGGGTGGTGACGAAGAACACCGACGGCGCCATCTGCTTGACCAGCGCGGCGAGCTGGGCGGGACCGGCCTGCAGCGCCTGGGCGGCCTTCACCTGCTCGGCGATGTCGGCCTTGGCGGCGGCGACCGCAGCAGACAGGTCGGACTCGGCCTTGGCGAACTGGGCCTTGTAGCCCTCGACGAGGGCGTTGACCCGGCTGTCGGCCTGGTTCTGCTTGTACTGGTAGTAGGAGTAGAGGACCACCCCGCTGAAGCCGGCGCCTACGGCGAACGACAGGATGAGCATCGACACGCCCAGCACGCTGCGGGGAAGCACCCGGTAGCGGAACATCCCTCTGCGCGTCGTCGGCAGCGGCATCGCTTTGGAGGCGTCCCCCCGGCCCACCTTCCGAGCTGCGAGCGACTGCCACGCCGAGCGCCTGCCGTTGCCTTCCCCCCCGATGGCCCCCGGCTCGCCTCCGGCAGTGCCAGTGTCAGTCTCTCCTCCGGCGGTCCTGGCCGCTCCCCGGGCTCGACCCCCGCTCGACGCCATCGCCCAAGGCTACTCGGCGCCTCCGCGGGGGTTGATGCACCGGGGGGTCCTCCTCCCGGCGGCCCGCGGGCGAAGAACGCGAAAAGTCGGAAGGCCCAGGCGGCCCCCGCGGCGAATATCGAATCTGACCGAATGACCAGCGAACATCAGCCTCAAGCCCTGGATCTCGCAGGCGCCGCCGACGAGCTCGGCCTGCCCGAGGATGCAGTCGTCGCCCTGGTAGACGCCGGGTACCTGATGGCCGCGCGCGGCGCGGCGGGGACGCTGAGCTTCGAGTTGGCCGACCTCAAGGCGTTCGTCGCCCGCAACGCCGACAACGGGGCGGGCTCCGACCTGCTCGAGCGGGTCCTCTCCTCTGCGACGAGCCGGTCGACGAGCGACGGCCGCGACCTGCGGCCCGAGGAGCTCATCGACCTCCTCGACGGCCGTGCCGAGCAGATGGCTCTGCGTGTGCTGAAGATGTTCTCGACGGTCTTCCCCGACGCCGAGCGTTGGACGCCCGGCCAGCAGGGGGCGTTCGTGCGGCGGACCAAGGAACGCTTCGAGTCGGTCCTGGCCGTCGCCTCGCTCGGCTCGCGCCTCGACGATGAGCTCTACGAGGACCTGAAGGGGATCGGGTCGGCGGCTGCCCGGGCGGGAGCCCAGCTGCCGGAGCTGCTGATCCTGCTCAGGATGTCGCGCGACCTCGTCGTCCAGAACGCCGTGGACCTCGCCGAGAACGGCGGCCGCCACGGCGGCCACGCCCTCTCCCTGCTTTTGACCCGCATCCTGCCGGCCATCGACCGGGTGAGCGACGCCCTGGCCGAGGGCTACTGGGGGGAGCTGTTCCCCTCGCCGTGAGCGCCGGCGGCCGGCGACGCCGCGACCGCCTCATCGAGGCGGCGTTGAACCGCGTCGAGCATGCGGGCGGTGCAGTCGCGAATCTCTATCACCGGGGCGACGTCGATCACCGCGTCTACGAGGCGCTCGAACGGCTCGGCAGGCGGTCCTCCCCCGACCGAGGCGGGCACCCCCCGGTCGCCGCCGGCTGACACCTCCGGTTCGAGCGGGACCCGGGCGAGCAGCGGCACGCCGATGTCGCGGGCGAGACGGTCGCCGCCGCCAGAGCCGAACAGCTCGTACCGCTCGCCGTGGGCGCACACGAAGCCGCTCATGTTCTCCACCACGCCGGCGACCCTCAGATAGCCCTTGCGGGCCATGTCCGCCGCTCGGGCGGCGACCTTCTGGGCTGCGAGGGCGGGGGTGGTGACGATGATCATCTCCGCGCGGGGGAGCATCCGGGCGAGGCCCATCTGCACGTCGCCGGTCCCCGGGGGCATGTCGACCAGCAGGTAGTCCAGGTCGCCCCAGCTCACGTCCTCCAGGAAGTGCTGCACCCCGCGGTTGATCATCAGCCCCCGCCACATGATCGCCTCGTCCTCGGGGGAGAGGAAGCCCATGGACACCACCCTCACCTGGCCCGCACCGAAGCGCTTGACGAGCGGCTCCATCCGCGGCTTGGACCCGCCCGCGGGGCGCCTGGCCTCCAGGGCGCCGGACACTCCGAGCATCCTCGGCACCGAGAAGCCGGCGATGTCGGCGTCGAGCACACCGACGGTGTAACCGCGAGAGGCCAGCCCGGCGGCGAGGTTGACGGTGATCGACGACTTGCCCACCCCACCCTTGCCGGACGAGACGGCCAGCACCCTGGTCCGCGCCGGGATGTCGGTCGCCGCCGGATGCTCCGCCGCCTTCTGGCGGGCGCGCGCCATGAGCGCTTTCTTCTCCGGCTGGGACATCTCGCTGGTGCGGACCTCCACGTCCGTCACCCCGGGGAGGTTGCCGATCCTCTCCTTGACGTCCCGCTGGATCTGAGCCCGGAGCGGGCAGCCGGCGGTGGTGAGCGCAACGTGGACGGTGACCGAGCCGTCGGGCGCGATGTCGGCGCCCCGGTACATGCCGAGGTCGACCAGGTCGTCGCCCAGTTCGGGGTCGATGACCGCTCGCATGGCGGCTCGAACGTTGGCCTCGCTCACCGGCATCGAAAGCCCAGTGTAGGAGGGCCGACCTTTTTCCTTCGCCGGTGGGGTAGCATGCCCTCCCGAACGACAGATCGCAGGAGGGTCGCGTGAGCACCACTGGCACAGACATCACGTCGGCAATCACGCTCACCGAGCCGGCCGTCGCCAAGGTGGCCGAGTTGCTCGAGCAGGAGGGCAACCCCGAGCTGGCGCTGCGCGTGGCGGTGCGGCCCGGCGGATGCTCCGGGTTCAGCTACGAGATGTTCTTCGACTCCGACGTCGCCGACGACGACGTGGCGTCGACCTTCGGGTCGGTGCGGGTCGTCGTCGACCCGGCGAGCGCCAGCCTGCTGCAGGGCTCGACGCTCGACTTCAAGGACGGTCTGCAGGGCGCCGGGTTCAGCATCAACAACCCGAACGCCAGCCGCACCTGCGGCTGCGGCAACTCCTTCAGCTAGCTGGCCGTTCGGTTCCGCCTCGACGGCCGTCCGGTAGAGGTCGCCAGGGACGGCGTCACCCTTCTCGACGCTCTGCGCGAGGACCTCGGTGTGCGCTCGGTCAAGGACGGCTGCAGCCCGCAGGGCCAGTGCGGCTGCTGCACGGTGCTCGTCGAGGGCGCCCCGAGGGTGGCGTGCGTCACCCCGCTGCGGCGGGTGGAGGGCCGTGACGTCCTCACCGTCGACGGGCTCGACCGGCAGGTGCGCGACCGCCTGGTCGGGGCCTTCGTCGCCCACGGTGCCTCCCAGTGCGGATTCTGCACCCCGGGGATCGTCTGCCGTCTCGCGGCGCTGGGCGCGGCCGACGCGGAGAAGGTGCAGACGGCGCTCCTCGCCCATCTGTGCCGGTGCACCGGCTGGAGGACCATCCTCGACGCCGCGCTCACTGCCGCGGCGCCGACCTTTGCTCCCCATCCCGCCGGCGCCCACGATGGCTTCGACGAGGCGGCCGCGGCCCGCCGGGCGACCATCGAAGGCGGCGCCGCGCAGCAGGTCGGCCCCGGCGTGGTCCTCGGCCGGGGCGGCTTCGCCGACGACACCGCCCCGCCCGGATGCCTGGTCGCCGTACCCGACGGCGCCGGCGGCTGGGCGGTGGGCGAGACGCTCGCCGAGGCACGGAACGCCGCGGGGAAGGTGCAGGGGCGCCGCAGCGGGCGGCCGCTGGCCTACCCGCTGGAGGTGCCCGAAGGCGACTGGGATCTCACCTTGCAGACCACCTGGGTGGAGCCCGCCTACCTCGAGGTGGACGCCTCCTGGTGCGAGCCGGGGGGGATGCCAGCCTCGCCGGCGGCCAACGGAGGCGACTTCGGCGCCAAGCGCACCTCGCCTGCCCCTGCCGCCGCCCGAGCCCTGGCCGACCGCCATGGCCGGGCGGTGCGCGTCGTGCTCTCCCGGGAGGACGCTGTGCGGCTCGGGGCCAAGCGCCCGCCGGCCGCGGCCGGGATCCGTCTCGACGGCACCGGCGTCCTGCGCCTCGCCGCAGCCGCCGAGCCGGGCGTGCTGGCCGCCGCGGCCCGTTCGGCTGCGCCCGGCCTGCACGTCGAGGAGGTGCCCGTCGTCGGGCCGCCCGTCTCGCCTCACGTGCGGGCGGCCGGCTGGGCCGAGGCGGCGGTCCTCCTGGCGGCCGCCCGCTCGGCGGGGGCCGGTGGCGGCGCGGCCGGGACGGCGACGGCGGCGGTCGCCTCGCCCGAAGGCGCCACCGCCCAGGCGAAGGTCGACCTCGACGGGCGGGGATGGCCCCGCCTGGTCTGGCTGGAGGTGGACGCCGGGGAACCGCTTAGCGAGGTGACCCTGCGCTCCTACCTGGTCGGCGCCGCCCACATGGCCCTCGGCTGGGTGCTCTCCGAGGGGATCGCCGTAGGCGACGACGGGGTCCCCGAGGACCTGACGATCAGGTCGTTCGGGGTGCTCAGGGCGCGCGACACGCCGCCGGTCGAGGTACGGATCCACCCCACCCGGAACGAACCGAAGAGGGCGTCGGACGCCGCCTTCGCGGCGGTGGCCGCCGCCGCCTGGATCGCTCTGGGGCTGCCGGCGCGCTGGCCGGTGCGAAGGGCGGATACCCTCGGCCGATGAGCAACGCAGCCAAACCGGCCGGTCCCTACACCCCCGCCGTGCGGGCGGGTGACTGGCTGATCTGCAGCGGCCAGGTGGCGCTCGCCGACGGCAAGCTTCTGGAAGGTGGTGTCCGCGAGCAGACCGCCCGCTGCGTCGCCAACCTGCGGGCCCTCCTGGAGGCGAACGGCGCGACCCTCGGCCAGGTC
>DATGKR010000109.1:0-41069 GCA_035294565.1 Acidimicrobiales bacterium | reverse complement strand
TTGCCATCAACCAGCTGAACGTGGTCCTCGCCGGCCACGCCACCGGCATAGTCTGGCTGAAGACGGGGCTCACCTACTGTGTCCCCTTCGTCGTTTCCAACATCGGCATCCTGATCGCCACCCACCGGAGTAGCTGAGCGGCTTCTCTGGTTTCTGCCTGGCCTGTGGATGGGCAGGCCATCCGCGCGCGGTGTATCGCCGTGGTCTTCGTATCCCGGCCCAAGATTCGGCGCTCCGCGTGGGAGTCTCCTCGGGCCCGGGGGGACTAGATGGCCACGACGGTCACGTTCGCCATGCCGGCGGTCAGCGCATACATGTCGTCGGGATCGCCGGTCAGGAGGCGCACCCGTGCGCCCAATCCCGCAGCCGTGACGGCGACGATTGCATCGACGGCGTCGTCTCTCTTGGTCTGGCCCGAGTAGCTCGCCAGAGGCCCGGCCGAGCTCCGGGGTGACCGGCTGTTGCACGGTTCCCGCTAGCACTGCGTGGACTCGGGCGTCACGACGGTGACCGCGGAGGGTTTCGGTCACCGTGACGCTACTGACGTGCACTTCCACTCCGAGCTCTTCTGCCAGGCTCATTTCGGCGCGGACCCGGAGCTGCCCAGTGGCCGCACCACTCAGGGCGCTCGAGCCCAACAAGACGGCGTCAGGAACGACACCCGCTCTCAGCTGGCGACGCTGTCGGCGCCGAGCCACAGGCGACGGACCTCCTGCATCACGGCGTCAGGGACCGGTCCGTGCTCTCGGTTTGATCGGCCAGCCGGTCGCGAAGTGCTTGGCGACGCTCCTCGCCGCCGGTGGTGCGGGTCCTGGACGTTCCCCCCGGCGTGATGCTGCCGAGCTGCACGATCTCCTGCAGGTCGCCATCGCTGGACCGACTCCCACCGCTGCCGGGGACCCCAGCTGCTGCAGGTGCTGTTCGTTGGGGTCACCCCCGTAAATGACGGACCGGGCCGGCACGTCGAAAATGGCCTCTGACCTGCACTTTAGCCCGTTGCTGATCTGGAGGCGGCGAGCGGAATCGAACCGCTGTACAGGGCTTTGCAGGCCCTTGCCTAAACCACTCGGCCACGCCGCCCGGCGCTGTGGCGGCGAGTGTACCCCCGGACCGCCCACCGGCCCCTACACGGCGGCCCCGCCGAGGCGACGCGACAACCGGCGCCGGCCCCACACGGCGGCCCCTCTACGACGACACCGATGGCACTTTCGCCTCCAGCGCCGCTGGCATCCTGGCCCTCGCCCTGGCCGGCGCCCCCTGCAGCCGAGCCCCTGGGGCTCTCGGTGCGTTTGTGGACTCCGCCGCTCTTGGTGCGCGTCCTTCGAGGCGCGTCGTGGACTCCGCGGCTTATGGTCCTCCCATGTCGTGGTGGCCCTGGACTCCGTCTGAGCACTGCCCAAGTCGGGCTGGCTGGCGAGGCTCTGTCGACTTTCGGCCAAACTGTCCAGAGGACATCCCCGAAAACCGGGTCTCTGGACACTTAGGTCAAAATATTTACCCCAAACGTCCAGAGACCCGGTCTTTCAACCGGTCGAGTGGACAGTTAGGGAAATCCGCTGGCGGGTAGCCGCAAACCCGCACGAATCCAGCCGCCAGCCGCACCCCCCACACCGGCGCCTGCACGAACCCGCCCCCCCGCACCTCGCACACCGGCGCCTGCACGAACCCGCCGCACCGCCCGCCGGCACGTCCGACCTTCGACGCGGCGCTAGGGTGGATGGCGAAAACACGGGAGCCCGGAGCAACGGGCTGAGAGGGGGCCTACCGGCCCCGACCGTCGGACCTGATCCGGGTAATGCCGGTGGAGGGAGGAGAGGAGATGCTCCAGTCGAGGCACAGCCGGGTTCTCGTCGAGGGGTCGCGCCCTGACGTCTTGGTGCCGTTCAGGGAGGTGCGCCTGGGCGACTCGCCCGACGGCACGCCGAACCCGCCGGTCCGTCTCTACGACACGTCGGGACCGGGAGCCGATCCCAGCACCGGCCTGCCCCCGCTGCGCCGGCCGTGGATCGTCGAGCGCGACGACACCGAGGAGTACGAGGGCCGCCCGCCGAGCGCCCGCGACGACGGCCGCTCGGCGGCGCGCAACGGCCTCCGCCACCCTCAGCACCCCGCCGAGCAGAGCCGGGTGCCGCGGCGCGCCACACCCGGGAAGCGGGTCACCCAGATGCACTACGCCCGCGCCGGGGTGGTCACCCCCGAGATGGAGTTCGCCGCCATCCGCGAGGGGATGGACGCCGAGACGGTGCGCGAAGAGGTCGCCGCCGGGCGGGCGATCCTGCCCAGCAACGTGAACCACCCCGAAGCCGAGCCGATGCTCATCGGCGCCCGCTTCGCCGTGAAGATCAACGCCAACATCGGCAACTCCTCCGTCGCCTCCTCCGTCGAGGAGGAGGTCGAGAAGATGCGGTGGGCCACCCGCTGGGGTGCCGACACGGTCATGGACCTGTCGACCGGGCGCGACATCCACACGACGCGGGGTTGGATCATCCGCAACTCGCCGGTGCCGGTCGGCACGGTGCCCATATACCAGGCGCTGGAGAAGGTGGACGGCGTCGCCGAGCGCCTGTCATGGGAGGTTTTCCGCGACACGGTCGTCGAGCAGGCGGAGCAGGGCGTCGACTACATGACGATCCACGCTGGGGTGCTCCTTCGCTACGTGCCTCTCACCGCCAGGCGGGTGACCGGGATCGTCAGCCGCGGCGGGTCGATCATGGCGGCGTGGTGCCTCGCCCACCACGAGGAGAACTTCCTGTACACCCACTTCGAGGACCTCTGCGAGATCTTCGAGGCCTACGACGTGGCCTTCTCCCTCGGGGACGGGCTGCGGCCCGGCTCGGTGGCCGACGCCAACGACGAGGCGCAGCTGGCCGAGCTGCGGACACTCGGGGAGCTGACCGACGTCGCATGGGCCCACGACGTGCAGGTGATGATCGAGGGACCCGGGCACGTGCCGATGCACCAGATCGAGGAAAACGTCCGCCTCCAGAAGGAGTGGTGCCACGAGGCGCCCTTCTACACGCTCGGCCCCTTGACGACCGACGTGGCACCCGGCTACGACCACATAACCAGCGCCATCGGGGCGGCGATCATCGGCTGGGCGGGCACCGCGATGCTCTGCTACGTCACCCCCAAGGAGCACCTCGGGCTGCCCGACCGCGAAGATGTCAAAGCAGGGGTCATCGCCTACAAGATCGCCGCGCACGCCGCCGACCTCGCCAAAGGGCATCCGGGCGCCCGCGCCTGGGACGATGCGCTGTCCAAAGCGCGCTTCGAGTTCCGCTGGGAGGACCAGTTCGAGCTGTCCCTCGATCCGGACACCGCCCGTTCGTACCACGACGAGACGCTGCCGGCCGCGCCGGCGAAGACGGCCCACTTCTGCTCCATGTGCGGACCCAAGTTCTGCTCCATGCGGATAAGCCAGGACATCCGTAGCGCCGCGGGCCAGGCGGGCGGCGGCATGGACGACGAAGCGCTGGAGGCGGCGATGGCGAAGAAGGCGGAGGAGTTCCGCCTCTCCGGAGGAGAGGTCTACCTTCCGGCCCGGTAGCGGCGCCGCCCCGCGGCCGGAGCGGCTGAGCCTGCTGGCACCGGCGGCTGCCGCGGTCTCGACCGCGACAGCCGGAGGCCTGGTCGCGGCGGGTGCCGCCCCCGTCGCGCGCTTCGTCGCGGCGGGCGTCGCCCTCGCCGCCCTGGCAGCCGTGGTGGGGCAGTCGATAGGGCGAGTCGGGGAGAGGCTCGGCCCGGGCCCCACGGGCCTCCTCCAGTCGACCCTCGGGAACCTCCCCGAGCTGTTCGTCGGGATCTTCGCCCTGCGCGAGGGCCTCACCACGGTGGTACGCGCCGCGCTCGTCGGCTCGGTGCTGGCCAACGCCGTCCTCGTGCTCGGCGTGGCGTTCGTCGCGGGCGGTCTGCGCCACGGCAACCAGAAGTTCGACGCCGAGGTGCCCAGGCTTCACTCTTCGCTTCTCCTCCTGGTCGTGGCTGCCCTGCTGGTGCCCACGCTGGCGAGCCGGCTCGAGACCCCCGCGGCCGCCCACACCGGCGCGCTCTCCGACTTCGTGTCGGTGGTCCTGCTCGTCGTCTACGCGCTGAGCGTCCCGTACAACCTGCGGCACGGCGCACCCGCCGACCAGGCCCCCTCCACGAGGCTGGGGCCCGCCGTCTTGATGCTCGTCCTCGCCAGCGCGGGCGCGGCGCTGGCCTCCGACTGGTTCGTGGCGCCCCTCGAGGCGGCGACCCGCAGCCTGGGGGTGTCGCAGGCGTTCACCGGCCTGGTGATCGTCGCCGTCGCCTCCAACGCCGTGGAGAACGCCGCGGGCATCCGCTTCGCCCTGGGCGCCAGGGCGGACTACGCCATCAGCACCACCTTGAGCAGCCCCCTGCAGGTGGCGCTGCTGCTCACGCCGGTGCTCGTGCTGGCGAGCAAGGCGATCGGGCCGTCCCACCTGACGCTGGTCTTCCCCCCGCTCCTCGTGGCGGCTCTGGCCATATCGACAGTAGTGGTGACCGTTGTCATCTACGACGGTGAGTACACGTGGATCGAAGGGGTAGCCTTGGTGGGCTTGTACTGCATCCTCGCGGCGTCGTTCTGGTGGGGTTGATACCGAATGCCCCCTTTCAACAAAGGTGACCTGTCGCCGGGCGACCCCTTCCCGCTGGGCGCGACCTACGACGGCCAGGGAACGAACTTCTCGATCTTCTCCCAGGCAGCCGAAGGGGTGGAGCTGTGCCTCTTCGACGACGACGGCACCGAGGAGCGCTTCGAGCTGCACGAGGTCGATGCCTACTGCTGGCACGGCTACCTGGAGAACGTCGAGCCCGGCCAGCGCTACGGATACAGGGTCCACGGTCCCTACGACCCGGAAAGAGGCCTGCGCTGCAACCCGGCGAAGCTTCTGCTCGACCCCTACGCCAAGGCGGTGGACGGCGCCGTGCGATGGGGCCAGGCACCCTACGGCTACGTCCTCGGCGGGGACGACTCGGAGATCGACACCACCGACTCGGCGCCGTCGATGCCGAAAGCCCTCGTGGTGGACCCGAACTTCGACTGGGGGGCCGACCACGCCCCGCGCACCCGCTGGGCCGACACGGTCATATACGAGACGCACGTAAAGGGCCTGACCTGGCTGCACCCCGACGTCCCCCTGTACGAGCGGGGAACCTACGCCGGTCTCGTGCACCCGGCGGTGCTCGAACACTTCACCCGCCTGGGGATCACCGCCGTAGAGCTGATGCCCGTGCACCAGTTCGTCCACGACCACCGCCTCGCCGACATGGGCCTGCTCAACTACTGGGGTTACAACTCGATCGCCTACCTGGCCCCGCACAACGGGTACGCGTCGCGACCGGGCCACCGGGTGGTCAACGAGTTCAAGGCGATGGTGCGGGCCCTGCACGCGGTGGGCATAGAGGTGATCCTCGACGTCGTGTACAACCACACCGCCGAAGGGAACCACCTCGGCCCGACGCTCGCCTTCAAGGGCATCGACAATCCCTCCTACTACCGCCTGGCGAGCGACCCGCGTTTCTACTCCGACTCGACCGGCACGGGCAACACGCTCAACGTGAGCAACCCGCACGTCCTTCAGCTCATGATGGACTCGCTTCGCTACTGGGTGATCGAGATGCACGTGGACGGCTTCCGCTTCGACCTCGCGGCGACGCTCGCCCGCCAGTTCCACGAGGTGGACCGCCTCTCGGCGTTCTTCGACCTGATCCAGCAGGACCCGGTTATCAGCCAGGTGAAGCTGATCGCCGAGCCGTGGGACGTCGGCGCGGGCGGCTACCAGGTCGGGAACTTCCCGCCGCTGTGGTCGGAATGGAACGGCAAGTACCGCGACGCCATCCGCGACTACTGGCGCCAGGGGGGCACGTCGATCGGCGAGCTCGCCGAGAGGCTGACCGGCAGCTCGGACCTATACCACGGGACGGGCCGGAGCCCCTTCGCCAGCATCAACTTCGTCACCGCCCACGACGGGTTCACCCTCGCCGACCTCGTGTCCTACAACGAGAAGCACAACGAGGCGAACGGCGAGGACAACCGCGACGGCTCCGACGACAACCGCTCGTGGAACTGCGGGGTGGAGGGACCCACCGACGACCCCGAGGTCGTCGAGCTGCGCCGCCGGCAGGTGCGCAACTTCCTCGCCACCCTGTTCCTCAGCCAGGGCGTGCCGATGCTGCTCGGGGGCGACGAGCTCGGGCGAACACAGGGCGGCAACAACAACGCCTACTGCCAGGACAGCCCGATCTCCTGGTACGACTGGGAACACCTCGACGGCGGGCTCCTCGAATGGACGCGCCAGCTGATAGCCCTGCGCCGGCGCCACCCCGTGTTCCGCCGCCGGCGCTTCTTCCAGGGTCGGCCGCTGCGGGCCGGGGCGCTGCCGGGGCGGCTGCCCGACGTGGCCTGGTTCCGTCCCGACGGGCTGGAGATGACCGACGAGGACTGGAACGTGGGCTACGCCAAGACGCTGGGTGTTTTCGTCAACGGAGCTGCGATCCCCGAGCCTGACGTGCACGGGCGGCCGATCCTCGACAATTCGTTCTTCCTCGTCTTGAACGCCTGGGACCAGGAGCTCGACTTCACGTTGCCCCCGTCACGCTGGTCCGAGTCCTGGGAGGTGGTTCTCGACACCGCCGAGCCGTCGGTCCCGTCCCCCGGAGCCGCCGACCTTCGCCCGGCAGGGGCGGTGATAAAGGTCGGCGGGCACCGCCTGTTGGTGCTCGAGTCCCCCCCGCCTGTACCGGTGAGGGGCTGGAGGGTCGAGCGGGCCGCCGCCGTCCAACCGCTGGGGAACACCCCCTGGCCGCGCCCGGCGCCCGCGGGTTAGCCGCCGAACGCCGCCAGCCACGCCTGTTTGGTCGGGGGCTTGAAGACCATGTTGATCTCCTTCACCGCGTCCAGGGTGGCGGCGGAGGGCACCGAGTAGCGATGGCCCGGGTAGACGACCGTGGAGCCGGGTAGCGACGCCAGCTTCTGGAGGCTGTGGTACATCGCTTCGGGGTCGCTGCCCGGCAGGTCCGTGCGCCCGCAGCCCTCCAGGAACAGCGTGTCACCGGCGACGAGCATCCCGTCGACCAGGAAGCATTGGCTTCCGGGTGTGTGCCCCGGTGTGTGGAGGAGCTGCACCTCGACGGCGCCGGCGCTCACCGTGTCGCCCGAGTCGTGCGCGACGACGTCGCCAGGGTCGAGGCCCGCAACTTTGACCACCAGCGCGGCCTCTTCGCGATGAGCGTGGACGGGCACCGAGACCCGGCCGAGAAGCTGGGCCAGCCCTTCGATCGAGTAGCCCATCATCGATCCCCCGACATGGTCGGGATGGTGGTGGGTGGCGAGCACCCCGACGACCTCCACGCCGTCGGCGGCGGCCCGGTCGAGGATGTCCCCCACGCCGTACGCCGGGTCGACCAGGAGGGCCTTGCCCGTCTCCCGGTCACCCAGCAGGTAGGAGAAGTTGACCATCTGGGTTGCGAGGGGGTCGCCCACCGCGAAGTCCCGCCCGGAGAGCAGCTGGCGGAAGTAGAGCCGGTCGGCCGACATGACGAGATGGTACGCCCCGGCGGAATAGTCGCGACCGTGACGACGTTTTCGGGGGCGTGCCAGCCGTGACCGTCGACGACGTGCTCGTCCTCCCCCGAATCCCACGCCCCGACCCCGGGTCCAGCCCCGACCGGCAGGTGCGGGGCGTCACGACGGCGCCCGCCGGCTTCGAGGGAGAGGGTTTCCCGGTGTTCCGCGCTTTCGCCGGCGCGGCCCTGGCCGACATCGACCCGTTCGTCCACATGGACCAGATGGGCGAAGTCGACTACGCCCCCGGCCAGCCGAGGGGCACGGCGTGGCATCCCCACCGGGGCTTCGAGACGGTTACCTACATGATCGACGGGGTGTTCGACCATCGCGACTCGAACGGCGGAGGCGGCCGTATCACCGACGGCGACACCCAGTGGATGACCGCCGGCGCGGGCATCCTGCACATCGAGCGCCCCCCCGAGTTCCTCGTCGCCAGCGGCGGCCTGTTCCACGGGATACAGCTGTGGGTCAACCTGCCCGCCGCCAACAAGTGGAACCCTCCCCGCTACCAGGATCTCCGCGGGAGAGAGGCCGTCCTTCTGACCTCGCCCGACGGCGGGGCGCTGGTGAGGCTGATCGCCGGCGACCTGGCCGGCCACACCGGTCCCGGGTCGACTTTCACGCCGATCACCTTCCTCCACGCGACGCTCAGTCCGGGAGCCGAGCTGGTGCTGCCGTGGCGGGCGGATTTCAACGCCCTCGTCTACGTCCTCGCCGGGCGTGGCAGCGTCGGTCCAGCCCACCAGCCGCTCGCCGCGCACCAGCTGGCGGTGCTCGGCCAGGCGCGGCGGGCTCCCGGCGGCGCGACCGATGCCGTCCGCCTCACGGCCGGCTCGGAGCAGGACGGCCGGCACCCCGACTTGGAGGTGCTGGTGCTCGGCGGCCGGCCGATCGGCGAGCCGGTGGTCCACTACGGCCCGTTCGTCATGAACACCCGGGAGGAGATCGTGCAGGCCCTGGAGGACTTCCAGAAGGGCCGGCTCGGCCGGATGCCCGCCGAGGACCTCCCCCACCGCCGTCCCGGCGACGTCGCGGTCGGTCCCGACGCTTGACAGTTTTGACACTTCCCTTCGCGCCTGCCCAACGGGCAGACTGTTGGCATGTCCGCGCCGACGACGAGCGCCATGTGGCTTTCCGAGCTGGTCGAACGGACCGGCGTGCCCGCGTCGACGATCCACCACTACCGCCGCACGGGGATGATCCCGCCGCCGGTGCGCCGGGCGGGCAACCGCTTCGTATACGACGGGCGCCACGTCGACGCCCTTCTTCGCCTGCGATGCCAGTCGGGCACCGAAACCCACATGCTGGCGCGCGCCCGGATCGTCGCCGCGGCGATCGAAGCCTTCAAGACCCGTAGCTACGGCGAGGTGTCGGTCAGCGACATCGCCGAGGCTGCTGAGATGGCAAAGGGGAACGTCTACCGGCACTTCGAGTCCAAAGAGGCCCTGCTCACCGCCGCGATAGAAGCTCTCCTCGACGACACGACCGAGCGCTTCGAGGCCGCGTTGGAACCGCTCGGCGGCGTCGAAGGCCTCCAAGGGGACCCGGAGAAGATCGCCCGGGTGCTCGGGTTCGTCCTCGCCGACGTGCTCCCCATGCTCTTGGAGCTCGGGGCGCGCGCCGCCAAGGGCCACGAGCCGAGCGACCTGCTCGCCCGCAAGGTCCTGCGCACCCTGGCGGAGACGGCGGGGCGGCCCTTCCTGCCAGACGACGCGCCGGTCGAACAGGCGATCGAGGAGGGTCTGCGGGTGATCGACGCCGCCTTCGCGACGGTCATGACCTGGGCGGTCGGCCCCGACTGGCCCCCCGACGACGTCGTGACCTAGGGCCTCGGGTCCTGATCCGGGCGGTGCTTGACATCGCCACCCCAACTGCGTACAGACTGTGACCACGCGGTCACAGCTCTGCACCACTTCTCGTCCCGCCCCTCCCCCCGGCCTTCCCTCGGAGCCCGACGTGGCGGGCCGCGCCAGGGCGGAGAACTTCAAGGTCGTCTCGGCGGTCCTGCCCTCGGACGCCGCCGGACACCTCCGAGCCTTCTACGGCTTCGCCCGGTTCGTCGACGAGCTGGGCGACTCTTATCCGGGTGACCGCCTCGCCGCGCTCGACTGGGTCGAGGGCGAGACGGCAGCGGCCCTCGAGGACCCCGCCGGCCGCCATCCCCTGGTCGCGCGGGCCGCGGAGAGCGTGTCGACCCTGGGGACCGATCCTGCGCCGCTCTTCGACCTGATCGAAGCCAACCGGCTCGACCAGACCAAGACGTGCTACGCCTCCTTCGAGGAGCTCCTCGCCTACTGCTCGCTGTCGGCGAACCCGGTGGGCCGACTGGTGCTCGGCGCCTTCGGCTTCTCCGACGAGGCGCGCCTGGCGCTGTCGGACCTGATGTGCACCGGCCTGCAGCTGGTCGAGCACTGGCAGGACGTCGCCGAGGACGCCCGCGCGGGACGGGTTTACGTCCCGGCGGAGGACCTTGCCCGCTTCGGCGTGGACCCCTCCGCGCTCGCCGGACCCGGCCCGGCCACGACCGCCCTGCGCTCCCTCATGGTCTTCGAAGCGGCCCGGGCGAGGACCTTCCTCGACGGCGGTCTGCCGCTCGTCGGCATGCTCCCCCGGCGCGCCGGCTGGGCCGTGGCCGGTTTCTGGGCGGGAGGGACAGCCGCTCTCGACTCCTTGGCCGCGGCTGGCTTCGACGTTCTGTCGGCGCCGCGCAGGGCGCCCCGCCGGCGGATAGCCGCCCTCGCCCTGCGGGCGGCGGTCCGGCGACCATCCGGGGGGCGGGCGTGGTGAGCGTCGCGGCCGCCGTCAGCGTCGACGACGCCTACGCGGCGTGCGAGCGGATCACCGCGTCGGAGGCACGCAACTTCTATTACGGCATCAGGCTGCTGCCTCCCCCCAAGCGCCGGGCCATGTCGGCCCTCTACGCCCTCGCCCGCCGGATAGACGACATAGGCGATGGGGACGCCCCACCAGCCTCCAAGCTCGAAGCGTTGTCGGAGGTGCGCAAGGACGTGGCGGGTCTCGCCGCCTCCGGCGCGGAAGACCCCGTACTGGTGGCCGTCGCCGACGCCTGCCGGCGGTACCCGATCCCGACGAGCGCCCTCGACGAGCTGATCGACGGCTGCGAGATGGACGTCGTGGGTACCCGCTATGCCAGCTTCGAGGAGCTGGTGGGCTACTGCCGCCGGGTGGCCGGCACGGTCGGCCGGCTCAGCCTGGCCGTCTACGGCTGCGAGGATCCCTCGGTGGGCGGCCCGCTCGCCGACGATCTCGGCGTGGCTTTGCAGCTCACCAACATCCTGCGCGACGTGCTGGAGGACCGCAGCATGGGCCGGGTTTACCTCCCGGCGGAGGATCTGCTTCGCTTCGGCGCCGACCCGGACCTGGCCGTCCTCTCCGGCGGGGATCCCGGGGGTTCGCGATCGGCAGCCGGCCTCGAAACCGTCCTCACCGGCGGGGACCCCGGGGGTTCGCGATCGGCAGCCGGCCTCGAAGCCGTCCTCGCCGTCGTCGCGTTCGAGAGCGGCAGGGCGGAGGAGTGGTTCGACCGGGGCCTCGCCCTGCTGCCGATGCTCGATCGGCGGTCCCGGGCGGCGACGGCGGCGATGGCGGGCATCTACCGGCAGCTGCTCCGCGAGATCAGGCGCGACCCAGCGGCGGTCCTGCGCGGCCGCCTTTCCCTGGCCCCGTGGCGCAAGGCGGCGATCGCCGCGCGCGCCCTGGCGAAGGGGGAGGCGTGACACCCGCCGGCCGCCGAACAGGGGGCCAGGCGCCCGGCTTCCAACGGCGGGACGCCACGCTCGCCGGCCGCCGCGTGGCCGTTGTCGGCGGCGGCCTGGCAGGCATCTCGGCGGCCCTGTCGTGCGCCGAGGGCGGAGCGCTCGTCACCCTCCTCGAGCGCAGGCGGCGCCTCGGTGGGCTCACCTGGTCGTTCGAGCACAACGGCATGCAGGTCGACAACGGCCAGCACGTGTTCCTCGCCTGCTGCGAGGCCTACATCGGCCTCCTCGGCCGTCTGGGCAGCGCCGTCGACGTCGAATGGCCGCGGCCTCTCGACATCCCTGTCGTCGCCCCCGCCGGGCGGCCCGGGGGGCCGCCGCTCGTCGGCCGGCTGCGGAGGAGCGGCCTGCCCGCCCCCGCCCACCTCGCCGTTTCCCTGCTCCGCTACCCGCACCTCTCGCCGTTGGAGCGCCTCCGCCTCGGCAGGGCCCTGCGCGGCCTCGCCACCGTAGACGTCGACGACCCCTCCTCCGACCGGGTGACCTTCGCCGAATGGCTGCGCTCGAAGGGCCAGTCGCAGGCCGCCGTGGCCGCCGTGTGGGACCTCATCACCGTGCCGACGGTGAACCTTTCCGCCAGCGAGGCGTCCCTGGCCGCGGCGGCAACCGTCTTCCGAACCGGGCTGCTCGCCAGGAACGACGCCGCCGACATGGGCTGGGGCCGCGTCCCGCTCGGCCGCCTGCACGGCGAACGGGCCTCCTCGGCGCTCGCCCGCGCCGGCGTGGCGGTCCGCTCCGGGACGCGGGTCGAGGCCCTCCGCCGCTCCGAGGGGCGCTGGGAGGTGCTCACCCCCGGCGGGCCGCTGGGCGCCGACGCGGTGGTCGTGGCGGTCCCCCACGACGAGGCGGGGCGGATCGTCCCCCCGGGCGCCGCTCCCTCGCAGCCGGAGTGGGACCGGCTCGGCTTCTCGGCGGTGGTCGACGTGCATCTCGTGTTCGACCGCAGGGTCACCCCCTGGCAGGTGATGGCCGGGCACCGTTCGCCGGTGCAGTGGGTCTTCGACCGCAGCGAAGCGGCCGGGGTGGAACCCCCCCGCCAGTACCTGGCGGTCTCCTACTCGGCCGCCGACGAGATGCTCGGCTCCCGCCCCGAGGACCTCGTCGCCGCCACGCTGGGTGCGCTCGGCGAGCTGCTTCCGCATGTGGATGCCGCTCGCCTGGTCGACTCGCTGGTGACCAAGGAGCGCCGGGCGACTTTCCGCGCTTCCTCCGGCTCGGCGAAGCTGCGCCCCGGGCCGGCGACCGCCCTGCCCGGCTTGTTCCTCGCCGGGGCGTGGACCGACACCGGGTGGCCGGCCACGATGGAAGGCGCTGTGCGCAGCGGTCTGGCTGCCGCCGAGGCGCTGGCAGCATCCGCCCGGGCGACCCCCGACTTCTCTTCAGACACCAAGGAGGTGGCGTGACCCCGACCGTCGGCGTCCCAGACGTCCTTCAAAGATCCCGCCGTGCCGTGGAGCCCGCCATGCGGGCCGCCGTCGAGCGCCTCGCCCCCGAGGTCCGCCGGGTCGTGTCCTACCACATGGGCTGGACGGACCGCGACGGCGAGCCGGTCGAGGCGCCGGGGGGGAAGTGGATCCGGCCGGCCCTGGCGGTGCTCGGCGCCGAGGCGGCGTGGGCCGAGCCCGAAACGGGCGTGCCCGGAGGGGTGGCCGTCGAGCTGGTCCACAACTTCTCGCTGATCCACGACGACATCATCGACTCGGACACCGAGCGCCACCACCGCCTCACCGTCTGGTCGGCGTTCGGGGTGGGCCCCGCGATCGTCGCCGGCGACGCCATGCAGGTGCTCGCCCACCAGGTCCTGCTGGAGGCGTCGCCGCGCCACGGAGCAGCGGCTTCGGGGGAGCTGGCGGAAGCAACGGCGGCGATGATCGCCGGCCAGGCCGACGACATCGCCTTCGAACGGCGGCGCGCCGTGTCGGTGGAGCAGTGCACGGCCATGTCGGCGGCCAAGACCGGTGCGCTGCTCGGCTGCGCCGCCTCGATCGGGGCGGTGCTCGCCGGGGCGCCCGAGGCGACCGTGGGGGCGCTCCGCGACTACGGCCGCCACCTGGGCCTCGCCTTCCAGGCGATCGACGACCTGCTCGGCATCTGGGGCGACCCGGCCGTCACCGGCAAGCCAGCCGGCAGCGACCTGCGCCAGCGGAAGAAGTCCATGCCGATAGTCTCGGCCCTCGCCGCGGGCGGCCCCGAGGCCGATGAGCTGCGCCAGCTGGTCCTCGGCCCGACCGACTCGTCGGACCCCCTCCCACCGCTCGGGCCCGAGGAGACCGCCAGGGCGGCCTACCTCGTCGAGGCCTGCGGCGGCAAGGAATGGACCGCCGTGCGGGCCAAGGCCAACCTGGACGCGGCGCTCGGCGCCTTGGAGAGGGTGCGCCTGTCGGCGATCCCCCACCGGGACCTGGCCGACCTGGCCGTGTTCGTGGTGGAGCGCGAAGCGTGACCGCCCTGGAGGCGCCCGTCGCCGACTCGGCGCCGTTGCACGCGGCGGCCGACCGGGCCCGAAGGGCGGCGGTCGACCGCCTGCTGGCGCTGCAGTCCGGCGAGGGCTGGTGGAAAGGCGAGCTGGAAACGAACGTGACCATGGATGCCGAGGACCTGCTGCTCAGGCACTTCCTCGGCATCCTCGACGGGGAGGTGGCTCGCCGCACGGCGAGGTGGATCCGTTCCAACCAGCGCGAGGACGGCACGTGGGCGACCTTCTACGGGGGCCCGCCGGACCTCTCGGCGACGGTGGAGGCGTACGTCGCCCTCCGCCTCGCCGGGGCGGACCCCGCCGAGCCCTCCATGCGCAGAGCGGCGGAGTGGTGCCGCTCCCAGGGGGGTATCGGCGCGAGCCGCGTTTTCACCCGTATCTGGCTGGCTCTGGTCGGCCGCTGGTCGTGGGAGGACCTGCCCGTCGTCCCCCCCGAGATCATGTTCCTGCCGCCCAGCGTGCCTCTCAACATCTACGACTTCGCCTGCTGGGCGCGCCAGACGATCGTGCCGCTCACCGTCTTGATGGCGCTGCGGCCCGCCAGGGAGCTGCCCTTCGGCCTGTTCGAGCTGGGGGAGGGTCAGGCCCCCGTCGGCGGACGACCGGACCTCAGGACCACCGGTGGCCGCTTCGAGGCCCTCGACCGGCTCCTCCACCGCTACGAGCGTCTCCCCGGCGCGTTCCTCCCCCGCCGGCTCCTGCGCGACGCGGCGCTGCGGCGCGCCGAGGAGTGGATCGTGCGTCGGCAGGAAGCCGACGGGCTTTGGGGGGGGATACAGCCGCCGGTCGTCTACTCGGTGATGGCCCTCCACGCCCTCGGCTACCCGGTGGACCACCCGGTGGTCCGATCGGCGCTCGACGGCATCGAGTCGTTCACCATCGACGACGCCAAGGGCCGGCGCCTCGAGGCGTGCCAGTCCCCCGTGTGGGACACCGCCCTGGCGGTGGTCGCCCTTTGCGACGCGGGCGTCGACCCCGCTGAGCCCCCTGTCTCGCGGGCCGTGCGCTGGCTTCTCGGCGAGGAGGTGGCCGTGGCCGGCGACTGGGCGGTCCGCCGGCCCGGGCTGGCGCCGGGCGGGTGGGCGTTCGAGTTCCACAACGACAACTACCCCGACATCGACGACACCGCAGAGGTCGTCCTCGCCTTGCGGGCGGCCGCACCCGGCGACCCCGCCGTGGAAGCCGCCTGCCGGCGGGCGGTGGCGTGGGTGGAGGGGATGCAGTCCCGCTCGGGCGGATGGGGGGCCTTCGACGCCGACAACACCAGCCGCTTGGCCGCCTCGCTCCCCTTCTGCGACTTCGGGGAGGTGACCGACCCGCCGTCGGCTGACGTCACCGCCCACGTGATCGAGATGCTGGCAGGCGAGCCGGGGGCGGATCCGGCGGTGCTCGAGCGCGGCCTGCGCTGGCTGTCGGGTGAGCAGGAAGCCGACGGGTCGTGGTTCGGCCGCTGGGGGGTGAACCACGTCTACGGCACCGGGGCGGCGGTCCCGGCGCTCGTCGCCGCCGGCGTGCCGACCTCCGACCCGCGGATCCGGCGCGCCGTTTCCTGGCTGGAGAGCTGCCAGAACGACGACGGGGGGTGGGGCGAGGACCTCCGTTCCTACGTCGACCCGGCGTGGCGGGGCCGGGGGGCTTCGACGCCCTCCCAGACCGCCTGGGCTCTGCTCGCCCTCCTGGCAGCCGGCGCTCACGCCTCCGGGGCCGTCGAGCGGGGGATCCAGTGGCTCGCCGCCAACCAGCTGCCCGACGGCGGGTGGGACGAGCCGTGGTTCACCGGCACCGGCTTCCCGTGGGACTTCACCATCAACTACCACCTCTACCGGCTGGTCTGGCCGCTGATGGCCCTCGGCCGCTACGTGAACGCCGGCGGGAGGCGCCCACCCGAATGAGCCCGCTGCTGGTCCTCTCCCCGCTGCGCCTGGAGGCGCGGGCCGTCGCCCGGGGGGCACCCGGGATCCGGGTGGTCCGCACCGGTTCCGGGCCGCGCCGCTCGTCGCGGACCGCCGCGAGGCTCGCCCTGGACAGGAGGGTCGGGCCGCTCGTCGTCGCGGGCGTGGGCGGCGCCCTCGTGCCCGGCGTCGAACCGGGGACGCTGGTCGTCGCCGACCGGGTGCTCGACGAGCACGGGGCCGTCACCTTGAAGCTCCCGTCCGCCCCTCTCCTGGCCGCCGACCTCACCTCCCGAGGGTTGGCCTGCGTCGTGGGGCCCGTCGTATCGGTGCGCCGGGTGGCGATCGGAGCGGCGCGGCGCGCCGCCCTGGCCTCCACCGGCGCCGTCGCCGTCGACTGCGAGACCGCCTGGCTGCTCGACGGCACCGCCGCCCCGCGGGCCGTCGTGCGGGCCGTGGTCGACACCCCCGAGCGGGAGCTCTGGTCCCCTTCGACGCTCGCCGGCGGCGTGCGCGCCCTCAGGGCTCTCACCGCCGCCGCCCCCTCGCTGCAGTCCTGGGCGGCGGCCGCCGGCGACAAGACGGTGCTGCTGGCGGGGCCGCGGTCGTTCTGCGCCGGCGTCGAGCGGGCCATCGCGACGGTGGAGCGCGCCCTGGACCGCTTCGGGCCGCCGATCTACGTGAGACGCCAGATCGTCCACAACGCCCACGTCGTCGCTGGCCTGGAAGCACGCGGCGCCGTGTTCGTGCGGGAGCTGGAGGAGGTGCCAGCCGGCTCGACCGTTGTCCTGTCCGCCCACGGGGTGGCCCCCGCCGTGCGTGCCGAGGCCTCCGAGCGGGGCCTGTCGGTCATCGACGCCACCTGCCCGCTCGTCGCCAAAGTGCACCGCGAGGTGCGCCGCTTCTCCCAGCAGGGCTACCAGGTGGTGCTGATCGGCCACGACGGCCACGACGAGACCGAAGGGACCCTCGGCGAGGCGGACGGCGTCGTCCTCGTCGAGACCGCCGACGACGTCGCCCGCCTGGAGGTGAGCGACCCGGAGCGCCTGGCCTACATCACCCAGACCACGCTGGCCCCGAGCGACGTGGCGGGTATCGTGGCCGAATTGTCGAACCGCTACCCTTCCGTGGTGGGGCCACCCGCGCAGGACATCTGCTACGCCACCCAGAACCGCCAGGACGCCCTGGCGGCCATAGCCGGGGAGTGCGACCTCGTGCTCGTCGTGGGGTCGTCCAACTCGTCGAACGCGGCGCGCCTGGTCGAGGTGGCCGCCCGGGCCGGGCGGCCCGCCAGGCTGGTCGAGGACGAGGCGGCGCTGCGCCTCGGGTGGCTGGCCGGGACGTCCACGATCGGGGTGACCGCGGCGGCGTCGACACCCCCGGAGCTGGTGGAACGGGTCGTGGCGGCGCTGGGAGGGCTCGGCGCCGTTTCGGTCGAGGAGCGCCCCCTACGCCATGAGAACGTCAACTTCCCTCTCCCAATGGAGGTCCGCTAGTGGGCATACCCCTGCGCCAGAGCGTCAAGATAGGAACCTACCTGCTACGCCAGAAGCTCGCCGGCCGCGAGAAGTTTCCCCTCATCGTCGAGCTCGAGCCGTTGTTCGCCTGCAACCTCTCGTGCAACGGGTGCGGCAAGATCCAGTACCCGACCGAGATCCTGCGGAAGAGGCTCAGCGTTGAGCAGGCGGTGGCGGCCATCGAGGAGTGCGGCGCGCCCATGGTGTCCATCGCCGGGGGCGAGCCGCTGCTGCACCCCGAGATCGACCGCATGACCCAGGCCCTGCTCCACCGGGGCCGGTTCGTGTACCTGTGCACCAACGCTCTGCTGCTCGAACGCAAGCTCGACCGCTTCAAGCCCCACCCCCGCTTCAGCTGGGTGGTGCACGTCGACGGCCTGCGCGAACGCCACGACGCCTCGGTCAGCCGGGAGGGAACCTTCGACAAGGCGGTCGCGGCGATCAAGGAGGCCAAGCGCCGCGGCTTCAAGGTCACCACCAACACCACCTTCTTCACCACCGACTCGCCGCAGACGGTGAGGGAGATCCTCGACTTCTTGAACGACGACCTCGGCGTCGACCAGATGATGATCTCCCCCGGCTACGCCTACGAGAAAGCACCTGACCAGGTGCACTTCCTCAGCCCGACCGGCTCCAAGAACCTCTTCGCCGAGGCCTTCGCCGACGGCAGACGCAAGCGGTGGCGGCTCAACCACAGCCCGCTTTTCCTGGACTTCCTGGAGGGCAAGGTCGACTTCCAGTGCACCCCTTGGGGGATACCCAGCTACTCGGTCTTCGGGTGGCAGCGGCCGTGCTATTTGATGGCCGACGGCTACACCGAGACCTACCGGGAGCTGATCGAGACGACCGACTGGGACAGCTACGGGCGCGGCCGCGACCCCCGCTGCGCCAACTGCATGGCCCACTGCGGCTACGAGCCGAGCGCCGTGCTGGCCACGACGAGGTCCCTGCGGCAGTCGATACGCGCCGCCCTGGCGGCCTGAGAAAGATGGGCTTCGACCTCTCCGAGCTGATCGGCGCCCGCGCCGGCGAAGGCCCCGAGCTGTGGGCCCGATACCTGAACCCCCAGGTGCCGAGGGTCCTGCGGTCCATCGGTTTCGACCGGCGCTGGGTGCGCGCCGAAGGGTCCTACCTCTACGACGACACCGGCGCCCGCTACCTCGACTGGCTGAGTGGCTTCGGGGTGTTCGGCGTCGGGAGGAACCACCCGACGGTCCGCAAGGCGATCGCCGACGTGCTCGACGCCGGGCTGGCCGACATGGTGCAGATGGACACCCCGCTCCTCGCCGGCCTGCTCGGCGAGGCCCTGGTCAAACGGGCTCCCTACCTCGACAGGGTCTACCTGTGCAACAGCGGCACCGAGGCGGTGGAGACCGCCCTCAAGTTCGCCCGCCACGCGACCGGGGCCGACCGGGTCCTCTACTGCAGCCACGCCTACCACGGCCTGACCGCCGGCTCCTTGTCGGTCAACGGTGCCAAGGAGTTCCGCCGCGGCTTCGGCCCGCTGCTACCGGGGGCGATGGTCCCCTTCGGCGACCTCGCAGCCCTGCGCAAGGAGCTGGTCAGGGGCGACGTGGCCGCCCTCATCGTCGAGCCGGTGCAGGGCAAGGGGGTCCAGGTCGCACCACCCGGCTACCTGGCGGAGGCGGCGGCGATGCTGCACGAGCACGGTGCGCTGCTCATCTGCGACGAGGTCCAGTGCGGCCTCGGCCGCACTGGCAGGTTCTTCGCTTTCGAGCACGACGGGGTGGAACCGGACCTGGTGACCGTCGCCAAGACCCTCTCCGGCGGCTTCGTGCCGATCGCCGCGACGATGGCCACCGAGCAGGTGTTCCGCAGCGTCTACTCCTCGATGACCAAAGTCCTCGTCCACGACTCGACCTACAGCCACAACAACCTGGCGGCCGCAGCAGGCCTCGCCGCCCTCAGCGTCCTCGACGAGGAGGGACTGGTGGCGAACGCGGCAGAAAGGGGGGCCGAGCTGACCGCCGCCCTGCGGCGGGCCGCCGAGCGCTTCGACTTCATCGTCGACGTGCGCGGCCGGGGCCTGATGGTCGGCATCGAGTTCGGCCCGCCGGCATCCGCTCGCCTGCGAGCCCGTTTCACCCCCCTGAGCGTCGCCCGCAAGGGCATGTTCACCCAGATGGTCATATGCGCCCTCTTCGAGAAGCACCGCATCCTCACCCAGATCGCGGGCGACCACATGGAGGTGCTCAAGCTCCTCCCCCCTCTGGGGGCGACCAGCGAGGACGTGGACGTGTTCATGTCCGGCTTCCTCGGGGTGATGGCCGACATCGAGAGGAGCTCCAAGCCCCTGTGGCACTTCGCCAAGGGCCTGGCAACCAGGACCGTCGGCGTCTGAACGCCCGGGCACCTCTCGGCTCTGGGTGCCGGTGCCGTAGAATGAGCGGTGCTACGCGGCCGGCGCCGGGCCGGCCCTGAGGAGAGGAGCAGATACTGGCCCAAGGCAAGGAGGATGCCATCGTGCTCGAAGGCACGGTGAGCGAGGCCCTCAAGAACGCCATGTTCAAGGTTCAGCTGGCCAACGGCCACGAAGTCCTGGCCCACAACTCGGGGAAGATGCGGATGAACCGCATCCGGGTGCTGCCCGGCGACAAGGTCCAGGTGGAGATCAGCCCCTACGACCTGACCAGGGGGCGGATCACCTACCGCTACAAGTAAAACCTCAATCCTCTTCGCCGTCGTCGACGCCGAGAAGCCCGTTGGCGGCTGCCAGCGCGGTCGCCGCCTTCACGGACTCCTCGTACACCGCCGTCAGATGGCGGAGAGCCACGTTGGGGTCGATAGCCAGCGGCGGGGGCCCGAGCGACCGGGCGACCACGGCGGGGTCGGGTGTCGGACGCAGCGGCTCGCGGGGCGGCGCCGGCTTGTAGCCCGCCCCCCAGAACCGCTGCTCGGCCAGGCGGCGCGACGCCCCCGACCTGCGTCGCTTGCTCACGCCGCTTCCTCCTCGCCGCCTGGGCTGTCGGGGTTCGGTTCGTCCTCGACGAGCTCCTCGTCGCGAAGGCCGAGAGCGGCGCGCAGCTGCTCCGCGTCGAGGTCGCCGAGACTGCTGCGGGCTGGGAGCACCATGCCGGCTATGCGCCGCTTGCCGGCGACTATCTCCTCCACCCGTTCGTCGACGGTGCCGGGACAGACCAGCCGGTGGCTCATCACCGTGTTCTGCTGGCCGATCCTCCATGCCCTGTCGCGGGCCTGGTCCTCGACCGCCGGGTTCCACCATCGGTCGTAGAGGACCACGTGGCTGGCGGCTGTCAGGTTCAGCCCCGAGCCGCCGGCCTTGATCGACAGGACCAGGGCTCCCCGCCCCGTGCCCGCTTGGAAGTCGGCCACCAGGTCGTCGCGGACGGAGCGGGTCAGGCCGCCGTGGTAACAGCCGATCGGGATACCGAAACGTTCTGTCAAATAGGCAGCCAGCTTCTCGCCCCAGCGGGCGAAGTGGGTGAAGATCAGGATCCGCTCCTCGGCGGCGAAGACATCGGTGAGGATCTCCTCCAGGCGGGACAGCTTGCCGGAGCGGCCGGCGAGGAAGTCCTTCTCGTCCTCGTCGCCGAGGTAGGCGGCGGGGTGGTCGCAGATCTGCTTCAAAGCGGTGATGGCGGCCAGCACCTGGCCCTTGCGCTTGTTGGCGTCCCCCTCCAGCCCGCTTTCGAGGAGGCCGTTCAGCACCGCCTGGTAGAGGCCTATCTGCTCGGCGGTCATGCTGCACTGGTCGAGACGGTCGACCTTGTCGGGCAGCTCGGCGGCGATCTCCGGCTCGTTCTTGGTCCGGCGGAAGATGAGCAGCCCGTTCAAAGCCCTGAGGGCGCTCTCCTCGGTGCGCCGGCGGCTCGGCTGGACGGCGCCGTCTTCTCCGGTGGGACGCTCCCCTGCGCGCGACAGGTTCTCGATGAAAGCCGTCCTCCCCCCCACCAGCCCAGGGTTCGTCCAGTCGAGGATCGCCCACAGGTCGCCGAGGCCGTTCTCCACGGGGGTTCCGGTAAGGGCCAGCCGCGAGTCGGCCTGGAGGCGGCGCAGCTCCCGCGCGGTGTCGCTGGTGTGGTTCTTGATCGCCTGCGCCTCGTCTACGACCACCCGGCGCCAGTGGATCTTCGAGAGGGCGTCGATGTCGCGCACCGCAGTGGCGTAGGTGGTGAGGACCAGGTCGGAGAGGCCGGCCATCTTGGCGATCGACTCGCCCTCCGCCCGGCGCGGCCCGTGGTGGACCGACACCTTGAGCGGCCTGGTGAAGCGGGCCGCCTCGGCCGCCCAGTTGCCCAGCACCGCCGGGGGGCAGATGACCAACGTCGGGCCGTGGCCCTTGTCGACGAGCAGGTGGGCGAGCAGGGTCGGCGTCTTGCCCAGGCCCATGTCCATGGCCAGGCAGCCACCGAGCCCGGAGCGGTCGAGGAACCCCAGCCACCCGGCGGCCTCCGCCTGGTAGCTGCGGAGCTGGCCGGCGAAGCCGTCGGGCGTGTCGATCGGTTCCGGGGGATGGGTCGTGGCTCCCCGCAGGAGGTCCGCCGCCCAGCCCGAGCCGTCGACCCGGAGCGGCCCGGCGAGAGCCCCGCCCTCCAGCCCCACCGCATGGCGGATCATCTCCGCCCCGGTCAGCTGCTTTATCGACGCCCGTTCGGCCAGGGCGGCGGCCGCTTCGGCCAGGTCGGCCCGGTCGAGATGGACCCAGCGTCCCCGCACCCTGACCAGAGGCTGGGCTTCCTTGGCCAGACGGCTGATCTCGGCGGCGTCGAGCTCGAGGTCGTCGAAGAGCACGCTCCAACGGACGTTGGACAGCTGCCTGACGCCGACCTGCGACTCGCCGCCCCGGGCGGCCTCGGCGTAGAGCCGCAGCTGGGGCCTGGGCCGCCGGCGCGACACCCTTGGGAGCATCACCTCGAAGCCGGCGGCCTCCAGCGACCTGCCGGTCTCGAACATGAGCTCGACCGCCTCGTCGCCGTCGAGGACCACCTGTCCACGGCGGGTGGTCGGGCGGCGCAGGGCAGGGACCAGGCGTTCGAGCCGTCGCAGCTGCGCCTCCACCTGCTGGGACTTGGTGCCCGACGAGACGACCAGGGCGTGCTCGACGGGCAGAGGGTGCTTGTCCACCCCGGTGGCCTCGACGGTCAGCAGCCAGCCCCCGGCGGCCTCGGGTGGATCCAGCCGGACGACCAGGCCGACGCGGTGGCTGGATGTCACCGGCGCCGACCAGCGCTTCAGGTCTTCGGCGACTCGGGCGGCGGGTTCCGACTCGGCCAGGAATGGCCGCCCGTCGAGCCCCGAAAGGACCGCTTCGGCTATCTCGGGGCGGGTGGCGGCGCTCGGCGGGCCGGCGGGCGCGACGAGACGCGACGCGCCCGTGCGCGACACTGCGTCCACCACGGCCGCCAGGACCGAGCGGGTGAGGGCGTCGGGAGGAGCCGCCGGCTGGAGGGCGGCGACGGCGCCGGGCATGCGGGTCACCAGGTCGTGCAGCCTGTCGCGGGCCACCAGCGCCGGCACCCACCGCACCCGGTGGCGGGACGGCCCGGCCTTGGGGGCGGCGGCCCCGCCGGACGCCGAGCGCAGCACCGGGACCATGTGCCCCAAGGCGACCAGCTCGGTGCCCCACACGGCGACCTCGCCCATCCACCTGAGGCTCGCCCCGGTGACCGTCCGCCGGCCGAGGGGCGCTCCCTCGCCCCCGCCGCCCTCCGCCTCCCCGTCTGGCGGGCTCGTGTCCCGATCGGGCTCCCCGGGGCCCTCGACCGCGTGTTCTTCGGACCCGCCTTGCTCCTCGGGTGGTCCGGGCTCCTGGCCGACACCGACGCCGACGAGCCATCCGAGGCACTGCGACAGCGACGCCGAGCGAGCCTCGACGCTGGCTCCCGAGGGCAGCGTGACCGTGGCGTGGCGCTCCCAGGCGATGCCCGACGCATCGGCTGCGCCGAGGAGGGCGTCGAGGTCCCCCGGGGCGGTCTCGGCCCCCTCGGCACCGGCCCAGACGACCACCCGGCCCTCCGCCCACGAGGCTTGCAGCAACGGTCTGCCCGACGGTGCCTGCCGACCGGCGCCGGCGCCGCTCGCCGCCTCCTCCGACGGGCGGGCCGCCGAGCCGTCGAGGACCGGCGGGTCGATGGCGTCTCCGTCGGCCACTGCCGCCAGCGCAGCCGCCAGCCTCTCCCTCTCCGACCAAAGGTCCGAGAGGACCAGTTCGCGCAGCTCGCCGGTGAGCGAAGCCGCCGAGCGGATCGCCGCGTCGGTCTGGTGGATGAGTCTGCGCAGCGCGGCAGCCCACGCCAACGGCTGCGCCTCCAGGGCGGATCGCTCGGCGTCGGTCGCCCAGCCGCCGGCGTCGGCGACAACAGCTGCCTCTAGGGTCGTCTGGTCCAGCTTCTCTTCTCCATCTGTCCGGCCATCGGCCGAGCACGCACTGGTATGTCCCGAAACGGTGCGGTCGGAGAAGGCCCTGCGGCCCGCACGACTCGCCACCGAACGGTTCCGGGTCGGCCGACCCGTCACCTAGACCTTCAACGTATTCCGGCTTCCTTCCATTCCGGACGCTTCCTGCCTGCGCTGAGACCTACCCCGACGGCCTGCGGCTGACAACTTCCGCTGCCGTCCGTCCTGGGCCCGCGACCGGATGATACCGCCTGGCGCCGGGGAAACTCAAACACCCCTTCCTGCGCTGTTAAAGCGCGCCGCCCACCAGCTCGGGGTGGGCCCGGGCCGCCATGCGGGCCATGCCGTCGCGCCAGCGCACCTCGGCCGGCCCTATGAGACGCTCCATCCTCGTCACGTCTACGGCGACGCTGGGCAGCGCCCGTTCGGTCTCCTCGAAGACCGGTTCCCTACCCACCAGGCTGCCGAGGTAGGCGCACCACTCCTGGACGCTGACCACGTCGGGGCCCGCCCAGTTGAGCGTCGTCGCCGGCACCGAGGCCGCCGCGAGGAGCCTCGGAACGTGGCGGATGATGTCGTCGCTGTGTATCGGCGAGTAGACGCTGGGCGCGCCGGGAAGGACCTGGATCGGCGCGCCTGCGAGGATGCACTCGAGGTGGATGGAGGGCCAGGCGACGCAGTCGCCGTAGGGGACGTTGAGGCGCGCGATGGCCGTGGGGAGCCCGAAGATCCCGCAGCACGCCCTCACCACGGACTCGGCTGCGATCTTGGAGAGGCTGTAGGTGGGTAAAAGGGCACGGTGGTTGTCCCCAAGCGGGTCGTGCTCAGCCAGCCTTCGGTCGCCGGCAGGGGCGTAGACGCCGGTCGACGAGCAGTGCAGGAACGCCTTGGCGCGGCGGAAATGGGACATGACGACGCCGAGGCTCTCAGCGTTGGCGGCCATGGCCGAGGGGAAGTCCGGTGGGTGGGAGACCGCCATGTTCACCACCCAGTCGAAGTCGGCTGGGACCTGGGAGAGATCCGGTTCGGCGAGGTCGACGACCGCCGTCGTCACGCCGCGCCCTTCGAGGTCGGCGCGCGCCGCGCCGTTCCTGAAACGGGCGAGCCCCCACACCTCGTGGCCTTCGGCGACGAGGGCCCCCACCACCGGCGTGGCGACCATTCCCGTCGCCCCGAGCACGGCGACCTTCAACCCCGGTCCGCCTCGTCGCGGCCGCCGGCCATCAACGCCCCGAGCCGGCGGAGCTGCGCGGTGGCTCCCCCCAGGGCCAGCTCGATCTCCTTGGCGGCGAGGAAGTATCGGTGGAGCGGGTACGAGCGGTCGACGCCCATACCCCCGTGGATGTGCTGGGCGGCGTGGACGACCCTCTGGCCTCCGTCGGCCGCCCAGAACTTGGCGATCGCCACCTGCTCGGCGGCGGGGAGCCCCTCGGCCAGCCTCCAGGCCGCCTGGCGGGCAGTGAGCGAGACGGCTTCGGTGTCCACGTAGGCGTCGGCCGCCCTCTGGCCGACCGCCTGGAAGGAGGCGATCGGCCGGTCGAACTGCTTGCGGCCCACGGCGTACTCAGCCGTCAGCTTGAGGGCCGCCCTGCAGGTTCCTGCCATGAGCGAGCACAGCCCCGACGTGGCGCGGGGCAGCAGCCATCCGAGCACCTCGGCGGCCGGGCCCCGCAGACGGGCCTCCGCGCCGACCCGCACCCCGCGAAGCTCCACCAACCCCTCCGGGGACCCGCCGGTCGTCTGCAGCGGGGTGATCTCCAGGCCCGGGGCGCCGGCCTCGACGACGAACACCGAGCCGCCGGCGGGCAAGACGAACGCGTCGGCCACCGTCGCAGCCGGCACGCACGTCTTGGTCCCCTCGAGCACCCAGGAGCTGCCGTCCTCGCGAGCCGTCGCCAGAGGGCGCTCCGGTTCGGTGCCGGGCTCTGTCAGAGCTGCCGTCAGGACCAGCTCGCCGCGTGCCAAGCGCGGCAGGAAACGCCGGCGTTGGGCATCGGTCCCCCATTTGTCCAAGGTCATGCCGCCCAGCACCAGGGCGGCCCACAGCGGCACGGGCGCCGCCACCCGGCCGGCCTCCTCCAGCAAGACCGACACCTCCCCGAAACCGAGGCCGCTGCCGCCGTGGCCTTCGGGGACCGCCAGGCCGAGCAGGTTCGCCTCCGCCAGGGCGGCCCAGAGCCCACGGTCGAAGCCGTCGCCTCTCTCCGTCTCCGCCCGCCGCTCGTCGGTCAGCTGCGTCTCGAACAACTTCGCCGCCGCGGCGACGACAGCCTCCTGGGCTTCGCTCAGCGAGAAGTCCACGCCGGCCTCCTATCTCGACGCCCGGGGGAAGCCCAGGCCGAACATGGCGATCAGGTCGCGTTGGATCTCGTTGGTCCCCCCGCCGAAAGTGAGGATGAGCAGGCTGCGGTAGTTGCGTTCCAGCCTGCCGTGCAGGACCGCTTCGGGCGAGCCGTCACGCAGGTACGCCCGCTCCCCTATCACCTCCATCAGGAGGCGGAACGCCTCCAGGTAGAACTCGGTGCCGAACACCTTCACGCTGGACGCGTCCGCGACGTCGAGGCGTCCCTGCGTGGCCGTCCAGGCCACCTTCCAGTTCATCAGCCGCAGGAACTCGAGCCTCGCCCGGACCCGGGCGAGGGAGACCTGGACCCACTCCTGGTCGACGACCCTGCGCCCGTCGGCAAGGCGCGTCTCGCAAGCCCAGCGCTGCACGTCGTCGAGCACCCGTTCGATGATCCCCGGCGAGCAGAGGGTGACCCGCTCGTGGTTCAGCTGGTTGGTGATCAGGCCCCACCCCTGGTTCTCGCCGCCGACGATCGCGCTGGCGGGGACCCGCACGTCGTCGAGGAAAGTCTGGTTGATGTCGTGCTCGGAGAGGAGCCGCATCGGCGCCAGCGTGATCCCGGGGGTGTCCATCGGCACGGCGAAGATCGAGATCCCCTTGTGCTTCTTGGCCTCGGGATCGGTGCGGGCGGCCAGCCACATGTAGTCGGCACCGCCGGCGAGGCTGGTGAAGACCTTCTGGCCGTTGATGACGTACTCGTCGCCGTCGCGCACCGCCGTCGTCCGCAGGCTTGCCAGGTCGGTCCCCGCCCCGGGCTCGGTGTAGCCGATGCAGAAATGGATCTCGCCTTTGACGATCTTGGGCAGGAAGAACCGCTTCTGCTCCTCGGTGCCGAAGTTCATGATGGTCGGGCCCACGGTGTTGATGGTGAGCATCGGTACGGGTGCGCCTGCGCGCATCGACTCGTCGAAGAAGACGAACTGCTCGATAGCGGAGCGCCCCTGTCCGCCCCACTCCCTCGGCCAGCCGATCCCGAGCCAGCCGTCCTCGCCCATCTGGCGGACCACCCTGCGCATGGCCGGACCGACGCCCCGGGACGCGGCGAGCTCCGCTTCGACCTGGGGTGTCAGCAGCTTCTCGTAGTAGGAGCGCAGCTCGCGCCGCAGCGCCTCCTGCTCCTCGCTGTAGCCGATGTACACGGGCCGACAGTACAAGAACGCGTTCTAGTTGCGCTACCCTCGTCATCCCTGTGGAGGCCAACCTCGCCGACCTGTTCGAGTTCGCCGTCGACCACTTCGGACCCCGGGAGTATCTGGTCGCCGGCGGCGAGCGCCGCACCTACGCCCAGATGGAGGAGCGCGCCAACCGCCTCGCCCACCACCTGCTCGAACAGGGGGTGCGCCCCGGCGACCACGTGGGCATCTACGCCTGCAACTGCGTGGAGTGGGTTGAGACCCTCTGGGCGGTGTTCAAGGTGCGGGCCGTGTGGATCAACGTCAACTACCGCTACGTCGCCGACGAGCTTCGGCACATCTTCTCCAACGCCGACCTCGTCGGGCTGGTCCACGCCAGGGAATTCGGGCCGCGGGTGGCCGAGGCGGCCGACGCCCTCCCGGGGGTCCGCTTCTCGCTGGTGATCGACGACGCGAGCGGCCACCCCTACCCCCGCCGCGACGCCGTGCCCTACGAGGAGGCCCTCGCCGGGGCCGCCGCCGAGCGCGACTTCCCGCCCCGTTCGGGCGACGACCGCTACATCCTCTACACCGGCGGGACGACCGGCCTTCCCAAGGGGGTGGTCTGGCGCCACGAGGACGTCTTCTACGCCCTCGGAGGCGGCATCGACGCTGTCACCAACCACAAGGTCTCCGACCCGGGGGACCTCACGCGCGCGGCCGCGGGGCGCAACCCGACCACCTTCTTGGCGTGCGCACCTTTGATGCACGGGGCCAGCCAGTGGGGGGTCATGGGCCAGGCTTTCCAGGGCAACAAGGTGGTGCTGGTCCGCCACTTCGACCCGGTAGAGGTGTGGAGGCTGGTCGAGGCCGAGAAGGTGAACGTCATGTTCATCACCGGCGACGCGATGGGCAGGCCCCTCGTCGAGGCGCTCTCGGCGGGCGCAGCCGGCTTCGACACCTCGTCGCTGCTCGCCGTGGCGTCGACGGCCGCCACCTTCTCGCCGTCGGTCAAGGACGACTTCTTCCGCCGCTTCCCGAACCTGATCATGACCGACTCGCTCGGCAGCTCCGAAGGGGGAGCCCAGGGGGTGACGGTCGTCTCGGCGGGCAGGACGGCCATGAAGAGCGGCCCCACGGTCAGCGGCCTGAGCGGGACGGTTGTCCTCGACGAGCGGATGCGCCCGGTCGAGCCCGGGTCGGGGGTCGTCGGGCGGGTGGCGCGGACCGGCCACATCCCGATCGGCTACTACAAGGACCCGGAGAAGACGGCCGCCACCTTCGTCGAGGTCGACGGGGTGCGCTACGCCATCCCCGGGGACTTCGCCACGGTGGAGGCGGACGGCACGATCACCCTGCTCGGCAGGGGGTCGGTTTGCATCAACTCCGGCGGAGAGAAGATCTTCCCCGAGGAGGTGGAAGCCGTGCTCAAGGCCCACCCCGCCGTGTTCGACGCGACCGTGGTCGGCGCGCCCGACGAGCGGTGGGGCCAGAGGGTGGCGGCCGTCGTCGAGCTCCGGCCGGGCATGTCGGCCACGCTGGAGGAGCTCCAGCAGCACTGCCGGGCGTCCATCGCCGGCTACAAAGTGCCCCGCCAGCTCGAGGTCGTGGACCGCCTGGTGCGCTCCCCGAGCGGCAAGCCCGACTACACGTGGGCTGCGGCGGTGGCAGCGGGCCGGACGGCGCCTACAGGGTGATGCCCCCGTCCATGACCACCACGGACCCCGTCATGTAGTGGGCCTCGTCGGAGGCGACGTAGGCGTAGAGGGAGGCGAGGTCCTCCGGGCGGGAGAAGCCCATCGGGGTCATGTAGCGGGTGATCCGCTTCATGTCCCCGCCGGGAGGCAGCTCGGAGAAGTCTTTGATGATCGGCGTGTCCACCCCGCCGGGGGCGACGGCGTTGACCCGCAGCTTGCGGTCCCAGAACTCGAGGGCGAGGGCCTTGGTGAGCATGAGCACCCCGCCCTTGGAGGCGCAGTACGCCGCCTGCCAGGGCTGGGCCTGCACCCCCGAGGTGGAGGTCGTGTTGACGATCACCCCTCCCCGGTCGAGCATGTGCGGCAGGACGGCCTGGGCGACGTACCAGGTGCCGGTCAGGTTCACGTCGATGATCCTCTGCCACTGCTCGGGGGTCATGTCGACGCTCGAGTAGTAGCGGCCGATGCCGGCGATGTTGCAGAGCACGTCGGTCGGCCCGAATTCCTCGACGGCTGCCGCCACCGCCGAGCGCACCTGTCCGACATCGGAGACGTCGCAGGGCACCGCCAGCGCCCTCCCCCCCTCCGAGCGGATTGACGCCGCCGTCCCCTCCGCCGCCTCCCCGGACACGTCGAGGCAGGCCACGGAGCCGCCCTCGGAGGCGAGTCGGACGGCGGTGGCCCGCCCGATGCCCGAGCCGGCGCCGGTGACGATCACCGACCTGCCGGCGAAGCGGCCCGTCACGAGTACCTCACCGGGAGCTCCTTGACGGCGTTGAGCCAGCCCGAGCGCAGCCGCCGCTGAGGCCCGACCGGGGCGATGCGCGGCATCCGGTCTGCTATGGCGTTGAACATGAGGTTGATCTCCATCTTCGCCAGGTTGGCCCCCAGGCAGTAGTGCGGGCCGCCTCCGCCGAAGCCGAGGTGCGGGTTGGGGTCCCTGGTCACGTCGAAGCGGAACGGCTCGTCGAACACCGCCGGGTCGAAGTTCGCCGCGCTGTAGCTGAGGCCTACCCGCTGACCGGCCCGCACCGCCACCCCGCCGATCTCGGCATCGCGGGTGGCGGTGCGCTGGAAGATCATGACGGGCGTCGCCCACCGGACGATCTCGTCGGCGGCTGTCGCCGGGCGCTCGGCGCGGTAGAGCTCCCACTGCTCGGGGTTGTCGAAGAAGGCGAGCATCCCATGGGTGATGGCGTTGCGGGTGGTCTCGTTGCCGGCAACCGAGAGCAGCAAGACGAAGAAGGCGAACTCGTCGGGGGTCAGCCCGCGGTCCTCCAGGTCGGCGGTGACCAGCTTGGTGACGATGTCGTCGCGGGGATCACTGGAGCGTTCGGAGGCGAGCTGCGAGAAGTAGCCGATCAGCTCCGCGGAGGCCACCGCCGGTGAGCCGTCGAAGTCTGGGTCGTCGTAGGCCATCATCTGGTTGGACCATTCGAAAATCCGCCGGCGGTCCTCCTGGGGCACGCCGAGAAGCTCGGCTATCGCCTGCAGCGGCAGTTCGCACGCGACCTGTTCGACGAAGTCGCCACCGCCAGCCGCCGCCGCCTCGGCGACGATCTTCTCCGCCCGCTCGGCGAGCGCCGACTCGATCATCCGCATCGCCCTGGGAGTGAAGCCGCGGTTGACGATCCGGCGGAGCTTGGTGTGCTCGGGAGGGTCGGTGTTGACCATCATGTTCCGCTGGATCTCGATCTCCGGCCGGCTCATGCCCTCGTAGAAGCGGACGATCACCCCGTTCTCGTAGCTGGAGAAGACATCCGGGCGAAGCGACACTTCGCGGACGTCGGCGTGGCGGGTGAGCAGCCAGAAGCCTCCGTCGTCGAAGCCGAAGCCGGGCGGTTGGCGGTTCCACCAAACCGGGGCCTCGCTGCGCAGGGCGGCGAGCTCCTCGTGGGGGACTCGGCTCGCTATCAGGTCGGGGTCTGTCAGGTCGAAACCTTCGGGGACTCTCATCTTCTCTTGAACTCCGGAGTGCGCTTCTCGGCGAAAGCTCTCGGTCCTTCCTTGGCGTCCTCGCTGGCGAAGACCGCCTGGCCCCTCGGCCACTCCTCGGCGAAGGCCTCCTCCTCGCTCTTGCCGTAGGAGGTGCGGATGGTGCACAGGACGGCCTCCACGGCGAGCGGCCCGTTGCGCCCGATCTGGGCGGCGATCTCCTTCGCCTTGGCGAGCGCCTGCCCGTCGGGAACCACGTGGCCGACCAGGCCGAGCTGCTTGGCCTCGGCGGCGGTGATGTGCTTGCCGGTGAGGAGGATCTCGGCGGCCGCCGTGTAGGGGATCTGCCTGGGGAGCCGTACGGCGGAACCGGCCATCGGGTAGAGCGACCAGCGGACCTCGGAAACACCGAAGCGGGCGCTCTCCCCGGCGACCCTGATGTCGGTTCCGAGGAGGATCTCGGTGCCCCCCGCGATGGCGACGCCCTCCACGGCTGCGATGATCGGCTTCATCGGCCTGCCCACCTTGAGGAACCCGCGCCAGGCGAGCTCGGGGTCGGAGCGCATCCTCTCCGCCGCTTCTGGCCGGGCCTCCTCCTCGTCGGCGTCGCCGGCCATCGCCTTGAGGTCGGCGCCCGACGAGAAGTTGCCGCCCGCTCCGGTCAAGACGATGCAGGTGACCCCCGGGTCGGCCTCCGCCTCGGCGTAGGCCTCGACGAGGGTGACGAGCATCGTCCCGGTAAAGGCGTTCATCCGTTTGGGCCTGTTGAGGGTGAGGATCATCGCCCCGTCCTCGCGCTCTACGACGACCTGGGGCATCAGGATTGTCCTAGGAAAGTCATGTGGCATTTCTCCTGTCTCAACGACGAGAACCTCCAACCGGTGCCGGTGCGGACCGCCTCGGCGTGGTACCACAGCGAGCAGACGAGCACGCGGCCGTCCACGACGAGCGGGTTGTGGCAGGGCGCGACGACGCTGGCACCGTCCCCGGCGAAGTCCACCACCGGCAGGCCGATCAGGTGCTGGGTGGAAGTGAACGCAGCCATAGCCTCGGCGAGCCAAGCCTTGATCTCGGCGACACCGGCCGCGATGCCGCCGGTGGCCGTGTAGTCGATGGTCGCCTCGCCGGTGAAGAGCGTGTCGAGGTCGTCCCAGCGCCGCGCGTCGACCGCCCGCGCGTAGCGGGCCAGCAGGTCGGCGATCTGGGAGCGGTCCAGCCAGGCGTGGAAGGGCCCGGCGTCTGCCCGCTCCCCGTCACCGGCGGTTCCCCCCACCCTCAGTCCTCGACCATCGCCGGTCCGCTGCTTCCTTCGCGCAGCTGCTGCTTGAGCACCTTTCCGGCGGCGTTGCGCGGGAGCGACGGGACGACCTCCATCTCGGCGGGGACCTTGAAGGCCGCCAGCCGCTCGGCGACCCAGTGCCTCATCTCCCCCTCGGCGAGAGACTCCCCGGGGCGGAGCACCACGAACGCCTTGACCTTCTCGCCGAGCACCCGGTCGGGCAGGCCGACGACGGCGGCGTCGGCCACGGCGGGGTGCTCCACCAGCCGGTTCTCGATCTCGATCGGGTAGACGTTCTCCCCGCCCCTGACGATCAGGTCCGCCCGGCGGCCGTCCAGGTAGAGCAGACCGCCCTCCAGGTGGCCCAGCTCCCCGGTGCGGTACCACCGCTCCCCGTCCAGGGCGGCCGACGTCGCTGCGGGGTCGTCCCAGTAGCCGAGGAAGTTGCACGGCCCGCGCAGGTATAGCTCCCCGACCTCGCCCTCGTCGAGCGGCTCGCCCGACGGGCCGGCGACGGCGATCGAATAGCCGGGAACCGGGGCCCCCACGGCCTCTGGGTGCTCCTCAGCGGCGCGCCCGTCCTGGTGGGTTCCCGCCCCGCAGGTCTCGGTCATGCCGTACCCCGTCCCCATCCGCTCGAGGTGGGGCAGCTTTTCCCGCACCCGCCGCCACAGCTCGGGCTGGAACGTCGAGCCCCCGCCCCCGACCCGCCGCAGCGACGACAGGTCGTACTCCCCGAACCGTGGGTGCTCGAGCAGCCGCCACAGCTGGGTGGGAACCAGCGACCACGACGTGGCTCCCAGGCGTTCCGTCATCGCCAGGTGCACCTCGGGGTCCCAGCGGCCGGGAGGCGGGTAGGCGATGGTGAGGCCGATCATCGCCCCTCCGATCAGCGCCACCGAGAACCCGGAAATGTGGAACATGGGGGACACGCCGATGCTGACCCCGGCGCCGGCGGCGCCCGCCGACCCGCGGGTCGTCCCGCCTGCCGTCCCGCCCGCCCCCTGAGGCCCGAGCCCCTCGCCGGCAGGGCCCCCTGCCGGCGGGTTTCTAGAACTGGGTTCCAGCATGGCGGACACCTGTCCCTGCAGCGCCGCCTGCATCATCATGTGGACGTGCGCCCGGTGGGACAGTACCGCCCCCTTGGGCCTGCCGGTGGTGCCGCTGGTGAAGAGGATGCACAAAGGGTCGTCCTCGCCGATCGGCGCGGCCGGCATGGGCCTGCCCCGGCCTTCGGCCTCCAGGCGCCCCAGGTCGTCCTCGAAGCAGACGGCTGGCACGTCGAGCGAGCCCGTCGGCAGGCGGTCCAGGCGCTTGCGGTCGCCGAGCACCACCGACGGGGATGTCAGTCCGATGCCATGCAGCATCTCGGCGCCGGTCCACCAACCGTTGAGCTCTACGGCCGCGGCACCCAGGCACACCGCCGCCCACGCCGTCAGAGCGTGGCCGGCGCAGTTGGCCGCGGCTATCGCCACCCGGCTGCCCGGGCCGACCCCGAAGCGGTCGTGCAGCGACGCCGCGAGGGCCGACACCGCCGCGGGCATCGAACGGTAAGTGAACGTCCGGTCGGGGAAGACGAGGAACGGCCGCTCCCCGAAGCGCCCGGCCGCGCCTTCGAGCACCTGGCGCATGTTCGCCGGCCGCCGGGCGAACACCCGCATCCGGGCTCCCAGCACCGGCTCGTCGACCATCTCGAACGGCGCCCCCGGGCCGGTCAACGCGACGCGCGCCTCCGCCGGCAGGAGGGTGTCCTCCTCCCACGAGAGCGCCGACCGGCTGAACCGACGGCTGCCCGCCCCGGCGGGTTCGACCATGGCCGGCCAAACTACTAGAATCGGCTTCCAGCCGGCCAAGCGTGGAGGCGGCCGGTCCCACCCACCGGAAAGGTTCGGCACCCCGCCCAGTGCCCAAGCGACCAGTGACCAAACATCCAGTGCCCAGGCGTCCTGGGACGAGGCTCAGCACCCCCCCGCTGCCCGATACGCTCAGCTCCTCCCAGCTGGAGAGGCGGGTGCGGATCGTCGAGGGCGCCCTGTCCCTGCTGCGCAGCCACGACCACCAGCAGATCCAGATGAAAGACGTGGCGGCCGAAGCCGGGGTGGCGCTCGGCACCGTGTACCGCTACTTCCAGTCCAAGGACCACCTGTTCGCCGAGGTCCTCGCCCACTGGGCCACCGAGCTGCAGGCCAGCGTCGAGCGCCGCCCGCTGCGGGGCGAGTCCAACGCCGAGCGGCTCACCGACGTCCTGCACCGGTCCATGCGGGCGTTCCAGGGGTGGCCTCAGCTCGCCCGGGTGGTCATGACCCTGGAGGCCTCGGAAGACCCCTTCACCCGGGAGATCTTCGCCCGCAACATGGCCCGCAACACCAAGATCTACGTGGAGGCCCTCCGCGGCCTGCCCGACGAAGTCGCCAGGGAGGTGGTGAGGGTGGCGGCCTCCGTTTTCGATCTGCAGCTGCGCCAGTGGGTGGTCGGATCGGCGTCGATCGCCGAGGCCTACGACCGGATCGCCCGCGCCGTGTGGCTGGTGCTCGAGTTCTCCGAGCGGCTCCCCCAGTCGGAGCTGCCCCGCGCCTGGTCGGTGGCGTGATGGGGGTCAGCTCAGCGCTTGTGGGTGGAGGCGTCGCCGAGGTCGTCGTGGACTGCCCGCCGGTCAACGCCCTCAAGGTCGCCGAGTGGTTCGACCTGGCCGAGACGGTGACCTCGCTCGGCCGGGGCGGGGAGGCCCGGGTTGTGATCGTGCGCGCCGAGGGCCGGGGCTTCAACGCCGGGGTGGACATCAAGGAGATCCAAGCGTCCGAAGGATTCGACGCGCTGATCGGCGCCAACAGGGGCTGCTTCGCCGCTTTCGCCGCCGTCTACGAGTGCCCGGTCCCGGTTATCGCCGCCGTGCACGGCTACTGCCTCGGCGGTGGGGTGGGGCTGGCCGGCAACGCCGACATCGTCGTCGCCTCCGACGACGCCTACTTCGCCCTGCCCGAGGTGGACCGCGGGGCGCTCGGCGCGGCCACCCACCTGTCGAGGCTCGTGCCCCAGCAGCGGGCGAGGGCGATGGTCTACACCTCGGCGGCGGCGACAGCCGCCGAGCTTCGCGCCTACGGTTCGGTCCTCGACGTGGTTCCCCGCGAGCGCCTCGTCGAGCGGGCGAGGGAGATAGCGGCCGAGATCGCCGCCCGCTCGCCGACGGTCATACGCGCCGCCAAGGAGTCCCTCAACGGCATAGACCTGTGGGACGTTAAGCGCTCCTACCGCTTCGAGCAGGGCTTCACGTTCGAGCTGAACCTGGCGGGCGTCGCCGACGAGCACCGCGCCGCGTTCGTCGCCAAGCGGGAGACCGACACGTCGAGATGAGCAAGCTCCTCGGCGAGGCGGACGTGGTCTCCCAGCTGTCGGACGGCATGACGATCGGCATCGGCGGCTGGGGCAGCAGGCGCAAGCCGATGTCGATCGTCAAGGCGATCGCCGCCAGCAGGCTCTGCGACCTGACGGTCGTGAGCTGCGCCGGCCCCGACCTCGGCGTGCTCTGCGCGGCGGGCAAGGTCCGGCGCGCCGTCTACCCGTTCGCCTCACTCGACTCGGTCCCCCTCGAACCGCACTTCCGCGCGGCGCGCCAGGCGGGAAGGGTGGAGGACGTGCCCTTCGACGAGGGGATGTTCCTCCTCGGCCTGCAGGCCGCCGCCTGGCGGGTGCCGTTCCTGCCGACGAGGGCCGGGCTGGGAAGCGACCTGATGAGCCTCAACCCGACGCTGTCGACCGTCCGCTCCCCCTTCGAGGACGGGCTGGAGCTGGTGGCCGTCCCCGCTCTGCGCCTCGACGCCGCCATCTGCCATCTCAACGTGTCCGACGAGAACGGCAACGCCGCCTTCCTCGGGCCGGACCTCTACTTCGACGACCTGTTCCTGCGGGCGGCACCGGCGAGGAGGTTCATATCGGTGGAGCGGGTGGTGCCCACCGCCGACCTGGTGAAGGAGGCCGGCACGGAGCTGCGTCTGCGGGTGGCGCGCATGATGGTCGACGGCGTGGTCGAGAGTCCCGGCGGGGCGCGCTTCACCTCGTGCGAGCCCGACTACGGGCGCGACGAGGAGACCCAGAGGGCCTACGCCGACTCTGCGCGCTCGGTCGAAGCCTGGCGGGACTTCTGGAGGTCGTGGGCTTGAAGGTCACCCGCGCGGAGCACTGCATCGTCGCCCTGGCGGAGTGTTTCCGCGGGGACGGGGAGATCGTCGCCAACCCGATCGGCACAATCCCGATGATCGCCGGCCGCCTGGCGCGCGCCAGCTTCGAGCCGCGGCTGATGGCGACGGACGGGGAGGCGGCGTTGATAGCCGATCACGGCGCGTTCTCGTGGCCGGCGGGGCGCACCGTCGAGTACTACAACCCGTACCGATCCATGTTCGACATCGTGTGGTCGGGCCGGCGCCACGTGGTGATGGGCGCCACCCAGATAGACGCCTACGGCAACCAGAACTTCGCGGCGATCGGCGCCGACTACTCGGTCCCCAAGGCCCAGCTGATCGGCTTTCGCGGCGCGCCGGGCAACACCGTCAACCACGCAACCAGCTACTGGGTGCCAAACCACTCGCCGAGGGTGTTCGTCGAGAAGGTGGACGTGGTCACCGGCGTCGGCTGGGACCGAGCCGAGGCCGCCGGTCCGGCGGCGCTCGAGTTCTTCGACCTGCGAAGGGTGGTCACTGACCTGGGGGTCTTCGACTTCGGCGGCCCCGCCCACCGCATGAGGCTGATCGGCGTGCACCCGGGGGTGAGCGTCGAGCAGGTGCTGGGCGCGACCGGTTTCGAGCCGGCCGTGGCCGAGCCGATGGGGCTGACCCGCGACCCCACCGACGAGGAGCTGCGGTTGATCAGGGAGGTCATAGACCCTGAAGGGCTGCGCCACCGGGAGCTGCCGGAGGACCGGAGATGAGACCCGTCGAGGAGGAGGAGCGATGATGCAGGGCTGGGTGCGGACGGAACCGGAACCGGTCTTGGTGGGCCTGCGCTGCCGTGTGTGCGGGACGTACCGGTTCCCGCCGGGCTGCGCGTGGTGCCCCAACCCGGGCTGCGGCTCGGAGGACCTCGAGCCCGCAGGCCTGTCGCGGCGCGGGCGGATCTGGAGTTATACCGACGCCCGCTACCAGCCTCCGGCGCCCTACGTGCCCGCCAGCGAACCGTACGAGCCTTTCGCCATCGCGGCGGTCGCCCTGGAGAAGGAGCGCATGGTCGTCCTCGGGCAGGTGGCCGCCGGCTTCGGGGTCGCCGATTTGCGGGTGGGGCAAGAGGCGGAGGTCGTCGTCGAGCCTCTCCCCGGAGGACCTGACGGGACGCTGGTGTGGAGGTGGCTCCCCCTGGAGGCGGCCGATGAGCGCTGAGGTCGCGGTTGTCGGCGTGGGCATGCACCCCTGGGGCAAGTGGGGCCGCCCTTTCTCCGAGTACGGGGTGGCGGCAGCGCGAGCCGCCCTCGCCGACGCAGGGGTGGACTGGCGCGACGTCGACTTCGTCGCCGGCGGGGAGACCGTCCGCAACGGCTACGGCGGCTACGTCGCCGGCTCGACGATCGCCAGGGCCCTGGGCTGGAACGGCGCCCGCGTCGCCACCTGCTACGCGGCCTGCGCGTCGGGATCGGCCGCCCTGGAGGCGGCGCGCACCAGGATCCTCGCCGGTCTGTCGGACCTGGCGCTGGTGGTCGGAGCCGATACCACGCCTAAGGGATTCCTGGCCCCCAACGCCGGCGAGCGTTGGGACGACCCTGACTGGCTGCGTTTCCGCTTGGTCGGGGCGACCAACCCGACGTACTTCGCCCTCTACGCCCGGCGGCGGATGGACCTCTACGGGGCCAGCCCGTCGGACTTCGCGGCGGTGAAGGTGAAGAACGCCCGCCACGGCCTGCACAACCCCTACGCCCGCTACCGCTCGGAGGTGAGCGCCGAGGAGGTGGCCGCCTCGCCGGTGGTCGCCGATCCTCTCCGCCTGCTCGACATCTGCGCCACCTCCGACGGGGCCGCGGCGGTGGTGCTCGCCTCCGAGGCGTGCGCCCGTCGCCTCGGGCGAGCAGGGGTGCGCATCCGCGCGGTGGCCACGGTAACCCCCCGCTTTCCCAACACGTTCCTGGACATGCCCGACATCGCCACCGATTCGGCGGCCGCAGTTGCAAAGCCCACAGTCGGCTACCGAGCCTCGATCGCCTCCGCCGCCTACGAGGAGGCGGCGCTCGGACCGGGAGACCTGTCCCTCGCCGAGGTGTACGACCTTTCCACCGCCCTCGAGCTCGACTGGTACGAGGACATCGGCCTGTGCGGCCCGGGGGAAGCGGAGAAGCTGCTGCACGAGGGGGCGACCTCCATCGGCGGGAGGGTCCCGGTCAACCCGTCCGGGGGGCTCGCCTGCTTCGGCGAGGCGGTTCCCGCCCAGGCCCTCGCCCAGGTCTGCGAGATCGCCTGGCAGCTGAGAGGCGAGGCCGGCGCCCGGCAGGTGCAAGGCGCCCGGGTCGGGCTCGCCGTCAACCAGGGGCTCTTCGGCCACGGCTCCTGCGTGATCCTGTCGCGATGAGCGACCCCCGGCTGCGAACCGCCGCCTGCGATCTGCTCGGCGTCCGCTACCCGATAGTCCAGACCGGAATGGGATGGGTTGCGGGCGCCCGGCTCGCCGCGGCCACCTCGGCAGCCGGAGGACTAGGTGTCATCGCCTCTGCCACGATGACCTACGAGCAGCTGAAGGGGGCTATAGCGGAGGTCAAGGAACGGACCGACGCGCCGTTCGGCGTCAACCTCCGCTCCGACCACGCCGAGGTCGAGCGCTTCGTCGCCCTGCTCGTCGCCGAGAAGGTCAAGGTGGCGAGCTTCGCGCAGGCCCCCAACCCGGGGCTGGTGGCCCGGCTGAAAGACGCCGGCGTTGTCACCATGCCGACCATCGCCGCCCCCCGCCACGCCGAGAAGGTGGTCGCCATGGGGGTGGACGCCGTCATCGCCCAGGGCCACGAGGGTGGCGGCCACACCGGTCCGGTGCCGACCAGCCTGCTGCTTCCGGCGGTGACCCGGATGGTGGACGTGCCGGTGCTGGGCGCCGGCGGCTTCCACGACGGGCGGGGCCTGGTCGCCGCGCTCGCCTGGGGGGCGGCTGGGGTGGCCATGGGCACCCGGTTTCTCCTCACCAAGGAGAGCACCGTCCCCGACCACGTGAAGGCCCGCTACCTGGCGGCGGCTTTGACCGACACGGTCGTCACCCGGGCGGTCGATGGCGCCCCTCAGCGCTTGATCCGCACCCCGCTCGTCGAGCGCCTCGAGGGGGCTGCCCGCCCGGCCGCGGCGGCCCTCGCCGTCCTCAACGCCCTCCGCCTGCGCCGCCTGACGGGCACCACCATCGCCGGGATGGTGCGCGAAGGCCTGGCGATGAGACGCAACGGCGAGCTCACCTGGGCGCAGGTGGCGATGGCCGCCAACGCCCCGATGTTGACACGCGCGGCCATGGTGGACGGCCGCCTGGAGGCGGGGATCCTGCCGACCGGGCAGGTCGCCGGCTTGATCGACGAGCTGCCCACCGTGGCCGAGGTGGTCGAGGGGATCGTCGCCGAGGCGACGGCCACCCTCGACCGGCTGGCGTCGGTTCCGGCCAGACGCTGAGGCCGGCGGCCTTCGGGGTCGCGGCTTCGTCCACCCTCGACCGGCTGGTGTCCTTACCGGTCGAGCCGCTCGAAGATGGTCACGTTGGCCTGTCCTCCGCCCTCGCACATGGTCTGCAGCCCGTAGCGGCCGCCGCGGCGCTCCAGCTCTGCGAGAAGCGTCGTCGCCAAACGCGCCCCTGTCGCCCCGAGCGGGTGGCCGAGGGCGATGGCGCCGCCATTGACGTTGACCTTGTCGGGGTCGGCGCCCGTCTCGGCGATCCAGGCGAGCACCACCGAAGCGAAGGCCTCGTTTATCTCGACCAGGTCGATCTGCTCGAGGCGGAGGCCCGCCCGGGACAGGGCGTGGGCCGTGGCGGGGATGGGCGCGGTGAGCATCCACACCGGGTCGGCTCCCCTCACGCTCAGGTGGTGGACGCGGGCCCGTGGTGTCAGGCCGTGGGCGGCGAGACCCCGCTCGTTGACGACGAGCAGTGCGGCCGCGGCGTCCGAGATCTGGCTCGAAACGCCGGCGGTCAGCCGGCCCCCCTCGGTGAGCGGCGGCAGCTTGGCCATCTTCTCCAGCGAGGTGTCGCGCCTGGGCCCCTCGTCGGCCGTGACGTCGCCGACTGGGACGATCTCCCCGTCGAAGCGGCCGCCGTCCGCCGCCGCGACCGCCCGGCGGTGCGACTCGAGGGCGAACACCTCCATCTGCTCCCGGCTGATCCCCCACTTGGCGGCGATCATCTCCGCCGAGCGGAACTGGGAGACCTCCTGGGTGCCGTAGCGCCTCACCCAGCCCTGCGAGCCGCTGAAGGGATCCTCGAAGCCGTAGCCCTGCCCGGCGAGCATCGCCGCGGAGATCGGGATCCGGCTCATGTTCTGAACGCCGCCGGCGACCACGACATCGCAGGTCCCGGACAGGACCGCCTGGGCGGCGAAGTGGAGCGCCTGCTGGGAGGACCCGCACTGGCGGTCCACCGTCGTGCCGGGCACCTCGTCGGGCAGCCCCGCCGCCAGCCAGCAGGTGCGGGCGATGTCGCCCGCCTGGGGGCCGATGGTGTCCACGCAGCCGAACACGACGTCGTCGACGGCCGCAGGGTCGATGCCCGTCCGCCGGATCAGCTCCTCGATGGCCACGGCGCCCAGGTCGGCGGGGTGGACGTCGGCCAGCCCGCCGCCCCGCCGGCCCACGGGGGTCCTCACCGCGTCCACGATGTATGCCTCTCGCACGGCGGGGAGGCTACTGCGAGGCGGACGGGCCGGTCCGGGGCGTCTGCCGCTCAGCGGGACCGGCGCCGCGGGCGTTGGACGCGGCGGGCGTGCCGACTTCACCAGTGCCAACTCCCCCTCGATTTGCCAAAGTGTCCACTCCGCGTCGCGTCCGGGACGTCCTCTGGACACTTAGGGCGAATATTTTGACCTAACTGTCCAGAGGCGGCCTTCGGCGCCGTGGCGAGTGGACACTTTGGCCGAAAGCAGGACACCACGCCCCG
>DATGKR010000108.1:0-5696 GCA_035294565.1 Acidimicrobiales bacterium | reverse complement strand
CCCCGCCCGGCACCATGGCCTCGGCCGCGAAAAGGCGCTGACCCTCCGGCCGCTCCAGGGAGAACGAAGCCTCCCCGCCTGGCCCCCGGGCGCGAAGGCCGAGCGACACGTGGCGGGCGTCGCGGGTGGTGACGTTCTTCGGGGAGAGGGACGTCTGGGCGACCAGCCAGCCGGCGAGGAGGCGGCGAGGGCCGCTCTTGCCGGCCACCTCCGCCCGTTCGACGCGTGGCAGCCAAACCCGGCAGTGCGGCGGGTCGAACAGTCCTGCCACGAGCTCCCGGCACGGGGCGAGGCGCTTCCAGCAGAGGTCCACGACCGTGCTCCGCCTGGCAAGGGCCAGGACCCCGCGCAACTGCGAGACGTCCGGCGCGTCGCGGCTGTCGAGGACGACGACCGTCGCCACGCCGAGCAGGGGGTCGCCGGGGTCGGGGAGGGAGCTCACGTACCACACGGCGACCGGAAGATCCGGCAGGGTGAACGCCTCTACGAGCGAGTCGAGGTGGCGCGCGGCCTGGCCGCGCACGTCGAAGACGACCTCGATGAACTCGTCGCCGCCGCTGCCGTACAGCGTCGCCTCGGCGCTCAGGTAGGCGGCCTCGTCGGGGTACGGCCGGACGAGGACTATGCGCGCAGGGTGATGCCCGGCGAGGGTCCGCATCGCCTCGGCCGCACGGCGCGCATGATCCTCCTCGGCGGCGACAGCCACGAGGGTCATCACCGCCGTGGTGGTCCGCGCGTGGGGTTCCCGTGACCGGTCGTGGAGCGACGCCACAGCGGTCACCACCTCCGACAGCCTCACCCCCTCGCCCGACCAGCGGTCGAGCACCGCCGGCGTGCCCACGCTAGGGGATCCTCCAGTGGCGCCCATCCCGCTCGATCAGCTCTTCCGCCTGGCGGGGCCCCCACGAACCGGCGGGGTAGCCGGCGAGGGGGACCGCTCCGCTCTGCCAGGCGTCGAGGATCGGGTCGACGATCGTCCACGCCTGGTCCACCTCGTCGGTGCGGATGAACAGGGTGGGGTCCCCGATCATCGCGTCGAGCAGGAGGCGCTCGTAGGCCTCTGGGGGGTCCTCCAGGAAAGCCGAGCCGTAGGTCATCTTCATCACCACGTCGCGCACGTTGAACGCCTGGCCGGGCACCTTCGCGGCGAAGCGCAGCGCCACCCCCTCGTCGGGTTGTATGCGCAGGACCAGCACGTTCGGCTTGAGATCCTTCGCCTCGGAACGGCTGAACGCCAGGTGGGGGACGTCCTTGAACTGGAGCGCCACCTCGGTGACCCGCTCGGGGAGCCGCTTGCCGGTCCGCACGTAGAACGGCACGCCCGCCCAGCGCCAGTTGTCCACCTCGAGCTTGAGGGCCACGTAGGTCTCCGTCTCGCTGCGGGGGTCGACGTCGGGCTCCTGCCGGTAGGCAGGCACGGCGACGCCCTCGCTCCACCCGCTGTCGTACTGCGCCCGAACCGACTGAAGACGCACCTTCTCGGGAGTGGGGACCACCACGGACCGCAACGCCTTCACCTTCTCGTCGCGGATGCCCTGCGCGTCGATCCAGCCGGGGGGTTCCATGAGGGTCAGGGAGAGCACCTGCATCACGTGGTTCTGGACTATGTCGCGAAGCGCTCCGGCGGTCTCGTAGAACGCCCCCCGCTTCTCGACGCCGAGCGCCTCCGCAACCGTGATCTGCACGTGGTCGACGTAGCGGCGGTTCCAAAGCGGCTCGAAGATGGCGTTGGCGAAACGCAACGCCAGGACGTTCTGGACCGTCTCCTTCCCCATGTAGTGGTCGATCCGGTAGATCTGCTCCTCGGCGAAGTTGCGGTGCAACCCCTCGTCGAGCTCCCGGGCGCTGCGCAGGTCGCGCCCGAAGGGCTTCTCGATGACCAGGCGCACGGCGGCCCCCTCGCGGGGAGGCCGGTTGAGCCCGGACCGCCCGAGGCCGTCGGCGAACTCGAGGAAGACGGCGGGCACCGTCGCCAGGTAGAACGTCCGGTTGCCGTCCGAGCCGATGTCCGTTTCGACCTCGGAGAGGACCCTGCCGAGCGCGTCGAAGGTGTCGGGATGGGAATAGTCGCCCGCGACGTAGCGGCTGTGCTTGACCACCTCCGACCATCCCTGCACGTCCCCGGGGACAGCGTCGCTCATGGCCCGACGGAAGTCGTCGTCGGACATCTCCGTTCGGGCGACGCCGACCACGGCGAAGGCGTGGGGCAAGAGCCTCCGCCGGGCGAGCTGGCCGAGGGCGGGCAGCAGCTTGCGGGCGGTCAGGTCCCCGGAGGCGCCGGCGACGACCAGCACCCCCGGCGGGGCTTTGCGGGCCGCTTCGATGCCCTCGGCGAGCGTGTTCGGCGGCAGGTCCCCCCTTTCGTCGGGCGCCGAGGGGCTCATGACCCTCCCGACAGGGCGTTCGCCTTGTCCGACAGGGACTGGAGCAGCTGGTCGTAGCTCTTGGAGAACGAGGCCACCCCCTCCTCTTCCAGCACCCGCGAAACATCCGCCATGTCCACGCCGGCCGCGCCGACCCGTTCGATCACGGCGCGGGCCGCTTCGATCTCGCTGTCGACGGTTCGCGCCACGGTCCCGTGGTCCAAGAAGGCGTCGATCGTCGCGTCGGGCATCGTGTTGACCGTGTGCGGCCCGATCAGGCTGTCCACGTAGAGGAGGTCCGGGTAGCGGGGGTTCTTGGTCGACGTAGACGCCCACAGGGGCCTCTGCCGGTGGGCCCCCTCGGCGGCGAGCGCCTCCCAGCGGGGGCCGGAAAAGCTCTGCGTGAACAGCTCGTAGGCCAGCCTCGCCTGGGCGACAGCCGCCTTTCCGGCCAGGGACGGGTCGGCGCCGGCCTGCTCCAGGCGCCGGTCCACCTCGGTGTCGACCCGGCTGACGAAGAACGAGGCGACGCTGTGGACCCTGCGCAGGTCGCCCCCCGAGGAGGCGAACGCCTCGAGACCGGCCAGGTAGGCGTCGATCACCTGCCGGTACCGGGGCAGGCTGAAGATGAGGGTGACGTTGATGTTGCGCCCCTCGGAGATCATCTTCTCGATCGCCGGGACGCCCTCCGCGGTGGCCGGGATCTTCACCATGAGGTTCGGCAGCCCTATGCGCTCATGAAGCTCCCGGGCGGCGTTCACCGTCGCCTCGGTCTGGTAGGCGAGGGCAGGGGACACCTCCAGTGACACGAACCCGTCCCCGCCTCCGGAGGCGTCGTAGAGGGGTCTGAGGACCCCGCAGGCGTGGGCGACGTCGTCGACGGCCATGTCCCAGAAAGCGGTTTCCACCGAGTCCCTCGAGATCACCTCCTTGAACTGCTCGTCGTAGGCGTCCGAACCGGTCATCGCCTTCTCGAAGATGGTCGGGTTGGAGGTGACACCCCGTATCCCCTGGTCCACCAGCCGCTTCAGCCCACCGCCCTGGATGGAGGGCCGGGTCAGGTTGTCCACCCACGGGCTCTGGCCCTGCTGGTCGTAGAGGTCGTGAAGCCTGGTCATTCGTCCTCCTCCTCCTCCTCGTCTTCGTCGAAGTCCTCCCAGCCGATGCTCTCCACCAAAGCCGCGGCGCGAGCCGCGACGTGGTCAGGGGTGAAGCCGAACGCTGCGAGCACCTCCCCTCCGGGCCCCGAAGCCCCGAAGGTGTCCAACGAGACCGAGTCGTCCGCAAAGCGGGACCAGCCGAACGACGAGGCGGCCTCGACGGAAAGCACCGGGGCTCCCGAGCCGAGCACCTCGTCCTGGTAGTCGTCGTCCTGCTCGTCGAAGAGCTCCCAGCTGGGCATGGACACGACCCTCGCCTCGAGGCCCTGCTCGGCGAGGAGCCGGGCGGCTTCGACGCAGACCCACACCTCCGAGCCGCTGGCAACGAGGACCACGTCGGGGTCGTCGGCGCCGGGAACGAGCACGTAGGCGCCCCGCTCGAGGTTGGCGCCCAACTCGGCGGTGGAGGCCAGGACCGGGAGCTCCTGACGGGACAGCACGAGGGCCGTCGGCCCGTTGCGCTCGAACGCCACTCGCAGGGCGTGGGCGGACTCGTTGGCATCGGCCGGTCGGATCACCCGGAGCCCGGGCATCGCCCGCACGGCGGCGAGATGCTCCACCGGCTGATGGGTGGGGCCGTCCTCGCCGAGGCCGATCGAGTCGTGGCTCCAGAAGTAGACGACCTTCGCCCCCGACAGGGCGGCGAGGCGGACCGACCCGCGCATGTAGTCGCTGAACACGAAGAAGGTGCCTCCCACCGGCAGGACCCCCCCGTGCAGCGCCATGCCGTTCATCACCCCGCCCATGGCGTGCTCGCGCACCCCGTAGGCGACTGCGCGCCCACCGGGATGGTCTCTGCCCTGGAGGGGCTCCCCGTCGAGCTTGGTCCCGGTGTTGCCGGTCAGGTCGGCCCCGCCCGCGACGAGGCCGGGGAAGTCGGGGAAGGCGGCGTTCAGCGCGGTGTTCGCCGACTTGCGGGTCGCCACCTGCTCGCCCGCCTTCCACGACGGAAGCTTCGACTGCCAGCCCCGCTTGCCCGTCGCCGCCCACGCGGCGTCCCAGTCGGCGCGCTCGCCGGTCCAAGAGGCGAGGCGCTCCTCCCACTTGCGTCTCTCCTCCCCGCCGCGCCGACCCGCCTGGCGGTACATGTCGAGCACCTCGGGGGGCACCCAGAAATCCTTGTCGGGCGGCAGCCCGAGGATCTCCTTGGTGGCCCGCACCTCGTCGGCGCCGAGGGGGGAGCCGTGAGCCTTGGGGTTGTCGGTCATGTGCGGCGCCGGCCAGGCGATGTGGCTGCGCAGGACCAAGAGGCTGGGCCGCTCTTCCTCGGCCATCGCCCGGCGCAGCGCCGCCTCGAGGGCGTCGGTGTCGTTGGCGATCTCGCCGAGGCGCTCGACGTGCCAGCCGTAGGCCTCGAAGCGCATCGCCGGGTCGTCGTTGAGGGCCAGTTCGGTCGGCCCGTCGATGGTGATGTGGTTGTCGTCGTAGATGTAGACGAGCCTTCCGAGGCCGAGGTGCCCGGCGAGGGAGGCCGCCTCGTGGCTGATCCCCTCCATCAGGTCCCCGTCGCTGCAGATGACGAAGGTGTGGTGGTCTACGAGGTCGGACCCGAAGCGGGAGCGGAGCACCCGCTCGGCTATGCCCATGCCGACGCCGTTGGCGACACCCTGGCCGAGCGGGCCGGTGGTCACTTCTATGCCCGGGGAGCTGTGCACCTCTGGATGGCCGGGGGTGCGGCTGTGCAACTTGCGGAAACGTTCGAGGTCCTCCAGTTCCAGCCCGAAACCGGTGAGATAGAGCATCGAGTACAACAGGATGCAGGCATGTCCGCAGGAGAGGACGAAACGGTCGCGGTCGGGCCACGACGGGTGCTCGGAGTCGTAGGTCATCACCCGCGTCCACAGCACGTGCGCCAGCGGCGCCAGGGCCATCGCCGTGCCCGGGTGGCCCGAGTCGGCCCTCTGCGGGGCGTCCATGGCCAGGCCGCGAATGACGTTGATACCCAGCTTCTCGAGGTTCTCGTCCCTCATGGGGCCACCCTACCCACGCCGGGGAGGGTCCGGCGCCGCTGTCAGACCGGGGGCAGCAGCGTGAGGGGTACGGCGGTCACCGGGCCGTCGGGAAGCAGCCGGCAGTGCGCCTCGATAGTCCCGTAGGACTCGTACTGCAACTCGCCCCTCACCAGGCGGTAGGTGAACTTCCCCGGTTCCACCTGGAACGGTGAGACGTTGCG
>DATGKR010000107.1:0-12742 GCA_035294565.1 Acidimicrobiales bacterium | reverse complement strand
GCCGGGAACTCCCTGAACCGTGTACCCGGTCGCCTTGTGGAAGGCGGGTTCGACCTGGCGCTGCATCAGGTCGACGAGCGAGCCCGCGTACAGCACGTCCACCGGTCCGCTCCCGGTGGCGACCCCTCCGCGTGTCTTCGGTGCCGAGGCCGCGGGGCCCGTCGAGGAGCTGGAGCACGCGGCGACACCCACAGAGATGGCGGCAAACGCCAGCGCAGCGCGTAGAAGCCGGCGACAGAGCGGCAGGTCCAGGGTCTCGATCGTCACGAGAAGGACCGTAGCACGGTAGTCACAATGTGACTACCGGATCCGGCCGGGCCCCGGACCGGAAGGGAGCCCGCAGGTTGGGGGCCGCCCGCACGTTGGGGTCGATGGGGGCGGGGCCAGCGGGGTTGCCGCCAGGGCCACAGGGGGTTACAGGGGTGAGGGTTGTCGATCCGCGCTCCCGGGATTGCCCAGCGGCGAAAATCGGGAGCGCGATCCTGCACGAAAAGCGTCGTTTCGCGCTCCCGCGATTGCCGCCCTGAAAATCGGGAGCGCGATCCTGCACGAAAAATGTCGTTTCGCGCTCCCGCGATTCGGCGCTGGTGCATCTTGGGAGCGCGAACCGACACTGCGGTCCGCCGCCGGCGGGCGACGAGTCCTCCCCGAAGCCGCCCGAGTCCTCCCCCGAAGGGCGCGTTCAACGTCCGAGGCCGCCTCGACGCCAGCGGTCGAGAACGACCCGACGAAGCGCGCCCGACAGTCGGGAGGCTCAGGAGGTCGGGTCCAGCATGGCGCCGGCCGGTACGGTGAGGCACCCGGCGGATACGCCCAGCCTTTTCAAGCCGGCGAGGTCGCCGGCGCCGAACGAGTCGGTCTGGCTGGACAGGACGTGGGGGTTCATGATCTCCCCGCCGGCGGCCACCGGCCCGAGGCCGACGAGGCGGCCGAGCTCGTGGAGCAGCAGGACGCCGAGGCTGTGCGGTCCAAATCCGGGGGCAAGCCGTGCCGCTGCCGAGCCGATCACCACGGATCCGGTCACGTAGACGGCTTCGCCCGTGATCCGGTCCACCGCGGCGACCGGCACCGTCTTGGCGTAGGCGCCCGTCGTCGACGGCGACGCCGGCGGGCGGGCAGGGTCCCAGTCGACGAGGACCGGCCCGTCGCCGACGCCCGGCGGCGAGGCTCCTGTCCCAACCGAGGAAGCACCCGGCGACGAGGCGCCAGTCCCGACCGAGGAAGCACCCGACGGCGAGGCGCCGGTGCCAGCCGTGGACGCACCCGAGGCGCCGACACGCACGTCGGGCACCGCTCCCAGGGTGCCGTACGCCGGCGGGGAGGCAGTCGTGGACCCCTCGTCGGCGAAGAGCAGCCCGGTCGCCTGGCTGACCTTCTCCACCGCGAGCTGCAGGTCCACGGCCACGTAGGGGGGCGCCCCGGCGAGGTTGGTCTCGTAGTACAAGGTGGAGCACGGGTTCCACCGGACAGGCGTCCCCGACGGGTCGAGCCGGAGAAACGTGTAGCCCGAGAGGGCGTCGACCGGCGCAAACGGGCCGACCGTCGAGGCCGTGCCGCTCAGATGGTCGGAGTAGAGGACCGGGAGCACCAAGATGCCGGCCAGCATGCAAACGACGACCGCCACCCGAACAGAGGTCCACCGGGGGATGCCTTTAGGCGACCCCTCCCGGTGACCGCCGGCGCCGGGCCTGCCGCCCGCACTACGGGCGGACTCACCCGCTGAGGGGCCGGACCGCCCTAACCCGAGCGCCTTCGATGCACGCGGCCTACGCCGGGGACCGGGAGCAGGTTCCTCCCACCAGTCTTCGCCCGCGTCTTGGACCCCGAGCGGACGCCGGAACCCCCCGGGCTGACCCCACCCTGGCATCCTGGCTGGCGGCTCGGGCGCCGCTGGTGGAGCCGACCCGGTCCGCAGGAACGTCTCGATCTCGGCGATCATCCGCTCGGAATCGGAGCCGTTCATGGGCTGGGGTCTCTCCTCGTAATGGTTCGTCGCTGCTGGGACAGTACCCGCGGGGGCCCTGCCCAACCACCGCCCCTCACGACAGGGCGGCGCGCCCCGAGGCTACGGCGGCCCCGCCGGAAGCTACGTTGTTCCGCCGTGCCTTCCGAGAAGAGAGCCCGACAACGAGCTGGCCGGGCGGCCCGCATGGCCGAGCTGCAACGGGCCCAGCGCCGCCGGCGCCGCAACACCCGGGTCATCCCGGCGGTCGTGGGCATCGTGGTACTTGCGGTGATCGGCATCTTCCTCACCAGCGGCGGGGGTAGCAGCAAGCCCAAGCACCGGGCGTCCACCGCTTCGGCGACCACTACCGCCACAACGACGTCTGCCACCCCCCCGACGGCGCCGCCGGTGACCGGCGGCACGACGATCACGGGGACCACCCCCTGCCCGAAGATCCCGGGGCCGAACCCGCACGTCACCAAGTTCGCCAAGGCGCCGCCCAACTGCCTCACGCCGGGGAAGACCTACACGGCGTCGATCGACACGACGATGGGAACCGTCGTCGTGTCCTTCGACACGACCAAGACGCCGGTGACGGCGAACAACTTCATCGTCCTCGCCGCCTACCACTACTACGACGGCACCGCCCTGTTCCGCACCGACACGTCGATAGGGATCATCCAGGGCGGCTCGCCTCACACCCAGAGCGCCTCGGACCCCGGCCCCGGCTACACGATCCCCGACGAGGGCTCCGGCTACACCTACGCCCCGGGGGACCTGGTGATGGCGAGGACCAGCGCGCCCAACAGCGCCGGCGCGCAGTTCTTCTTCTGCGTCACCAGCGCCTGCTCGAACCTGAACAGCCAGGGCAACTACGTGGTCTTCGCCCACGTGACCAGCGGGCTCGACGTCCTCCAGAAGATCCTGGCCCTGAACGTGAACGAGAACAACGGCCTCGGCGGCGCCCCGTCCAAGCTGGTTCTGGTCAAGTCCATAACCGTTAACGAAAGCTGATCCATGCCCACGCCCTGTCCCAACCCTGACGGCTCCAGCCCCAAGATGCGGCGCTTCGACGAGCCGCCCCCCATGTGCATCGACCCGTCGATGCGCTACAGCGCCGAGATGGTCACCTCGATGGGCACCATGAGGATCGCCCTCGACGCGGCCTCGGCGCCGCTCACCGTCAACAACTTCGTGTTCCTCTCCCGCTACCACTATTACGAGGGGGTCGTGTTCCACCGGGTGATACCCGGGTTCGTCCTGCAAGGCGGCGACCCGACCGGGACTGGGACGGGCGGCCCCGGCTACCGCTTCGCCGACGAGCTACCCAAGGCCGGCCGCTACGAGCTCGGTTCGCTGGCTATGGCCAACGCCGGCCCCGACACCAACGGCAGCCAGTTCTTCATCATCAGCGGCCCCGACGGGATGCGCCTGCCACCGCAGTACTCCCTTTTCGGCAAGGTCGTCTCTGGCATGGACGTCGTGGCAGCGATCGACCGCCTCGGCAGCCGCTCGGGCAAACCGGAGCGCCTCGTCAACATCGAGTCGGTCACCATCACCGAGACCGGCGACTGACCGGCGGGCGGAGCGCGACGCTGTGAAGGCGCGGCGAAGGCAGGGGGCGGCGGGACTGGCCGCCCTGCTCGCCGTCGGGCTGGCCGGCTGCTCCAGCGCCCATCGCAGCGCCGCGCCGGCTACGAGCACGCCGGCGAAGACGGCACCGGCTTCAACGGCGGCACCGACCACCACGACGACCCCGCTGCCCCCCGATCCGCAGCCGAGCCCCGAGCAGGCGTCGTCGGTCTTCATGGAGGGCTGGATCCACGCCGACCGGGCGCAATCGGCGTCGGTCGCCGTCCCCCAAGCCCTCGCCACCCTCTACGCCACCCGCTACGCCGGCCAGCCGCTCAACGACCGTGGGTGCGACGACGCCTTCCAGCCCCTCATCTGCACCTGGGGCCCCTACGCCTACGGCTCGGGGAGCATCTACCAGGTGCAGCTGTCTCCCGACGGGTCCCGCTGGTACGTGAGCGGGCTGATAATCGAGTCGTGACCGCTCAGGGTGAGAGCCTCTCGGCAAGGTAGGCGAGCGCCAGCGGATAGCGCCATTCCACGCCGCCGTGGCGGCCGTCGAACAGCTCGAAGCGCAGCTCCGTGACGCCGGCCGCCTGGAAGGCGTCGCGCACCGCCGCGGCGCCCACGTCCAGGTACCACTCGTCGGACGTCCCGCCGTCGAGCCACACCGCCCGCAGCCCGCCCAGCTCGGGCGCCCTGGAGGCGGCCATCCTGACCGGATCCCAGGCGAGCCATCGCTCCCACACGTCGTCGACGAGCCTGCCGTTCGTCGGGTCAAAGGGCAGCAGAGGCGTGCCGTCGCCATCCGCGGAGAAGCAGGCGGCCACGCCGAGGACCATGAGGAGCGTGTGGTCCTCCGGCCGGGTGAACGGGACGCGGGACCTGAAGTCGTCCCACCAGGAGAAGATCGAGCCCTCGTAGCGGCGCAGCGCCCGGACCGACTTGGCGAACTCGGGCAGGTAGAGCACTTCGTAGAGGGCGTCCCCGGCGTGGCTGGCGAGCGCCCCGAAGAGATCGGGGCGCAGCATGGGCGTGACCATCGCGCCGAAGCCGCCGCTGGAATGGCCCTGCAGCGCCCGGTGCCCGGCGGCGGCGAGCGTCCGGTACCGGGCGTCGACGAAGGGGACCACCTCGTCGCAGAGGTAGGTGTGGTAGGCGCCGGTACCCGGGGAGTCGACGAACTGAGAGCCGCCGTAGGCCGTCCAGGCGTCGACGAACACGACGATGCACGGCGGCGCCTTGCCGGAGGCGAAGAGGTCGTCGGCAGCCTCGGGGTAGGTGGGCAGGTAGGCGCTTCGGTTGGCCCATCTGGTGACGAAGCCGGTGTAGCCCTGCAGGACGTAGACCGTGGGGTAGCGCCTCTCACCCGCCTCGTAGCCGGGGGGCACGTAGACCCACAGCGGCCTCTCGACCGGGTCGCCGAGCGGGTTGGCGGCCAGCGCGTCGGAGGTGATGGTGAGGCGGTCCAGCCTCCCGGCCATCTCTTTGTCCCATGGAAGCACGCCGGCCAAAGGTACCGCTAGGTTGGAGGGGCAACCCGAAGATCGAACCGGGGGAGGATTCATGGACTTCGACGTGGTGACGGCAGGCGCAGGGTTCTCGGGGCTGTACCTGATCTACCGGCTGCGCCGACTGGGCTTCAGCGTGCGGGTGTTCGACGAGGCTCTCGACGTCGGCGGCACGTGGTACTGGAACCGCTACCCCGGCGCCCGCTGCGACATCCCCACCACTGACTACTCCTACTCGTTCGACCCCGAGCTCGAGAAGGAGTGGACCTGGTCGGAGAAGTACGCCACCCAGCCCGAGATCCTCGCCTACCTGGGCCACGTGGCCGACAAGTACGACCTTCGCCGCGACATCCAGTTCGGCACGAAGATCGAGTCTGCGGCCTGGGACGAGGAGATGCGCGGCTGGCGTCTGCGCACCTCGGCCGGCGACGAGGTGACCTGCCGCTTCTACGTGGCGGCCACCGGGTGCCTGTCGCTGCCGAAGAAGCCCGACATCGAAGGGGTGGACCGTTTCGGCGGGGAGGTGTACTTCACCGGGCGCTGGCCGCACGAGAAGGTGGACTTCACCGGCAAACGCGTGGCGGTGATCGGGACAGGGTCGTCGGGCATCCAGTGCATACCGTTGATCGCCCGGGAGGCGGCGCAGCTGACCGTCTTCCAGCGCACCCCGAACTTCTCCTGCCCCGCCTGGAACGGCCCGGAGGACCCCGAGCGCGTCGCCCGCTTCGCCGCCGACCGCGACGCCTACCGGCAGGCGGCGAGGTGGTCGCGCGGCGGCGTGCCGATCGAGCCGACCGACGTGATCGGCACCGCCGCCCCCGAGGAGGTCCGCCGGCGACGCTTCGAGGAGGCCTGGCAGAAGGGCGAGCTTTTCGCCATCCTCAACGTCTTCGCCGACCAGCTGGTCAACCCGGCGTCGAACGAGCTGGTGTCGGAGATGATCCGCGAGAAGATCCGCTCGATCGTCCACGACCCTGAGACGGCGGAGGCGCTCTGCCCGAAGGACCACCCCTTCGGGACGAAGCGGCCGTGCCTGGACACCGACTACTTCGCCACTTTCAACCTTCCGCACGTGCGCCTGGTAGACCTGCGCAAGACGCCGATCAAGACGATCACCGAGACGGGTATCGACACCGCCGCCGAGACCTTCGATTTCGACGCGATCGTCTACGCCACCGGTTTCGACGCGATGACCGGCCCCCTGGTGTCTGTCGACATAAAAGGCCGCGACGGGATCACCCTGAAGGACAAGTGGGCCGAGGGGCCGGCCACCTACCTGGGGCTCACCACGACCGGCTTCCCCAACTTCTTCATGGTCACCGGACCGGAGAGCCCCTCGGTGTTCTCCAACATGGTCGTTTCCATAGAGCAGCACGTCGACTGGATCTGCGACGCCCTCGACGACATGAGGCGGGACGGCTACGACACGATAGAGCCGACCCCCCTCGCCGAGGAGGGCTGGCACCGCCACAACGCCGACTGCGCCAACATCACCCTCCATCCGCTGGCCAACTCGTGGTACATGGGCGCCAACGTTCCAGGCAAGCCGAGGGTGCTCTACCCCTACATCGGCGGGGTGGACCGTTACCGGGCGGCCTGCGACGAGGCGCGCGCCCGGGGCTACCTGGGTTTCAAGCTCACCGGGCCCGGCGGGGAGCGGTGCAACGACGGCGTCATCCGCCGGCTGCAGCCGGACGTGTCGCTAGTGCTCGAGGCGATGGAGGCCATGAACCTGCCGGCCCTCGAGACGCTGTCGCCGGCTGAGGCGAGAGCCTTCATGGACCAGTCGGCGGCGATCCGGCCTCCCGGTCCGGCGGTCGGCTCCGAGGAGGACGGCCTGGTACCCCTCGACGTGCCGCTCGAGTACCGCCTGTACCGCCCGGAGTCGCCCGGGCCGCACCCGCTGGTCGTCTACTTCCACGGCGGCGGGTGGGTGCTCGGCTCGCATGTGTCCGACGAGCCTTTCTGCCGGGACCTGTGCACGCGCTCCGACGCAGCCGTCCTCTCGGTCAACTACCGCCACGCCCCCGAGTGGCGCTTCCCCGCCGCCGCCGAGGACGCGGTGGCGGCGGTGCGCTGGGCGGCGGACAACGCCGTCGAGCTGGGCACGGTCCCCGGGGAGGTGGCTGTCGCCGGGTGGAGCGCAGGCGGGAACCTGGCCGCCGTGGCCGCCCAGCGCGCCGGGGTACCTTTGCGAGGCCAACTGCTGCTCTGCCCGGTGGTGGACTGCGACTTCTCCAGGCCGTCCTACGAGGAGAACGCCGAGGGCTACGTCCTCACCAGGGCCCTCATGGAGTGGTTCTGGGACCACTACTGCGACCCGCCGTCTCGCACCGACCCCCTGGCGTCGCCGCTGCGGGCCGCGTCGCTCGAGGGCCTGCCCCCGGCGGTGGTGGTGACCGCCGAGTTCGACCCTCTGCGCGACGAGGGCGACGCCTACGCGGCGGCCCTGGCAGCGGCGGGAGTGCCCGTCACCCACCTTCGCGCCCGGGGCCACACGCACACGTCGCTGACGATGGTCGACGTGGTCATCTCGAGCGCGCCGGTGAGGGCGGAAATGGCCTCCGCCCTGCGGTCGCTGTTCCCGTCCCTCGCCCCGGCGGCCGCCGCCTAGGGGAGGGCGTCGAGGCCGGCGGGGGTGGCATCGACGTAGACGGCGGCCTCGCCGGCGCCCTCCTTGCGCCAGCGACCCTCGGGATCGCGTATCAGAGCCGTCCGCTCGCCGACCGCGGCGATGCGGACATGGCCGGTGGCCAGCTGCACGGTGCGGGCCGCCTTCTCCTCCGACCAGGTGTCGTAGTGGGGGAGCACGGCGACGCCGCGGAGCAGTCCGAGTCCGAGGGTCAACGCGCCGCCCCGGGGATCCACCATCGGGTCCCCGAGGACCATCGCCCCCGCCGAGGACCCCGCCACCACCGCCCCGCCCTCCCACGCGTCAACCAGACCATCCCACACCGCCGAGTCCTTCAGCACCGAGCGCAGGTGCATCGGCGACCCGCCGCCGAGGTAGACGAAGCCGGCCCTGCGGACCGTCGCGGCCGCCTCCTCGGACATCGCGTCCGACCGGCTGAGGACCATCAGCCCCTCGGCCTTCGCCCCGAAACCGCCGAACCACGCCCGGGCGGAGTCGACTGCCCGCTCGGGGTGCTCGTAGGCGGCCGCCGTCGGAAGGACGACCACCTCGGGCCGCCCGGCCGCTTCCCACAGGTCCTGGTCGAAGGTGCAGCCCTCCGTCCACTCGGCGCCGCCCACCAGGGCGAGAGGTCCCATCGGGTTCCAACCGTAGCCCGACTACCCGCCGGGCACGGCACACACCGGCTGGGCGGGCGCAGGACAGCGTCGAGCACCCGCCCAGCGGCCCCCGATGGGCGGTCCCCTTCTCCGCTGCGAGAGCCTCACTGTAATAGCCGGCGAGGCAGAGCGCTGGCCCGGAGGGCGGCGGGCGGGGAGAATGGGGAAACCATGGAAACCAGGCTGCCCCGCCCCGACCCGCCGTGGGTCATGCGGACCTACTCAGGCCACTCGACGGCACGCGACTCCAACCGCCTCTACCGGGACAACCTGGCCAAAGGGCAGACGGGCCTGTCGGTCGCCTTCGACCTGCCGACTCAGACCGGCTACGACCCCGACGCCCCGCTCGCCCGGGGGGAGGTGGGCAAGGTGGGCGTGCCCGTCGTGCACCGGGGCCACATGGCCGAGCTGATGGAGGGCATCCCCCTCGGGCAGATGAACACCTCGATGACCATCAACTCCACAGCCGCCTGGCTCCTGGGTCTCTACGTGGCCGAGGCCGACCGCACCGGCGTCGAGCGGCGCGCCCTGTCGGGCACCGTGCAGAACGACATCGTCAAGGAGTACCTCTCCCGGGGAACCTACATCTTCCCTCCCCTGCCGAGCCTGCGCCTGACGGTGGACCTGATCGCGTGGACGGTGCGCAACGTGCCCCGCTGGAACCCGATCAACGTGAGCAGCTACCACCTGCAAGAAGCTGGCGCCACCCCGGTGCAGGAGCTGGCCTACGCCCTGTCGACCGCCATAGCGGTGGTGGACGCGGTGCGCGACTCGGGGCAGCTGGACGAGGCCGAGCTTCCGGCCGTGGTGGGGCGGATCTCGTTCTTCTGCAACGCGGGGATCCGTTTCGTCGAAGAGACCGCCAAGATGCGGGCGTTCACCGTGATGTGGGACCGCCTGTGCCGGGAGCGCTGGGGGGTCGCCGACCCGAAGCTGCGACGGTTCCGCTACGGCGTGCAGGTCAACTCGCTGGGCCTCACCGAGCAGCAGCCGGAGAACAACGTGGCGCGCATCGTCCTCGAAGCCCTCGCCGTGACGCTTTCGCGCGACGCGCGGGCCCGGGCGATCCAGCTCCCGGCGTGGAACGAGGCGCTCGGCCTGCCCCAGCCGTGGGACCAGCAGTGGTCCCTGCGCATCCAGCAGGTGCTCGCCTACGAAACGGACCTGCTGGAGTACCCCGACCTCTTCGAGGGGTCGCGGGTGGTCGAGGCCCTGACTGCCTCCCTGGTGGAGGCCGCCCAGGCCGAGCTGGACGACATCCTCGCCCTCGGCGGGGCGTTCCAGGCGATCCCCACGATGAAGTCCAGGCTGGTCGCCAGCCAGGCCGAACGGGCCCGGCGGGTGGAGGACGGGTCGCTGGTCGTGGTCGGAGTCAACCGCTTCACCTCCAGCGAGCCGTCGCCGCTCGGCGGGGAGGGCTCGGTACTGACCGTCGACCCCGCCGTCGAGGAGGCGCTGGTCGACGACGTGCGCCGGTGGAGGGCGGCCCGCTCCCCCCACGCCGTCTCCGAGGCCCTCGCCGCCCTCAGGGCCGCCGCCGAGGGGTCCGCCAACATCATGCCGGCGACCATCGCCCTCGCCCAAGCGGGGGGGACGACCGGCGAGTGGGCCGGCGCCTTGAGGGAGGTCTGGGGGGAGTACCGGGCACCGACCGGCCTGGGCGCGGCGTCGCTGGCCGCGGGCGCGCCGGGAGGCGGGGGGCTGTCCGCGGCGCGCGAGCGGGTTAAGGCCGCGGCGGCCCGCGACGGGTCACCTCCGCGGCTGCTGGTCGCCAAGCCGGGGCTCGACGGCCACAGCAACGGGGCGGAGCAGGTGGCCCTGGCGGCCCGCGACGCCGGCTTCGAGGTGGTCTACGAGGGGATCCGCCAGACCCCCGAGCAGATCGCCGCCGCCGCGCGCGACGAGGACGTCGACGTGGTCGGTCTGTCGGTGCTCTCGGGCAGCCACCTCGACCTCGTCGCCGCGGTGCTCGACCGGCTCGGCGAAGCAGGAGTGGAGGCGCCGGTGGTCGTCGGCGGGATCATCCCCCCAGCCGACGCGGCCAAGCTGCGGGAGATGGGGGTCGCCGCCGTTTACACCCCGAAGGACTACAGGTTGGGCGACATCGTCGCCGACCTGGCCAGCCTCGTCGTCAGCGGCGCTCCACCCAGGGCCTGACCCGCTGGACGGTGTGCGGCTTGGACCACCACCGCCCCGAGAAGCGCCAGGCGCCGGTCGCTCGAGGGGACGCCTCCGTAGCCTGCGGGCGGGGCCAAACCGCCTCGACGGCGGCGACGATGGCGGCCACCTCCTCGCCGGTGGGGGCGTGCTCCGCGGGGCTCACAGGGGCACGTTGCCGTGCTTGCGGCGCGGCAGCTCCTCGCGCTTGGTGCGGAGCAGGTCGAGGGAGCGGGCGAGCACCTTGCGGGTGTCGGCGGGGTCGATGACGTCGTCCACGTAGCCCCGCTCGGCGGCGAGGTAGGGGTTGGCGAACTTCTCGGTGTACTCGTCGACCAGCTCGGCGCGCCGGGCGGCCGGGTCGGGGGCGGTGGCCAGCTCCCGCCGGTAGACGATGTCGACAGCGCCTTGGGGCCCCATGACCGCCAGCTCGGCCGACGGCCAGGCGAAGGCCAGGTCGGCGCCGATCGACTTGGAGTTCATGACCACGTACGCCCCGCCGTAGGCCTTGCGGGTGATGACCTGGATCCGCGGCACTGTCGCCTCGCAGTACGCGTAGAGCAGCTTCGCCCCATGGCGGATGATGCCGCCGTACTCTTGGTCGGTTCCGGGCATGAACCCGGGGACGTCGACGAAGGTGACGAGGGGGATGTTGAACGAGTCGCAGGTGCGCACGAAACGGGCACCTTTTTCCGAGGAGTCGATGTCGAGCACCCCCGCCAGGTTCTGCGGCTGGTTGCCGACGATACCGACGACGTGGCCGTCGATGCGAGCGAAGCCGCACACCAGGTTCATCGCCCACAGCGAGTGGTACTCGACGAAGTCGCCGTCGTCGACGACCGCCGTGATCACCTTCTTCATGTCGTAGGGCTGGTTGGGGCTGGCGGGGATGAGCGCCGCCAGCTCCGGCGTGGGCCGCTCGGGGTCGTCGCCGGTCTGCACCCGCGGCGGCTCCTCCATGTTGTTCGACGGCAGGAAGCCGAGCAGGTAGCGCACGTCGTCGAGGCAGCTCTTCTCGTCGGGGCTGACGAAGGCCGCCACCCCCGATTTGGTGGCGTGGGTGAGCGCCCCCCCGAGCTGCTCGAGGGTCACCTCCTCCCCGGTCACCGTCTTCACCACGTCCGGCCCGGTGATGAACATCTGCGAGGTGTCGCGCACCATGAAGATGAAGTCGGTCATCGCCGGGCTGTACACGGCGCCGCCGGCGCACGATCCCATGATGAGGCTGATCTGCGGGACCACCCCCGACGCGTCCACGTTGCGCTTGAAGATGCCGCCGAAGTAGTGCAGGCCGACGACGCCCTCCTGGACGCGCGCGCCACCCCCGTCGTTGATGCCGATCACCGGCACCCCGAGCGACACGGCGAGATCCATGATCTTGTGGACCTTCTCGCCGAACACCTCGCCGAGCGAGCCGCCGTTGACGGTGAAGTCCTGCGAGAAGATGCACACCTTGCGCCCGTCGACGGTGCCGAAGCCGGTGATCACCCCGTCGGTGTAGGGCCGCTTGTCGTCGGGCAGGCCGGGTGCCCGGGTTCGCGCCAGCATGTCCAGCTCCTGGAAGGACCCCTCGTCGAGGAGGTAGTCGATCCGCTCGCGCGCGGTCATCTTCCCCTTGGCGTGCTGGCGCTCGACGGCGTGGGGCGACCCGGCGTGCAGCGCCTGCTCCTTGCGCCTCGCCAGCTCGGCGAGGCGTTCGGTCATGGGATGGTCGGGCATCGTTGTCAGGGTAGTTGCGGCATCTTGGGGGGGTGCCAGTCGAGCCGCCCCCAAGCCGCTGGGTGTTCCCGTCGTCCCCGCCGTCGGGCAGCTCCGACGAGGTCGTCGGGATCGGCGCCGACCTGGAGCCGGGGACCCTGCTGGCCGCCTACCGGGCTGGTGTCTTCCCGATGCCGCTGCGGCGGGGGGTGTTGGCGTGGTGGTCTCCCGACCCCCGGGGGGTGATCCCCCTCGAAGGGCTCAGGGTCTCCCGGTCGCTCAGACGATCGGTGCGCCGCTTCGAGATCCGGGTCGACACGTGCTTCGACGAGGTGGTCGCCGCCTGCGCCGACCGCCGCCGCAAGGGGGCGTGGATCGACCGGGACATCCGCGCCGCCTACGGTCGGCTGCACCGCCTGGGCTGGGCGCACAGCGTGGAGGCGTGGGAACCGTCCGGCCTCCTCGCCGGCGGCCTCTACGGGGTGTGCATCGGGGGGTTCTTCGCCGGCGAGTCGATGTTCCACCGCAGCACCGACGCGTCGAAGGTGGCGCTGGTGGCACTGGTCGG
>DATGKR010000106.1:0-16435 GCA_035294565.1 Acidimicrobiales bacterium | reverse complement strand
GACGTAGCCCGGGGGGAGAGGGGCTTGCAGCCGAAGCATGGAAACCTCCGATTTGGGATCACCTCGATACGCGGTCGGCGGGGACAGCCCGGTCGCCCATCCGCGGGTATGTCGACCTCGAGGTGGATATGTCGCCGGATTCCGGGCCGGCTCGCCCGCCAGCATACGACCCACCGGACCTCCACGCGCATGCGCCGATCAGCGCACCCGCTAGCCGCCGCCCGGCTCGGTCGCCGCCCGGCTCGGTCGCCGCCCGGCTCGGCCGCCGCAACGACCCGCCGGCGCGGCAAACTCGAACTGTGCTCCAACGCCCGCCCGCCGGCAGCATCCCCGACGCCCCGGGCTCCTACCAGTTCCGCGACCGGGACGGGCGGGTCATCTACGTCGGCAAGGCCAAGTCCCTGCGGAGCAGGCTGGGCAACTACTTCCAGAACCCCGCCGCCCTGCCCCCGCGCACCGCCCAGATGGTGGCCTCCGCCGAGAGCGTGGAGTGGATACAGGTGCGCAACGACGTCGAGGCCGTCATGCTCGAGTACAGCCTCATCAAGCAGCACAAGCCGCGCTTCAACGTCCGCCTGCGCGACGACAAGAGCTACCCGTTCCTGGCCGTCACCGTCGGTGACGAGTGGCCGCGGGCGATGGTGAGGAGGGGCACAACGGACAAAAGCGCCCGTTATTTCGGCCCCTACGCCCACGCGTACGCGATACGGGAGACGCTGGATTCGCTCACCCGGATATTCCCGATCCGCACCTGCAGCGACACCAAGTTCGCTCGCCACGAGAACCTCGGCCGTCCCTGCCTGCTGTACCACATCGAGAAGTGCTCCGGCCCGTGTGTCCGGGCGGTGAGCCGCGACGCCTACGCCAAGCTGACGGCCGACCTGCTCGACTTCCTGGAGGGCTCGACCCAGCCGGTGGTCAGCCGCCTGGAGGAAGAGATGCGCCGCGCCGCCGACAACCTCGAGTTCGAGAAGGCCGGCCGCCTGCGGGATCGGCTCGCTGCGGTGCGAAAGGCGATCGAGAAGCAGCAGATGGTCACAGAGAAGGCCGAGGATTTGGACTGCTTCGGCGTGGTGGAGGACGAGCTCGAGGCGGCTGTCCAGGTGTTCTACGTGAGGCGAGGGCGGGTGGTCGGCCGCAAGGGGTTCATCGTCGACAAGGTCGATGACCTCACGCCCGGACAGTTCATCGCGCAGGTGGTCGAACAGCACTACGCCGACGCCCCGCTGGGCGTGCCGCCGCTGGTGCTCGTCGCCGAGATGCCCGAGGATGTCGAGATCCTGGAGGCGTGGCTCGCGACGACCGGGCGTGGCGGCCTCCCCGCCTCGAGCAGCCCCGCCTCGAGTCTCCTCCCCCCGAGCCCGGCGTCGAGCCTCCCCGCCGGCGGGCGCCCAGACGCGCCCCGGGGCGGCAACACCGCCGCCACGAACCCAGGCGTGGAGTGGTGGGCCGCGACGGGGCGCTACCGGGTGGAGCGCAGCGTCAACCCGGAGGCCCGCCACGGCGCCAGGGTGGAGATCCGCGTCCCACGGCGGGGGGACAAGAAGGCACTGATGGAGATGGTGGTCAAAAACGCCGGGGAGGAGTTCCTCCGCCACCGCATGAAGAGGGCTGCAGACCACAACGCCCGGGCCAGGGCGCTCAACGCCCTCCAAGACGCCCTAGGCCTCCCCGAGGCACCTCTGCGGATCGAGTGCTACGACATGAGCCACCTGCAGGGCACCGACTACGTGGGTTCGATGGTCGTCATGGAGGACGGCCTGCCCCGACCGCAGGAGTACCGCCGTTTCAAGATCCGCACCGTCGAGCAGAACGACGACTTCGCCGCCATGCGGGAGGTGCTCACCCGTCGGCTCACCGCCTACTTGGCAGAGAGGGACAGGCCACCAGACGAGCGCCGGCGTCGCTTCGCCTACCCGCCGCAGCTGCTGCTCGTCGACGGTGGCAAGGGTCAGCTCGGCGTGGCCGTTTCGGTGCTGGAGGAGCTGGGCCTCGACAAGGAGATCCCCGCCGCCGCTCTGGCCAAGCAGTTCGAGGAAGTGTTCCTGCCCGGCCGTCCCGACCCGGTGCGCATTCCCCGCACGTCGGAGTCGCTGTACCTGCTCCAGCGGATCCGCGACGAGGCGCACCGCTTCGCCATCGGCTACCACCGGAACCTACGCGGAAAAAGGATGACCGCCTCTGTTCTCGACGGCGTCCCGGGCCTCGGCCCGGCGCGCAAGAAACGACTGGTGAGGGAGCTCGGCGGGGTCAAGGCCCTCAAACGAATGTCACGCGAGGAGCTCGAAAGCGTTAAATGGCTGCCCCGTCAGGTGGCCGCCTCCCTGTATGAAAGGCTGCACGGATGAGCAAGGCGAAGGCCAACGGGATAGACATCTGCTACGACGTCCACGGCGACGCCGGCGACCCCCCGATGCTGTTGATCATGGGCCTCGGCGCCCAGCTGACGATGTGGCGCGAAGAGTTCGTGGGCGAGCTGGTCGGGCGGGGCTTCCGGGTGGTGCGTTTCGACAACCGCGACGTGGGCCTTTCGACCTGGTTCGACGACGCCGGGGTCCCCGACCTGGCCGGGGCGGTCGCTCGCGGCGAGATCCCCCCGGCGGTCTACACGCTGGAGGACATGGCCGACGACGCCGCCGGACTCCTCGACGCGCTCGGCATCGAGCGGGCGCATATCGTCGGCGCTTCGATGGGCGGGATGATCGCCCAAACCTTCGCCATACGCCATCCGGAGAGGACGATCAGCCTCTGCTCGATCATGTCCACGACCGGGGACCCGGCGGTGGGCCAGGCCGACCCGTCCCTGGTCGGCGAACTGTTCATGTCCGCCCCGCCGCGCGACCCGGAGGAGGCGGAGGAGGCCGCCCTGCGGGCCGTGGCGCTGATCGGCAGCCCCGGCTACCCCGCCGAGGAGACAGCGGTGAGGGCATACGCCCGGGCCGCGTTCCTGCGGGCCAACCATCCGGAGGGGACGGCCCGCCAGACGCTCGCCGTCATCCACCAGCGGGACCGGACCAAGGACCTGCGGAAGCTTTCCTGCCCGACGCTGGTGATCCACGGGGAGGCCGACCCCCTGGTGAACCCCTCGGGGGGAAGGGCCACCGCCGAGGCGGTCCCCGGCGCCGAGCTGTGGATGCAGCCAGGAGTAGGTCACGATCTGCCGCCGGCGCTCTACGCCGAGACGGCCGAGCGGATCGCGGCCAACGCCCGGCGCGTCCGCGCTTGACGGCACCCGCCGCGGCGGCGGGCGGGCAGATATGGTCGTCGCATGGGCGGCTGGCCGGAGGACGAGGCGGTGTCCCGCTGGTGGCAGGAGGGTTTCACCGAAGGGGCCGACGCTGAGTACGAGGAGCAGATCCTCCCGTTGGTGGCGGAGCAGCTCGCCGGCAGCCAAAGGGTCCTCGACGTCGGCTGCGGCGAGGGTCAGGTGGGCCGGGTCGCCTCGGCGTTGGCCGGAGTGGAGCTGGTCGTCGGCGTTGACCCGACCGCAGCGCAGATCGCCGAGGCCAAAAGGCGCGGCGGGGGGATTCTCACCGCCCGGTCGGGCGCCGAACGCCTTCCTTTTTCCTCGGGAAGCTTCGACGCCGCAGTCGCCTGCCTGGTCTTCGAGCACATCGCCGACATGGACCGGGCCGTCTCGGAGGTGGGGCGTGTGCTCGTGCCCGGGGGGCGCTTCCTGCTGCTGCTCAACCACCCGCTGCTCCAGACGCCCGGGTCGGGGTGGATCGACGACACCATCTTGGAGGAGCAGTACTGGCGGGTGGGGCCCTACCTCGTGGAAGACGACAGCCTCGAGGAGGTGGAGAAGGGGGTCTGGATACCGTTCGTCCACCGTCCCCTGTCCCGCTACGTGAACGCCTTGGCCGCCGCCGGGCTCTACGTGACGTGGATGGCCGAGCCGGCTCCGCCGCCGGGCTTCCTGGCGAGGGCCGCCGAGTACCGGGACGCGGCGACGATCCCCCGCCTCCTGGCGGTGCGGGCCGAGAAGCTCCCCCGCCCAGGAGGAGGCTGAGAGAATGGGCGCGTGGGCGAGTTCCTGATCATCACCGGGCTGTCGGGCGCCGGCCGCTCCCAGGCGGGCGCCACGCTCGAGGACCTCGGCTGGTACGTGATGGACAACATCCCCACCCCTCTCATAACCCGAGTCCCCGACCTGGCCGAGCGGGACAGGGTGGCGCTGGTCGTGGGGCGCGACGTGGAGCAGCTCGCCGGGCTCGAACCGGCGGTCGCCGAGCTCCGCAGGCGGGGCCTCGACGTTCGCATCCTGTTCCTCGACGCCACCGACGAGGTGCTCGTCCGCCGCTTCGAGGGGACCCGCAGGCGCCACCCGGCCGGCAGGGAGGGCCTGCTCGAAGCGGTGGCCCTGGAGAGACAGCGCCTCGCCCCGATCCGCCTCGCCGCCGACGTGGTAATAGACACCAGCGAGCTGAACGTGCACCAACTTCGCCGGCGCCTGATCGAGCTGTTCGTCGACGGGGGGCAGGAGCCGATGCGCATCTCGGTCGTGTCCTTCGGGTACAAGTTCGGCCTGCCCCTCGACGTGGACACCGTCTTCGACGTGCGGTTCCTCCCGAACCCCCACTGGGTCCCCGCCCTGTCGGACCTGCCCGGTCTCGACCCGAAGGTCCGGGAGTTCGTGCTGGGCCGCCCCGAGACGTCCGAGTTCGTGGAACGGGTGGACGACCTGCTCGGCTTCCTGTTGCCCTCCTACGCACAGGAGGGGAAGTCGTACATGACGATCGGCGTCGGCTGCACCGGCGGCCGGCACCGCTCGGTGGTGGTCGCCGAGGAGATCGCCGAGCGGATCCGCAAGCGGGACTACCCCGCCGCCGTCTTCCACCGGGACGTGGACAGGTGACGGCCGCCCGCACGCCCGCCTCCCCGGCCCCGACGTCCCCACGGCGCAGCCCGCCCGCCTCCCCGGCCCCGACGTCCCCACGGCGCAGCCAAGCCGCGGCACCGGCCCGGCGGCGGCCTCCGATCCGGGTGTCGCCTTGAAGGTCGTGGCCCTCGGCGGCGGTCACGGCCTGGCGACCACGCTGCGCGCCGCCCGGCTCTACGCCGCTTCGACGACAGCGGTCGTCTCGGTCGCCGACGACGGCGGCTCCAGCGGGCGGCTGCGCGAGATAGCCGGCATCCCCGCCCCGGGCGACCTGCGCCGCTGCCTGGTGGCTATGGCCGCCGAGGGCTCCCAGTGGGCCGAGGCCTTCGAGTACCGCTTTCCGGCCGGCTCCGGGGACCTGGAGGGCCACGCCCTGGGCAACCTGATCATCGCCGGCCTGGCCAACGTCACCGGCGACTTCGGCCGGGCGCTGGACCTCGCCGCCCAGCTCGTCGGCTCGGTCGGCCGGGTGCTGCCGGCCACCTCGGTGCCCGTCGTGCTCAAAGCCGAGGTCGCCGGGCGCGAGGTCGTCGGCCAGGTGGCCGTGTCGCGAACGGGCGGGCGGATCAGCTCGGTGAGCATCGTCCCGCCCGATGCCGCCGTGCCGACCGCAGCCGTGGAGGCGATCGCCGCCGCCGACCAGGTGGTGCTCGGCCCGGGGTCGCTCTACACCAGCGTGCTCGCTGTCGCCGCGGTGCCGGGCATCCGCCGCGCCCTCGCCGCGCGGCGCTCGGGCCGAGTGTACGTGTGCAACCTGCGGCCGCAGCCGCCGGAGACCGAAGGCTTCGGGGAGGAGGACCACCTGGCAGCCGTGCTCGACCACGGGGTGCCCGTCGACGTGTTCGTCGGATCCGCCCCCGAGGGGCCCCCCACGGTGCTCGGCGTGCCGACGGTCCGGGCACCTCTCGCCAGGGAGGACGGAGGCGGCCACGACCCCCGCCTGCTGGCGGCCGTCCTTGGCGGCCTCGGCTAGCTTGGGCGCCATGACGGTCCGGGTAGGCATCAACGGCTTCGGCCGCATCGGCCGGAACTTCGTCCGCTCGGCGCTGCGCCAGGCAGCCGAGCACCCCGATGTGGAGGCGGTGGCGGTCGTGGCCGTCAACGACCTGGTCCCCACGGCCACCAACGCCCACCTGCTCAAGTACGACTCGACGCAGGGCGTCCTGGCGGGCGTGGTCACCCACGACGACAAGTCGATCACCGTGGACGGTCAGACCTTCGCGGTGTTCTCCGAGCGGGACCCCAAGGCGCTGCCGTGGCGGGATCTCGACGTCGACGTAGTGGTCGAGTCGACGGGTATCTTCACCGACCGGGACAAGGCGGTCGCCCATCTCGACGCGGGAGCCCCCCGCGTGATCGTCTCAGCGCCTGCCACCGGTGCCGACGCCACGTTCGTGGTGGGGGTCAACGACGACACCTTCGACGCCGCCCGCCACGTTGTCGTCTCCAACGCGTCGTGCACCACGAACTGCTTCGTGCCGATGGTGAAGGTCCTCGACGACGCCTTCGGTGTCGACAAGGGGCTGATGACCACCGTCCACGCCTTCACCAACGACCAGAACCTGCTGGATCTCGCCCACCGGGATCTCCGCCGGGCGCGCTCGGCGCCGGTGAACATCGTCCCCTCCTCGACCGGTGCCGCCCGCGCCACCAGCCTGGTCATGGAGTCGATGAAGGGGAAGCTGGACGGCAGCTCCCTGCGGGTGCCGGTCGCCGACGGCTCGATAACCGACTTCACGGCCGTCCTCGCCAGGGAGGTGAGCGTAGAGGAGGTCAACGAGGCGTTCCGGCGGGCCGCGTCGGACGGGCCGCTCGCGGCCGTCGTGGAGTACTCCGAAGCGCCGCTCGTGTCCTCCGACATCGTCGGCAACCCCGCTTCATGCGTGTTCGACTCGCTCCTCACCATGGCGCTGGGGTCCATGGTCAAGGTGTTCGGCTGGTACGACAACGAGTGGGGCTACTCCAACCGGCTCGTCGACCTCGCTCGAATCGTCGGCGCTGCCAACAGATCTTGAGGACAAAGCTCCCGCTTCTCGAGGACCTGCCCTCACCCGGGGGCAAGAGCGTCCTGGTCCGCACCGATTTCAACGTCCCGATGGACGGCGGGCGGATAACCGACGACATGCGGATACGGCTGCCGCTGGAGACCATCCGATGGTTGCTCGACAACGGGGCCCGGCGGGTCGTCGCCGCCTCGCACCTCGGCCGGCCCAAGGGGCGCCCCGACCCGCGTTTCTCGATGGAACCCGTGCGCCGACGGCTCAGGGAGCTGCTCCCCGACGAGCGCGTGTCGGTGGCCGAGAACCTGCGTTTCGACCCGCGCGAGGAGGCCGGTGACCTGTCGTTCGCCGAGGAGCTGTGCGCCGGGCACGACCTCTTCGTCAACGATGCCTTCGGCGCCGCCCACCGGGCACACGCTTCGGTGGTCGGCCCCCCCCGGCTGCTGCCCTCGGCTGCAGGCCGGGTGATGGCACGGGAGGTGTCCGTGCTCGACGGGCTGCTCGACGGTGCCGCCCGGCCGTTCGTGGCGGTGCTCGGCGGCTCGAAGGTGAGCGACAAGCTGGGGGTGATCGACGCGCTGCTCGAGCGGGTGGACACGCTGCTCGTCGGCGGGGGGATGTGCTTCACCTTCCTCGCCGCCGCCGGCCACCGTGTGGGCGACTCGCTGCTCGAACCCGACCACCTCGAGGCGTGCCGCCGGCTGCTCGACTCCGGCAGGGACATCAGGGTGCCGACCGACCTGGTGGCCCTCGGGCCGTCGGGCGAGACCCGCCAGTTCGGGGAGGATCTCCCCGACGGCTGGAAGGGGATGGACATCGGGCCGGGAACGGCTGCGGAGTTCTCCGATGCCATCACCGAGGCGAGAACGGTGCTCTGGAACGGGCCGATGGGCGTCTTCGAGGACCCCCGCTTCGCCGCCGGCACCCGGACCGTGGCGGAGGCGATGGCGGCAGCGAGCGGGTTCACCGTTGTCGGCGGGGGTGACAGCGCGTCGGCGGTGGCGTCACTGGGGCTGTCGGGCAGAATGGGCCACGTATCTACCGGCGGAGGCGCAACCCTCGAGTACATCGAGAAAGGCGACCTGCCCGGCATCGCCGCCTTGAGGACCGCGGGAGGCGGATCGTGACTCGCAAGCCGCTCGTCTCGGGCAACTGGAAGATGAACCTCACCCACCTCGAGGCGATCAACGTCGTCCAGAAGCTGAACTACGCCCTCGACCCCTCGGATCCGGCGCACGTGGACGTGTCGATCCACCCTCCCTTCACCGCCTTGAGGTCGGTGCAGACCGTCCTCGACGCCGACGACATGCCCATGGCGCTCGGCGCCCAGGACGTCTACTGGGAGGCGAGCGGCGCCTACACGGGTGAGATAAGCGCGCAGATGCTGGCCAAGCTCAACGTGTCGTACGTGATCGTCGGGCACTCGGAGCGCCGGCAGTTGTTCGGCGAGACCGACGAAGCGGTGGCGAGGAAGGCTGCGGCGGTGTTCGCCGCCGGCATGACCCCCATCGTCTGCGTCGGCGAGACGCTCGCCGAGAGGGAGGACGGCAGGACCTCGGAGCGGGTGCTCGGCCAGCTGCGCGCCGCCCTGGGCCCCTTGGACGCGGCGCAGGCGGGTCGCCTGGTGGTCGCCTACGAGCCGGTGTGGGCGATCGGCACGGGCCGCAACGCGTCACCCGAGGACGCCGAGGAGGTGTGCGGAGCGATCCGGTCGACGGTCGGCTCCGAGCGGGGAGCCGGGCCGGCGGACTCCCTGCGGGTCCAATACGGCGGGTCGGTGAAGGCGGACAACATCGCCGGCTTCATGTCCCAGCCCGACATCGACGGGGCGCTGGTGGGCGGGGCGAGCCTCGACCCGGTCGAGTTTGCCCGGATAGTCGGTTTCAGGCGGCTCTGAACCCATCGCTTCGGGTCCGAGCCAGGACCTAAATCGGGAACGTTCTTTTCTTGCGTCACCCATCAGGGTTGGCCGTGCTGCTATGTTGCTGCCGCCGCCTGAAACACTCAGGTCAGCCGAAAGAGAAGCCAAGTTGATAACCATCGTCGTCGTCGTCATCCACGTCATCCTGTCGTTGATGCTCATAGGCATGGTCCTGCTGCACAGCGGGAAGGGTGGCGGGTTGTCGGAGATGTTCGGTGGAGGCATCGGGCAGGCAGCCGCTGGGTCCACCGTGGCCGAGCGGAACCTCGACCGGGCCACCATCGCGTGCGCGATCGCTTTCTGCTTCACCACCATCATCCTGGCGATCCGCCTCCAGTAGGCGGTCGGCGGGGTGTTGGGGGGCCTGGTGCGTGCGGGACAACAGACCAGACCTAAGCGCAAGCGACGGTCACTGAGACGAGGAGGGTCTCAAACCTGATGCGATGGTATGAGAGAAAGACGGTGCGCTTCAGCGCCGTGATGGCAGCTGCGGCCATGCTCGTAGCCGGCTGCAGCAGCAGCACCAAGACGAGCACCAAGACCCCGAGCAGCCCGAGCAGCTCTAGCACCGGGACGTTGACGGGGGCCGGTTACACGACGCCGACCAAGGGCACCGGGGCGAGGGTGTCGGGCGGGACCGTGTACTTCGCCGAAGCCCCGAGCTCGCCGCCCAACTACATATTCCCGATGTACGCCCCGCAGTACTGCGGGACCAACAACATCGACCAGCTGAACGTCATGCTCTACCGGCCGCTCTACTGGTACGGGGACAACTACAGCCCGACCGTCGACTACAACAAGTCGATCGGTCAGAAGCCGGTGTTCTCCAACGGCGACAAGACCGTCAGCGTCACCTTGAACAGCAACTACAAGTGGTCCGACGGCGAGCCCGTCGACGCTCGCGACGTGGTGTTCTGGATGAACGTCCTCAAAGCCAACCCCGCCAAGGAATGGTGCGGGTACGTACCCAACTACTTCCCGGACAACGTCGTGTCCTACTCGGTGTCGCCAACCGACCCCCAGACGGTGATCTTCAACCTGAACAAGGCGTACAACCCGACCTGGTTCCTCTACAACGAGCTGTCGCAGATCTACCCGATGCCGCTCGCCTGGGACCGCACCTCGCTCAGCCAGCCGGCGCCGACGTCCGACACCGGCAGCCTGCCCGACACCACCAAGGCCGGGGCGACCGCCGTGTACAACTTCCTCGACGCCCAGTCCAAGGACATGTCCACCTGGGCGACGTCGCCGATCTGGAGCGTCGTCGACGGCCCGATGAAGCTGCAGTCGGTCACCAGCACCGGACAGGTCACCCTGGTGCCCAACCCGTCCTACGGGGGTTCGCCCAAGGACACCGTCACCGTCGTCGAGGTGCCCTTCACCGACGACGCCGCGGTGTACAACGCCGTCCGTTCTGGTGGGACCAAGTCCTTGACCATCTTCGGCCTGCCGTCGCAGTACGTGCCGCAGATCTCCACCGTGGAGAGCGAGGGCTACACCGACAACAAGGCGGCCTACTACGGGTTCAACTTCTTCCCGCTCAACCTGCACAACCCGACGATGGGACCTGTGTTCAGCCAGCTGTACTTCCGGCAGGCCTTCCAGCACCTGATCGACCAGCAGGGCTGGATCAACGCCTTCCTGCACAACACGGCCGTGCCGACCTACGGCCCGATCCCGTCGAGCCCGCCCAGCCCGCTGATCAGCTTCAACTCGAGCGCCAACCCGTTCCCGTTCTCCATCTCTGACGCGTCGCAGCTGCTGTCGAGCCACGGCTGGCACGTGGTGCCGGGCGGCACGACCACCTGCACCGACCCGGGAACCGGCCCCAACCAGTGCGGCAAGGGCATACCGGCCGGCAGGGCGTTGTCGTTCAACATCGACTACCTCTCCGGCGTGCAGGCCACGGCCAGCGAGATGCAGGACCTGAAGGCCGACGCGGCCAAGGTCGGTATCCAGATCAGCCTGACCACCCATCCCTTCGACCAGGTGTACAGCGCCGCCGGGCAGTGCACCGCCGGCCAGCCGACCTGCAACTGGACGGCCCAGAACTGGGGCGCCGGGTGGATCTACGGACCGGACTACTACCCGAGCGGCGAGGACCTGTTCCTCACCGGGGCGGTGTCGAACTACTCGAACTACAGCAACCCCGAGAACGACGCGCTCATCGAGAAGACGATCACCGACCCGCCGTCCGCCGAGGCCGCCGACATGGCCACCTGGGCGAACTTCATAGAGCGCCATGTGCCCGTCGTCTACGAGCCCACCCAGATCGGGACCTTCGGCTCCGCCGCCGGCACGTTCATCGACAGCAGGCTGGGCGGCTACACCGCCAACGCCCTCGGCTTCATGACCCCGGAGGACTGGTACTTCACCAAGTAGACGTCAACGAGTAGAGGGAAAGCTCACCCCGGATGACCGGCTACATCGTCCGCCGGCTGGGCCAGGCGATCGTCGTGACCCTCGGTGTCACGCTGATCACCTTCGCCCTGCTGCACGCCCTGCCGGGGGGCATCGCCAGGGACATCCTGGGCAACCGGGCCAGCCCGCAGGCCATCGCCGCTTTCAACAGCGAGTACGGGCTCGACAAGTCGCTGTGGTACCAGTACTGGAAGTTCCTGGTCCAGCTGGCCCACGGCAACCTCGGGTACTCGTTCCAGCTCGACCGCTCGACGGACTCGCTGCTGGCGATCGACCTGCCCAAGGACTTCCTCTTAGGAGGGCTGTCCCTTGTGCTGGCCCTGGCGATAGCCATCCCGGTCGGCATCGCCCAGGCGGTGCGGCGTAACGGCCTGGTCGACTACGCCGGCACCGGGGTGAGCTTCTTCCTCTACTCCATGCCCCAGTACGCGATCGCCCTCATCCTCATCCAGATCCTGGCGATCAGCTTCCACATCTTCCCGGCCGTCGACCCCCAGGTGGGGGCCGGCAGCCTCATAGCCCACCCCAAGTACCTCGTGCTCCCCGTCGCCAGCCTCACCCTGGTCACCTACGCCACGTTCAGCCGTTACATGCGCTCCTCGGCGATCGACACGCTCGCCCAGGACTACATCCGCACGGCTCGCGCCAAGGGACTGCCCGAGCGGCTGGTGCTGTGGCGGCACCTGCTGCGCAATTCCCTGATCGCCGTGGTGACCCTCGTCGGCGTCAGCATCCCCTACATCATCACCGGCACCCTCATCATCGAGCAGGTGTTCAACTACCCGGGGGCCGGCCTCGAGTACTACAACGCGGCGCTGCGCAGCGACTACCAGGTGATGCTGGGGATCACCGTCCTCGTCGGCGTCATAACGGTCGTCGGCAACCTGATAGCCGACATCGGCTACGCCATCCTCGACCCGAGGATCCGGTACTGATGGAGGCGCAATGCAGGCCGTGACCCCCGAGGCGCCTCCCGTCCTGCCCGAGGGCGGGGAGGTGGTGGCGACAGGGAGCAACTGGCGTCTCGTCCTGCGCACCTTCGCCCAGAACAAGCTGGCGATCATCGGCACGGTCATCGTCGTGGCGATGATCCTGTTCAGCTTCGTCGGCCCGTTCCTCTACCACAGCGACCAGGTGAACCCGAACCTGGACCTCGTCAACCTGCCCCCCGGGGCGGGGCACCCGCTCGGCACCGACCAGAACGGCTACGACATCCTGGGCCGGCTGATGCAGGCCGGCCAGCCGACGATAGAGGTGGGCCTCGCCGTCGGGTTCGTCTCCACCGTGTTCGGGCTGATCTACGGGGCTATCTCCGGTTTCTTCGGCAAGGCGCTCGACGTGGTGATGATGCGCTTCGTCGACATCGGCCTGGCCATCCCCGTCGTGTTCCTGTTCATCTTCCTCGCCCGGGTCTTCAAGCCCACCCTCACGCTTTTGATCCTGATCCTCGCCATGATCTCCTGGCAGATACCTTCCCGCCTCGTGCGCGGCGAGACGCTCGCCCTTCGCACCCGCGAGTACGTTCAGGCGGTCCGCACCATGGGCGGGCGTTCAGGTCGGATCATCGTCCGGCACATCATCCCGAACACGATCGGCACCATCGTCGTCACCGTCACCTTCCAGGTGGCCAACGCCATCCTCATACTCGCCGTTCTGCAGTACCTCGGCTTCGGGCTTCCCCCCACCACCCCGACCTGGGGCTCGATGCTCTCCGACGGCACCACCTTCATCGCCGACGGCTACTGGTGGCAGGTGTACCCGGCGCTCGGGCTGATCGTGCTCGTCGTCATCGCCTTCAACTTCATCGGAGACGCCCTGCAGGACTCCTTCGACGTGCGCCTGCAGGAGAGGTAGCCGGCGGGTGGAGCAGCTGCTGGAGGTCAACGACCTCAGGACCGAGATCAGGCTGCGGAGCGCCACCGTCCACGCCGTGGACGGCATCAGCTTCCACGTCTCCCCGGGCGAGACGGTCGGGCTGGTGGGGGAGTCGGGCTGCGGGAAGACGATCACCGGCCTGTCGATCATGCGCCTCTTGCCGCGCGGGGGCCACATAGCCGGAGGCGAGATCCTTTTCGGCGGCCAGGATCTCGCCAAGGTGAGCGAGGCCGAGATCCGCCACGTCCGCGGCAACGACATAGCCATGGTCTTCCAGGACCCCATGACGTCGCTCAACCCCACCATGACCATCGGCAGGCAGATCTCCGAAGCCGTCCGCCTCCACCGGGGGGTGTCCAAGAAGGCGGCGCTCAGCCGCGCGGTGGAGGTGCTCGATCTGGTGGGCATGCCCCGACCCAAGGAGCGGGTGCACGACTACCCCCACCAGCTGTCAGGCGGCCTGCGCCAGCGGGTGATGATCGCCATGGCCCTCTCCTGCGAGCCGAAGCTGCTCATCGCCGACGAGCCGACCACCGCGCTGGACGTCACCATCCAGGCGCAGATCCTCAGCCTCCTCGACCGCCTCAAGGCGGAGCTGCGCATGGCGATGATCCTCATCACCCACGACCTCGGCGTGATCGCCGGGCGCGCCGACCGGGTGATCGTGATGTACGCCGGTCGCAAGGTGGAGATGGCCGAGACGGTGGAGCTGTTCCACAACCTGCACCACCCCTACACCGAGGCGCTCCTCGCGTCCATCCCCCAGCTCGACCAGGACCGGTCGCAGAGGCTTTACTCGATCCCCGGCCTGCCGCCTGATCTGACCAACCCGCCGAAAGCGTGCCGCTTCGCGCCCCGCTGCGCCTTCGCCACCGACATCTGCCGCACCGAGGATCCGCCTCTGGGCGGCCCCAACCCCAACCACCCCTACGCCTGCTTCCACCCCCGGCGCTCCTCGGCGGCCGACATCACCGACGTCGGCGCCCGGCTGATCGAAGAGGCCGAGCGCAACGCCGCCCTCACGGAGCGCTTCGCCAAGGAGCTCGAGCTGCTCGACACCGGCGACCTCTCCGACGGCTCGCGGGTGGAGGACGTGCCGGTCCTCGAGTTCCGCGACGTGTCGAAGGAGTTCCCGGTGACCGCCGGGGCGATCCTGCAGCGGACCGTCGGGACGGTCAAGGCGGTGACCGAGGTGAACCTCTCTGTCCGCAAGGGGGAGACGTTCGGCCTGGTCGGGGAGTCCGGGTGCGGCAAGACGACCCTCGGGCGGCTCGGCGTCGCCCTGGAGAAGCCCACCGCCGGGCAGGTTCTCTTCGACGGCACCGACCTCGGCTCCCTGCGCGGCGGCGAGCTGCGCCGGCGCCGGAGGGACCTGCAGATGATGTTCCAAGACCCCTACTCGTCGCTCGACCCGCGCATGCGGGTGAGCGACATCATCCGCGAGCCCCTCGACGTGGCCCGGCAGGGGTCGAGGTCCGATCGCGACCGGGTGGTGCGCCGGCTGCTCGACGAGGTCGGTCTCCCGCAGAACGCCGTCGAGCGCTACCCCCACGAGTTCTCCGGCGGCCAGCGGCAGCGGCTCGGCCTCGCCCGGGCGCTGGCGCTCAACCCCAGGCTGATCGTGGCCGACGAGCCGGTGTCCGCCTTGGACGTGTCGATCCGCTCGCAGATCCTCAACCTGATGAAGCGGCTGCAGAACGCCCACGGGTTGACGTACATCGTCATCTCCCACGACCTGTCTGTAGTCCGCTACCTGGCGGACCGGATCGGGGTCATGTACCTGGGGCGGATGGTGGAGATGGGCACCGGCGAGGACATCTACGAGCGGGCCGCCCATCCCTACACAGCAGGGCTGCTGGAGGCGATCCCGGTGCCCAAGCCGGAGGTCGCCAGGGAGAAGGCGGGGAAGGTGGCGGTGCGCGGCGAGCTGCCGTCGCCGATCAACCCGCCGTCGGGGTGCCGTTTTCGGACCCGCTGCCCCCGCGCCCAGGACAAGTGCGCCGAGGAGGTCCCGGTGCTGCGCAGCTTCGGCGGCGAGCACCTCGCCGCCTGCCACTTCCCGTTGCGCCAGCCGGTGGACATTCGCACCACGGCCGCCGAGCCGGCGTCGCGGCCCTAGTAGCCGCTTTCGGTCGCTTCTCCCGCTCGGGCCCCCGGCTCAAGCCGACGTCTCGCCCACGGGCGGGTCTCGCGTAGCCTCCATCGGATGGTCTCAGCGATCTTCGACCCCTCCGCCTGGCGGGAGGTGCCCGGCTTCTCCTTCACCGACATCACCTACCACCGCGCCGTCGACCAGGGCACGGTCAGGGTGGCCTTCAACCGCCCCGAGGTGCGCAACGCCTTCCGGCCCCACACCGTCGACGAGCTCTACACGGCGCTGGACCACGCCCGCCAGACACCCGACGTCGGCTGCGTGCTGCTGACCGGCAACGGCCCGTCCCCCCGCGACGGTGGCTGGGCGTTCTGCTCGGGGGGTGACCAGCGGATCAGGGGACCCCACGGCTACGAGTACGCCGGCGACTCCCCGGGGGAGCGGGCGGCGGGCGACGCGCCCGGGGAGGGAGCGGCGCGCGGCTTGTCCGGGCGGCCTGCGTCCACCGGGCGTCTCCACATCCTGGAGGTGCAGCGGCTCATCCGGTTCATGCCCAAGGTGGTCATCGCCGTGGTCCCCGGCTGGGCTGCCGGCGGCGGCCACAGCCTGCACGTCGTGTGCGACCTGACCCTCGCCTCGGCTGAGCACGCCCGCTTCAAGCAGACCGACACCGACGTGGCCAGCTTCGACGGGGGGTTCGGCTCGGCCTACCTCGCCCGCCAGGTTGGCCAGAAGTTCGCCCGGGAGATCTTCTTCCTCGGGCGGGCCTACACCGCCGAGGAGATGCACGCCCTGGGGGCGGTCAACGCCGTCGTTCCCCACGAGTCGCTCGAGAAGGTCGCCCTCGAATGGGCGCGCCAGGTCAACTCCAAGAGCCCGACCGCTCAGCGGATGGTCAAGTTCGCCTTCAACCTGATCGACGACGGCCTGGTCGGCCAGCAGGTCTTCGCCGGCGAAGCCACCCGCCTCGCCTACGCCACCGAGGAGGCCCAGGAGGGACGTGACGCCTTCCTCGAGAAGCGTCCCCCCGACTGGAGCAGGTTCCCCTGGCACTACTGACGGCCAGCCGGGCTGGCCACCTGCCTGGCGGGGTGCTCGGCGGCGGTGGCCGGCGGGGCCCTCCGGCAGTATGATCAGCGTTCGCCCCGCCGGCCGGGGTGCCACGTCGGAGTGGCGGAATAGGCAGACGCGCCAGCTTGAGGGGCTGGTGCCCGCAAGGGCGTGGGGGTTCAAGTCCCCCCTCC
>DATGKR010000105.1:0-4470 GCA_035294565.1 Acidimicrobiales bacterium | reverse complement strand
GGGCGCCTAGCCGACCAGGATGCGCCTGACGGCCTCTTCGGAGTCCTCGGTGACCAGGGCGATCACCTCGTCGCCGGCGAAGAGCATCGTGTCCCCACGCGGCACGACCACCCTGCGGTCCCTGACGACGGCGACAACGCTCGAGTCGCGCGGCATGTCGAGCTCCGCTATCTGGGAGCCGGCGGCGGGGCTGGCCTCGGCCAGGGTCACCTCGACCAGGCCAGCCCTGCCCTCGGAGAAGTTCAACAACCGGACCAGCGTCCCCACCGAGACGGCCTCCTCGACAAGCGCCGTGATCAGATGCGGCGTGGACACCGACACGTCGACACCCCAGCTCTCGTTGAACAGCCAACGGTTCTTCGGGTGGTTCACCCGGGCTATCACCCGGGGAACGGCGAATTCCTGCTTGGACAGCAGCGAGACCACCAGGTTGTCCTCGTCGTCGCCGGTGGCCGCGACAACGACATCCGCCTCCCCGAAGCCGGCGGCCTGCAGGGTTCGCACCTCGCAGGCGTCCCCGGCGAACCAGCGGGCGGCCATCTCGTCGCTGTTCTGCTCGCGGGCCACCACGGCGGGGTCGGACTCGACGATGAGAACCTCGTGGCCGTTGCGTGCCAGGTCGCGTGCTATGTAGCGGCCGACGACTCCCCCGCCGGCGATGGAGACCTTCACTGCCGGGCGCCGGCGGCGCCGGCCCCCATGGAGAGGCGCTCGCTGAGGGCGGAGAGGTCGGCCGTTCGCACGGCGTAGTGGACGATGTCGCCCTCCTGGCCGATCATGCCGGGGACGGCGACGCGCCCCTGCCCTCCGCGGGTCACCATGACCGGCCGCCAACGCTCGCCGTCGGCGAGCTCGGAGAGGGGCCGCCCGCACATGTCATCGGGAAGGGGGTACTCGACGAGGTGAACCGCGCCGGAGGGGTCGGTCCACGCCGACCCGACCTCGCCGGGGAGGAGCCGGCGCGCGACCTGGTCCACCGTCCAGCTCACCGTCGCCACGGTCGGGATGCCGAGGCGCTGGTATATCGCCGCCCGCCGGGGGTCGTAGATACGGGCCACGACACGCTCCACCTCGAAAGTCTCGCGGGCGATCCTGGCCGACAGGATGTTGGTGTTGTCGCCGCTGGTGACCGCGGCGACTGCCCCGGCGCGCTCGATGCCGGCGGACAGGAGGTCGTCGCGATCGAAACCGAAGCCGACCACCCTCTGACCGCTGAACTCTTCGGCGAGCCGGCGGAAGGAGTTGGGGTTCTTGTCGATGACGGCCACGCTGTGCCCCTCGCGCTGGAGGCGAACGGCCAGCTCGCTGCCCACCCGGCCGCAGCCGACGACGATCACGTGCATACGGGCAGAGTCAAGCAGGCCGGCGGCGAGACCGCTTCTGCTCGAGGAAGTCGACCAGCACGTAGTCTCCAAGAGTCTCGGGCGTGGTGTAGAAGGCCCGGCCGCGGTTGAGCCTGGTCAGCTTCTCCACGAAGGTCCTCAGGTAGCCGGTGGCGTCGAGCATGAAGGTGTTGATCCTGATGCCCTCCCGCGTGGCTCGCACCACCTCGTCGAGGGTGACACGCACCGTCTCGGGGGTGGGCGGGTAGCTGAAGTACGGCTCCCCTCCCTCCATGATGTGGGCTGTCGGTTCGCCGTCGGTGATCATGATCACCTGCTTGGTTCCGCTTTGGCGGGCCAGCATGCGTCTGGCGAGCATCAAGGCGTGCTGCATGTTGGTGCCGTAGGTGTAGTCCCACGACACCTCCGGGAGTTGCTCGGCGCGCAGTTCGCGGGCGAGCTCGCCGAAACCGACCAGACCGAGGTAGTCGCGGGGGAACTGGCTCGTGATGAGGGCGTGGAGCGCCATGGCGACCTTCTTGGCAGCGAGGAAGTTGCCGCGCATCGGCATCGACAACGACAGGTCCAGCGCCAGAACGGTCGACGTCGAGGTGAGGCTCTCGGTTCGCTCCACCTCGAAGTCCTCCGGGGAGAGCCGCACGGGGACTCCCGCCCCGGCGCGGGCAAGGGCGTTGCGCACCGTCCTCTCGATGGAGAGGTTGAAGGGATCGCCCCACTCGTAGGGCTTGGTCTCGAACTCCCTCTCGTGGCCGATGCCCACCCGGTCGGCGACGTGGCGGCCCACGCGGTCTTTGATGAGCCGGGAGAACAGGTCGGACAGGGCGTTCTGGCCGATCCTGCGCAGGCCCCGCGGGGTGAGCTCGAGGCGCCCCTCCCGGGTGTCCATCAAGCCCGCTTCAGTCAGTTGACGTGCCATGCGGGCGAGCTGCTCCAGCGAGCGCGCGGCGTCCTCGCCTAGGAGCTGGCCGGCCCGCTCTATATCCACCTCCGCGAGGGCACCCGGGTTCGAGGCGGAGGTCATCATCTGCTCCAGCCGGTCGAGGTCGCCAAGCTGGTTCATCACCGCCGCCGCCTCGGCGAACCCCAAGGGGTCGCTGCCGCTGAAGTCGTAGCTGCGTTCCCATCCCACCTGGGGGAACGCCTGGCGCAGGTTGGCGCCGAGCCTCTCGACCTGCCAGCGCAGGTCCATGTCCTCGAGCAGGGCGTCGGCGAGCTGCTGCAGCTGGGCGCGCTGCTCGGGGCTCATCGAGTTCAGCAGCTGCTGCATCGCCGCCATCTGGCGGGCCATCTGCTCGAGGAGCTCGTCGAGGGTCTGCGGGTTGCCGGGGAACATGTCGCCGAAGCGGTCCATGAACTCGGCGAACATGCGGTCCGTGTCCCCCCCCGCCGCCCTCGTTTCGAGCATCCGGTTGAGCTCGTTGAACATGTCCTTCATGCGCTGGAGCGCTTCCTGGGACATGTCGGACATGGCAGAGGACATCTGGTTGAAGTAGCTCTGCATGAGCTGGGACCGCAGCTGCTCGACCAGCTCGTCGAACGCCTGCTTCGCCTGGCTGGAGGTCCACTCGTACTCCTGGAGCGAACGCACCTGGCCCGCCAGGTCCGGGGGCAGGAGGTCGAGGGCCATGCGCCGCTCGGCCACCGCCTTCTCGGTGATCTCGGCGCGCCGGCTGTCCCCGGAGCTGCGGGCGCGTTCGAGGAGGTCGTCTATGCCCGCCCGCTCGGTGTCGAGGATCTCTCGAAGCCTCTCTGCCATGTCCTCGTAGGGGCCGCCGAGGTCATGGCGCTGGAGCATCTCCCGGCGGCGCTCGCGCAGCCTTTCGAGCATCTCCCGCAGGCCGGCGATGTGCTCGCCGTTGCGATCGGTGAAACCCCTCTGGAGGAGGCGCTGAAGGGCCTGGTTGAGGTCGCCGTGGAAGAGGAGCTCGTCCGTCAGCTCTGCGAAGACGTCGTCGGCGTCGAAGTCGAAGCCGACCTGGGTGCCGTCCCAGCGCGAGTAGCGGAAATGGGCCATCGCGCCTACCGGGCCCGGTAGGCCGCGCGGCTGCCGGCGGCGTCCTTGTTGAGCCTTTTGCTCAGGTGCAGCCCTTCCAGGACGAACTCGGTGGCCGACGCGAGGGCGCCGGGCGACTCGTTGCCCCCGAGGCCCGGTAGCGAGGTGACCAGGTCGCGCAAGCCGGGGAAACGCTCCAGGCTTTCCACGAGCCGGGCCGACGGCACGTCGTCGCCGGTGTGGAGCACGTCCCCGCCGTCGAAGTCGGCGGTGGCGGCCCGAAGGCGGTCGCCCGGTACGGTCGACTTGAAGACGGTGACCACGGCCTGCTGCATCAGCCGCTCCACCACATGGCCGTCGCGCCCCTCGTCGAGGGTCTCCACCTCCACCTTGCCGGCCGTGGAGGCGGCGAGGGACTCTAGGTCGGTGACCCGGGGCACCGCCTCCGGCTCGCCGAGCCGGAGCGCCCGGCGCAGGGCGCTCGCCACAAGCGTCTCGTAGTTGGCCACGCTCAGCCGCACGGAGACCCCCGAGCGCTGGTTTATGTGGGGGCTCTGGCGCGCGAGGTGGGAGAGGGTGGCGACGATCCGCTCCATGAAGTCCGGCACGACCACCCGGACGTCTTCTGGTGCCACGGGCGAGGACTCCTGCTCCATGACGAGGATCTCGGTGTCGACGTCGAGAGGGTAGTGAGTCCTGATCTGAGCGCCGAAGCGGTCCTTCAGCGGGGTGATGATGCGCCCCCGGTTGGTGTAGTCCTCGGGGTTCGCCGAGGCGACGAGCATCACGTCGAGGGGCAGGCGGATCTTGTATCCGCGGATCTGCACGTCGCGCTCTTCGAGCACGTTGAGCAGGCCCACCTGTATGCGCTCGGCGAGGTCCGGCAGCTCGTTGATGGCGAAGATCCCCCGGTTCGTGCGGGGCACCAGGCCGTAGTGGAGGGTCAGCTCGTCGGAGAGGTACCGGCCCTCGGCGACCTTGATCGGGTCCACCTCTCCGATGAGGTCGGCGATCGACGTGTCGGGGGTGGCCAGCTTCTCCCCGTAGCGATCCTCGCGGTGCACCCAGTCGACCGGGGTGTCCTCACCGGCTTCGGCCACCTTCAAGCGGGCAAAGCGCGAGGTGGGGTTGAAG
>DATGKR010000104.1:0-11998 GCA_035294565.1 Acidimicrobiales bacterium | reverse complement strand
CGGGTGACCAGGCGCGAGAGCCACCCTTTGTCCGCGTCGGCCAGCGCTTTGGCGCCGGCCTCGTAGTGGCGGCGGTTGGCGTTGACCGAACCGAACACCACGTCGTTCTCCAGCACCATCCGCCGGTTGAGCATCCCCACGTCGACCGACAGGTCCCGGCCGCCCGACGACACGCCGGTGAGGCACACGATGCCGTTGGCCCCGGAGTGGTCCATCAGGTCGAAGACGAGCTGGGCGACGCCGGTGCACTCGATCGCCACGTCCGGCTCGACCCCAGTGCCGGCGACGTCGCCGTGGTGGTAGGTGGCCCCGAGGGCCGTGACCAGGTCGGGCTTGAGGCCCTCGGTCACCTGGTCGAGGACGTGCACCTCCAGGCCCCGCTGGACGCCGAGCAGGGCGGCCAGCAGGCCGATCGGCCCGGCGCCGGTGACCAGCACCGTCTTGGGCTCCCACTCCGAGCGCCGGCCGATCCGCTCGACGTGGTCCCACGCTTTGGCGACAACCGTTGTCGGCTCGAGCAGCACTCCCAGGTCGCCGAGGGACGGGTCGACCTTGACGGCGAAGTCCGGCGTGATCCGGTAGCGCTCGCGGGCGTAGCCGTGGTGCTGCTTGATCCCCCACTCGGTGTACTGGCCGTTGCGGCACATGTCCCACTCGCCGGCGGCGCAGTTGGGGCAGGGCACCGGGTCCGGGCGCCGGACGATGGCCACCACCAGGTCCCCGGCGGACAGCTCGCCGCCGTCGGGCGCCTCGAGCACCTCGCCGAGCGACTCGTGGCCGATGGCGAGCCGTTCCTCGCCCGGCGGCGCCCAGCCGTACTCCCCGGAGATGATCTCCAGGTCGGTGCCGCACACGCCGACGTCACGGGTGCGCACGAGAACCGGGCCGTCCGACTCGGGTGGCTCGGGCAGGTCGGTGAGCTCCACCGAGCCGGCCTTCAAGGGGACCACCGTCACCGCCTTCACCGTCGGCTCCATCCACGCTCGGCGGCCCGCGTCCCGGCTCTCACGCGCCGGCCGTGGGGGTGGGTGGGCGCCCCGGCCCGGTCTCCTGATCGTGTCCTGGTCATCGGAGGATCCGTTTTCCTTCCCTCGGGTAAGGGGCGGGCTCAGACGCCCGGCTCCCGGTGGCAAGCTAATCGAGTGGACCAGGGCCAGCTGCGCGCCGGACGCCTCCTCGTCGCCAACCCGCTGCTGCCCGACCCCAACTTCGACCGGACGGTCGTACTGCTGGTCGCCTACAACGAACGCGACGGCGCCCTAGGCCTGGTGCTGAACCGGCCCAGCCGGATGGAGGTCGCCTCGCCGCTACCCCAGTGGCGCCATCTCGCCGCCGAACCCCGGGTCGTGTTCGTCGGCGGGCCAGTCCAGCGCCAGGCGGTCATCTGCCTGGCCCGATCCAGCGGTTTCGGCCTTCCGGACGCAGCGACCACGTCGCCTGGAGGTGACCAGGCGTTCAAGCCGCTGACCAGCCACGTGGGGACGCTCGACCTCGACTCGGATCCTGGAGCGTTGTCGGGTCTGCTCAGCGAGGTGCGGGTGTTCGCCGGCTACGCCGGCTGGGCGGCCGGCCAGCTGGAGGGCGAGATCGCCGCCGGCGCGTGGTGGGTGGTCGACGCCGAGGGGGACGACCCGTTCTTCGCCGAGCCGGAGAAGCTCTGGAAGCGGGTGCTCCGCCGCCAGCGGGGACCTTTGAGGTTCGTCGCCTACTACCCCGATGACCCCTCGGCCAACTGAGAAGCTGTAGACGGGCGGTTGTGGGCCGGCTGGTGCCGGACGGACGACTCGGTATGCTCGCTGGCCTTGGACGGCTTGGCGATCGCAGTGGCGGCCGTGTCGGCGGCCGTGGTCATGACGCTCCTGGCAGCCGCCGTTTCCCTGCGGCGCAGCGCCCGGGAGCTGCGAGCGCTCGCCGACGAGTTGGCTGACCACGCCTCGGCCGTGCTCGGCGCCGCCGAGGACACGATCCTCCGCGCACGTGGCGAGCTGGCCCGCGTGGACGACCTGGTCGGCTCGGCCGAGGCGATCACCCAGACCGTCGGCTCTGCGTCCAGGCTGGCGCACGCGGCCCTCGCGACCCCGCTGATCAAGGTTCTCGCCTTCGGCGCAGGCACGGCACGCGCGGGCCGGCGCTTCCGGCGGGCCGGCTAGCAGGTTTCGATGCTCAAGCGCATCAGGTGGCTGACGACGGGGCTGGCGCTCGGGTTCGGCGCCTCGTTCTGGCTTCGCCGCAAGGCCAGGGAGGCCGCCGACCGCTACCGTCCGGCGGGCCTCGCCGCGGCGACAGCGGCCCGGGCTCGCGACGCCCTGGCCGAAGGGCGTATCGCCATGCGCGAACGCGAAGCCGAGCTGCGAGGCGAGCGGGCCCGCTGAACAACGGCGCGAGCCGGGGCGTTGGGCGGTTCCCCACCAGGCGGCACCGACCGGCGAGCCCGTAGGCTGGTGAGGCTCATGCACGCCAACGACCTGCGCCGTGCCTTCACGGACTTCTTCGTCGCCAGGGGCCACACTCTGGTCCCCTCGGCGGGCCTGATACCGCACCACCCCCGCGCGCCACTGTTCACCAACGCCGGCATGAACCAGTTCATCCCCTACATCCTCGGGGAGGAGCCGGCCCCCTACCTGCGGGCGACGAGCATCCAAAAGTGCGTCCGCATTCGCGGCAAGCACGACGACATAGAGCAGGTCGGCCGGACCACCCGCCACCTCACCTTCTTCGAGATGCTGGGCAACTGGAGCTTCGGCGACTACTTCAAAGAAGGGGCGATCGTCCTGGCGTGGGAGCTGTTCACCGGCCCGCTCGGCTTCGACGGGGACCGCATCTGGGTCAGCGTCCACGAGAAGGACGACGAGGCCGAGCAGATATGGCGGGACACGATCGGCATCCCTGCCGGGAGGATCCAGCGGCTCGGCGACGAGGACAACTTCTGGGAGATGGGAGACACCGGTCCCTGCGGGCCGGACTCGGAGCTCTACTACGACCGCGGCCCCGAGTACGGCCGGGCGGGGGGGCCCGGCGGGGGAGGCGGACCGGAGCGCTACGTGGAGCTGTGGAACCTGGTGTTCATGCAGTACGACCGCCAGGCCGACGGCACCCTGGAGCCGCTGCCGAAGAAGAACGTGGATACCGGCGCCGGCCTCGAGCGGGTGCTGATGCTCCTCCAGGACGTGCCGTCGGTATGGGAGACCGACGTGCTCCGCCCGCTCATCGCAACCGCCGAGAGGCTCACCGGCCGGCGCTACGGCGAGGACGCAGAGGTGGACGTGGCCCTGCGCATCCTCGCCGACCACACCCGCTCGACGACCTTCCTGATCAACGACGGCGTCTTCCCCTCCAACGAGGACCGGGGCTACGTGCTGCGTCGCCTGATCCGCCGGGCTGTCCGCCAGGCGTTCAGTCTCGGGGTAGACAAGCCGGTCGCCGCCGAGCTGGTCTCCTCCTGCGTGTCGGTCATGGCCGACGCCTACCCCGAGCTGGCGCGCTCGGTGGGGTACATCGCCGACGTCGCCGCCCGGGAGGAGGCGAGGTTCCGGGCGACGCTGCGTGCGGGCCTGTCGATGCTCGAGGCGGAACTCGCGCAGGGCGGCACCGGAGCCGCACCCGAAGTCGGGCGTGGGCCCGGCTCGAGAACCGACGGCGCGAAGGTCGTTTCCGGCGAGGCCGCCTTCCGCCTGCACGACACCCACGGTTTTCCCATCGAGCTGACCCGCGAGATCGCCGCCGAGCGGGGGGCGACGGTCGACGAGGCGGGTTTCGAGGCGGCCATGCGGCGCCAGCGGGAGCAGTCCCAGCGGGCCGGGCGGCGCGCCCCCACCGGCGACGACGCCGAGGTGTACCGGCGTATCCTCGACGACTCGGGGCCGACACGCTTCGTGGGGTACACCGATCTGAGCGCCACAACGACGGTGACAGCCGTCGTCGAGCGGGGCGACAGGATCGAGATCTTCCTGGCGAGCACGCCCTTCTACGCCGAAGGCGGCGGCCAGGTGGGCGACACCGGCCGCGTCGAGACGGCCACGGGCGTGGCCGTGGTCGAGGACACCACCTACGCCCTTCCCGGGCTCGTCCGCCACCTCGCCCGCCTCGAAAGCGGATCGATCGAGGAGGGCCAGACCGCGAGGGCGGCGGTGGACGCCGCGAGGCGGGCGGCGATCCGCCGCAACCACACCGGCACCCACCTGGTCCACTGGGCGCTGCGCCAGGTGCTGGGCGAGCACGTGAAGCAGCAGGGCTCCCTCGTCGCCCCCGAGCGTCTCCGGTTCGACTTCACCCACTACGGGGCCATGACACCCGAGCAGGTGGCCGCGGTCGAGGATTTGGTCAACGCGGCGGTCCTCGCCGACGAGGACGTGGTCGTCACAGTCATGCCCAAGGCGGAGGCCGACGCTGCGGGGGCGATCGCCTTCTTCGAGGAGAAGTACGGGGAGGAGGTGCGGGTCGTGCGCGCCGGCAGCGAGTCGGTGGAGCTCTGCGGGGGCACCCACGTCGAGCGCCTCGGCCAGATCGGCCCGTTCGAGATCGTCTCCGAAGGTTCGATCGGGTCGAACCTGAGGCGGATAGAGGCGACGACCGGGACCGCCACCCTCGACCGGCTCCGTCGGACCGAGAAGCTCGTCGCCGAGACGGCGTCGCTGCTGCGGGCGACCCCCGACGAGCTGACCACCGCCGTGGAGCGCAAGCTGGCCGAGGTGCGCGAGCTGGAGGCGAGGCTCAAGAAGGCGGAGCAGGCCGCACTCGCCGGGCGGGCGCGGGCGATCGCCGCAGAAGCCGCTGACGGCAGCGTCGTCGCCCGGGTCGACGGGCTCGGCCCGGACCAGCTGCGCGAGCTGGCCGCCCAGGTTCGCCAGATCGGCGGGTTCCGGGCGGTGGTGCTAGGCGGGAGCCCCGACGGCGAGAAAGCTTCCCTCGTCGCCGTCGTGGAGAAGGGGGCGTCGCCGAGCGCCCCCGAGCTGATCTCCCCCGCGGCCCGGACCGTGGGAGGTGGGGGAGGGGGGCGCAACCCCGAGCAGGCGATGGCCGGCGGGCGCGACCCGAGCCGCCTCGACGAGGCCCTCGAACAGGTCCGCCGCGCCCTGCAGGTTTGACCCGCGGGCGTCTGGTCGGCGTGGACCTGGGGTCCCGCCGGATCGGGTTGGCGGTGAGCGACGAGGACCGCACGGTCGCCACGGGCGTGGGCGTGGTCGCCCGGGGCGCCGACCGGGCCGCCGACCACCAGGCGCTAGCCTCGGTCGTGGCCGAGTACCGGGCGGTGGGGGTCGTGGTCGGGCTGCCCGTCTCGCTGTCCGGGGAGCACGGCCCTGCGGCCAGGCGGGTCCTGGCCGAGGTGGAGGAGATGCGAGCGTCGCTCCCCGTCGACGTGCACACCGTCGACGAGAGGCTGACAACTGCAGCGGCCTCGGCAGCGCTGCGCCGCGCCGGGCGCAACACCCGCCGCCAGAGGCAGGTGGTCGACCAGACCGCCGCCGCGCTGATCCTCCAGACCTGGATGGAGGTCAACCGTGTCGACTGATCGGCCCCCGTTGGAGGACCTCGACTGGCCCGTCGTCGACGGGGAACCCCCCTCCCCCCGGAGGGACAGACGCAGGCCGCTGCTACTGACCGTCGCCATCGCCGCGGCGATCGTCGTCATCGTCGCCGGCGGGGGGCTGCTGTGGGCGGACAACCAGATCAACCCCTCCGGCCGGCGCGGACCCGACGTGACGGTGGTGATCCCGCCGGGCGCCTCGACGAGCAGGATCGGCAGCCTCCTCGCCGCAGCCGGCGTCGTGCACGACGGGACGCTATTCGCCTGGTACGTGCGGCTGCGCGGCGACGGCCCCCTCTACCCGGGGACCTACCGTCTGCCCAGGAACTCGCCCTACTCGGCGGCGGTCAAGGCGCTCGAGACAGGACCGGTGGTGCCGACCGCAAAACTGGTGATCCCGGAGGGCTACACCGTCGCCGACATCGCCCGGGCGGTCGGGGCCCTGCCCGGAATAGGGATCTCCGCCCAGGCGTTCCTCGCCGCTGCCAGCAGCGGGGCGGTGCGCAGCCCCTACGAGCCTCCAGGGGTGAACAACCTGGAGGGCCTCCTCTTCCCGGCCACCTACCAGGTCCGCCAGGGCGAGCCTGTCGACGACCTGTTGGAGGAGATGATCGGCGCGTTCGACCAGCGGGCCCAGGAGCTGGGGCTGGACGCGGCGGCGGCCCGCCTCGGCTACACCCCGTACCAGGTGATCACCGTGGCGTCGATAGTCGAGCGCGAGGCGAAGCTGGCCGCCGACCGGGGGCCCGTGGCGAGCGCGATCTACAACCGCCTGAAGGCGGGGATGCCGCTCGGCGCCGACTCCACCCAGACGTACTATCTGCGCCTCAACGACCCCACGTTGCAGCCGACCCCAGCAGAGCTGGACCAGCCGAGCCCGTACAACACCCGGACGAACAAGGGGCTGCCTCCCACGCCGATCTCCAACCCCGGTCTGGCGTCCCTGCAGGCCGCCGCGGATCCGCCGAGCACCGACTACCTCTACTTCGTCGAGATCAACCCTGACGGGAAGCTCGGTTTCGCGTCGACCGCGTCCGGCTTCTACAGCCTGAAGCAGCAGTGCCGGGCAGCCAACCTCTGCTGAGCGCGACGACCAGGGTGGCGGGGGTGATCGGCGACCCGGTCGCCCACTCTTTGTCCCCGGCCCTGCACAACGCCGCTTTTGCCGCCCTCGGCCTCGACTGGGTCTACGTCGCCTTCCACGTGCGAGAAGGATTTGGACAAAAAGCGGTCGATGCGGTGCGGACTCTGTCGCTGGGGGGACTGTCGGTGACCATGCCCCACAAAGCCGACGCGGCCAGGGCGGTGGACCGCCTCGGACCGGTCGCCGCGGTCTTGGGGGTGGTCAACACGGTGGCCTGGTCGGGTTCGGAGCTCCTCGGCGAGTCGACCGACGGAGCCGGCTTCCTCGACGCTCTCGCAGACGACGGCTTCGACCCAGCCGGAAAAGCCTGCGTGGTGCTCGGCGCCGGCGGCGCCGCCCGCGCCGTCACCCTGGCGCTCGGGCGAGCGGGTGCCGCGGCGGTGGTCGTCGTCGCCCGCGACCGCGAGCGCGCAGCGTCGTGCGCGTCGCTCGCCGGGCCGCCGGGGAGCTCGGCCGAACCGGCGTCCCTGAGGGACGCGCTCGGCGGGGCGGACCTGGTGGTCAACGCCACGCCGGTCGGCATGGACGGCGGCGGGCTGCCCTTCGACCTCGACGCGGAGTGGATCGGCCCGTCGCACTTCGTGGTCGACCTCGTCTACGCCCCTGTCAGCACCCCGCTCCTTCAGGCGGCCCGCCAAAGGGGAGCGGCCCGCTCCAACGGGCTGGGCATGCTCATCCACCAGGCCGCCCGGCAGGTGCAGCTGTGGACAGGGCGCGAACCGCCGGTCGACGCCATGTCTGCGGCCGCGCTCGGGGCTCTCGCCCACCGCGGCGACTAGTTCAGCCCACCGTTCCACGAATGGGCCCAGAAGCGTCGCTTTCCCGCTTTGCGCGCTTCAGCCCGCTGCGGAGCGGGCCGATATGACAGCAACCAGTCGTCATCGGAGGTTTCATCGTGTCCTTCAAAGGTTCTCTCCAAACCGTCGCCCTGCCCGAGGTCCTGACCTTCCTCGGGGAGACGGCCAAGAGCGGCGATCTCCGCGTCCGGGGCCCTCACGTCGAGGGACGCCTCCGCTTCGCCGGCGGGTCGATCGCCGGGCTGGAGGTGGGGCGCAGCCAGGACCCGGTCGAAGCGGTCTTCCAGCTACTGCGCAACGAGTCCGGAGACTTCGACTTCGACGACGTGGGCACGGCCGGTGGCGGCCACCCGGTCGACCCCCCAGCCGGGGTCGGGCCCTCCCTGGAGAAGGCCCAGGAGCGTCTGGCCGAATGGGGCGAGATCGTGGCCGTCGTGCCGTCGCTTTCCCACCGGGTGTCGCTGGCACCCGAAGCCCCTTGCGACACCGTCAGCCTGGACGCCGACCAGTGGTCGCTCGTGGTCGCCGTCGGGGAAGGCCGCACCGTCGGGCAGGTGCTCGAGATGCGCGAGCTCGGCGAGTTCGACGGGTGCAAGGCCCTCAAGGGGCTCGTCGAGTCTCATCTCGTCGAGGTCGCTGAGCCCGAGGAGGGGCCGTACATCGCCTACGCGCCCGCCGAGGAGCTCGGGGACCGTTTCGACGTCGTCGCTGACGTCGACGGCGCCGCTCGGGACGAGCCCGACGGGGACGAGCCCGAAGGGGACCACTACGCCGCGCTGCGCGCCATGATCGTCGACGTCGACCGGGACCTCTCCGAGAACGGCTCCGCCCTGGCTGGCGCCGCGGAAGGCGGCGCCGAAGACGACCTCACCGCGTTCGACGGGGACGCCGGCAACGACGAGGATCCCAAGGCGGCCCTCCAGGCCGTCCTCGCCGAGGTCGCCTCCCAGATGGACGGGGAGGAGGACGTCGAGCCCGCCCCGGTCGACGGGCTGGCGGACCGGGGGCCCTGGCCCGAGCACGAGCTCGCAGCCATGGAGGCCTGGCAGGCCGACCCCGCGCCGGCGGAATCCGAAGCGGGGGAGGACGCCGAGGACCAGGCTGCCGAGGAGCAGCCGGCCGAGGAGCCGATCAACCGCGGCCTGCTGCTCAAGTTCCTGTCGTCGGTCCGCAACTAGCACCCACCGGCCGTGACAGCCACTGCCCCAGCGGCTGGCACGGGGACGGCAGGCCCGAGCGACGACGAGAGGCTCGGGACCCTCCTCGTAGCCGGCGGCCTGCTATCGCAGGAAGCACTCGAGCAGGCTCTGATCGCCCGGTCCGTGCGCGGGCAGAGCCTGACGAGGATCCTCATCGACGACGAGCTGGTCACCGAGCCGGACCTCGTCGCCACCCTGGCCGCCCACCTCAAACTGGAGTACGTCGACCTCGCCGACTACCCCGTCGACGCCGCTGCCGCCCGGCTGATCAGCGACTCGATGGCCCGCCGTTACCTGGCGCTGCCGATCGGCTGGATCGAGGGACGGCTGATCGTGGCGATGGCGGACCCGTCGAACGTCTTCGCCGTGGACGACATCCGCACGGTCACCGGCGCCGAGCTTCGGATCGCGGTCGCCACCAGCTCTTCCATCCTGGAGGCGATCACCAAGCACCACCGGGTGATGAGCGACGCCGAGAACGTCTCGGCAGAGGCGGCCAGCAGCTTCGAGCCGGATGTGCAGCTGGCCTCCATCCGGGAGGTGAACCAGGAGTCCCCGATCGTGAAGCTGGTCAACCTCCTGATCAGCCAGGCGATCGCCGACCGGGCATCGGACATCCACGTGGAGCCCGGCGAGCACGACCTCCGGGTCCGTTTCAGGATCGACGGCGTCCTCCACGACGTCATGAGGCCACCGAAGAACATCCAGTCGGGCATCGTCAGCCGCCTCAAGGTGATGGCCGACATCAACATCGCCGAGCGGCGCGTCCCCCAGGACGGCCGCATCAACACGGTGATCAACGGCCGGGCCGTCGACCTGCGCGTGGCGACGCTGCCCACCGTCCACGGCGAGAAGGTGGTCATGCGGGTCCTCGACAAGTCGACCGCCCTGCTCCGGTTGACCGACCTCGGCTTCCTCCCCGAGAACATGGCCCGCTACGAGGAGTCGTACATGAAGCCCTACGGCACGATCCTCGTCACCGGGCCTACCGGCTCGGGCAAGTCGACGACCCTCTACGCCACCCTCAACATCGTCAACGACGAGACCAAGAACGTCATCACCGTCGAGGACCCGGTCGAGTACCAGCTTCCGGGCATCAACCAGGTCCAGGTGAACGTGAAGGCCGGCCTGACCTTCGCCGCCGCCCTGCGCAGCATCCTGCGGTCCGACCCCGACGTGGTGCTCGTGGGGGAGATCCGCGACCGCGAGACAGCCGTCATAGCAGTCGAAGCGGCCCTCACCGGCCACCTCGTGCTGAGCACCCTGCACACCAACGACGCCGCTTCCACGCCGAGCCGGCTGGTCGAGATGGGCGTCGAGCCGTTCCTCGTCGGAAGCTCCATCGACTGCATCGTCGCCCAGCGGCTCGCCCGCCGGCTCTGCGCCCGCTGCAAGCAGGCCTACCGGCCGGAGAGGGCCGAGCTGACCGCGGTCGGCTGGGACTTCGAGCGCCTCGGCGGCCTCGACCCCGACTTCCACGTCTTCCGGGCGAAGGGCTGCGGAGCGTGCGGGGGGACCGGCTACTACGGCCGTTTCGCGGTGCACGAGGTCCTCCAGGTCACCGAGGAAGTCGAGCGGCTGATAGTCGAACGGGGCCACACCGACGAGATCCGCAAGGTCGCCATCGCCCAGGGGATGCTCACCCTCCGCCAGGCCGGAATGGTCGAAGTCGCCCAGGGGATGACCTCGATCGAGGAGATTCTGCGGGTTATCGCCTGACCGTCCAGCCGCGCTACAGCGCCCGCCGGCCCCGACCGAAAGAGTTGTCATGCTGTCCACCTCGCGAGCCATAGGTGAGTTCCTCGTAGCCCGGAAGGTCCTTTCCCGGGACGTGCTCGAACAGGCGCTGATCCAGGAGTCGGAGAGCGGCGTCCCGCTCGCCAAGCTGCTCTCGGCGGAGGGGCTGGTCGCCGAGCGGGACCTGGTCGCCGCCGTCGGGGACCAGCTGGGCTTCTCCGTGTGGGACCCCGACACCGAACCCATCCCGGCGATCCTCGGCGGCATGCTGCCGGTCGCCATGTGCCAGCGGCTGCGGGCGGTGGCCGTGGGGATGAGCGGCAACGAGCTCACCGTCGCAATGGAGAACCCGACCGACCAGGAGGCCGTGCAGTCCATCGCCGGCGAGACCGGCTGGGTCGTGAGGCCGGTGCTCGCCGCCAGCTCGGACATCTCGTTGGCCATAGAGGTGCTCTACGGCGTCGAAGACGCTCGGCCCCAGGAGGCCGCTTCGGTGGCCGGGGAGGACGGCCTGCCGCCGATCGAGCTGCACCTGAACGACCTGCTCGCCGAGATGGTCGAGCTGGGCGCCTCCGACCTGCACGTGACCAGCGGCCTTCCTCCCTGCGTGCGCGTCGACGGCGCGATCCGGGCCCTCGACCACCACCCTGTGCTCACCCCCTCCGATCTACGCCGGATGATCTACGCCATCCTCACCCAGCGCCAGCGGGAGAAGTTCGAGGAGGACCTCGAGCTCGACACGTCCCACCTCGTGCCCAACGTGGGGAGGTTCCGGCTGAACGTGTTCGTGCAGCGCGACGCCGTCGGCGCCGTTCTGCGGGCCATCCCCTTCCAGATAACCCCGCTCGAGAAGCTGGGGATTCCCGCGGTGGTGGGAAGCTTCGCCGACCTGCCGAGAGGGCTGGTGCTGGTCACCGGGCCGACCGGCTCGGGCAAATCGACCACGCTGGCGTCGGTCATCGACATGGTCAACACTCGGAACGCCTGCCACATCATGACCGTCGAGGACCCAATCGAGTTCGTCCACACGCACAAGCGGTCGGTTGTCAACCAGAGGGAGGTGGGGGAGGACACCAAGTCCTTCGCCTCCGCGCTCAAGCACGTCCTGCGCCAAGACCCCGACGTGATCCTCGTCGGCGAGATGCGCGACCTCGAGACCATCTCCACGGCTCTCACCGCGGCGGAGACCGGCCACCTCGTGTTCGGCACGCTGCACACCCAGGACGCACCCCAGTCGGTCGACCGGGTGATCGACGTCTTCCCGGCGCACCAGCAGCAGCAGATCCGCGTCCAGCTCGCGTCGGCGCTGCAGGCGATCGTCACCCAGCAGCTGCTCCCCCGGGCGACCGGACGGGGCCGCGTCGCGGCGTGCGAGGTGCTGGTAGCCACCCCCGCCGTCCGCAACCTCATACGGGAGGGCAAGACCCACCAGATCTACAGCGCCATGCAGGCCGGGGGGAAGTTCGGCATGCAGACGATGGACCAGGCGCTCGCCGAGCTGGTCCGCTCGTCGACGATCGCCCTCGACGTCGCCCTGGAGCGCTGCCACAACGAAGAAGACCTACGTCGACTGATCGCCGGAGCCCGCTGATGCCCA
>DATGKR010000103.1:0-4489 GCA_035294565.1 Acidimicrobiales bacterium | reverse complement strand
CTACCGGCAGGGGCGGCGCCCGGCTACCACAACCGCTGGGTCGAGGACGAGGTGGACCGCCTCGGCGGGCGCAAGTCTCTCTACTCGACGGCGTTCTACGACGAGGTCCGGTTCTGGCAGCTCTACAACGGGGATGTCTACCGGGCTCTGAAGAACCGGTACGACCCCCAGGGCCGCCTCCTCGACCTCTACGACAAGTGTGTCGGCCGGTCACCCGGGCAAGAAAGGAGATGAGCAGTTGAGATCCCCAGTCGCTCCCGTCCTCGCCGGTGTCTTCGCCCCGGGAGTGCCCGTGGCGTTCGAGGCCTTCGACGGAAGCCGGGCAGGCGCCCCGGACGCCGAGTTCCTGCTCCGAGTCGTAGACCCCCGCGCCCTCAACTACGTGGCGACGGCCCCGAGCGACCTGGGCCTGGCACGAGCCTACGTCTCGGGCTACCTGGACGTGGAAGGCGACCTGTACGAAGCCCTGCGGGTGCTCGCCTCCGACCGGGTGGGCGAGGTGACCTGGTCGGACAAGCTGCGGGTCCTCCGGCACCTCGGACCGGGCGTGCTTCGCCCGGTCCCGCCGCCGCCGCAGGAGACTCGGCCGGGCTTCTGGTGGGGGCTGCGCCACTCGCTGCAGCGCGACCGCAAGGCGATCAGCCACCACTACGACGTGTCCAACCGCTTCTACGAGTGGCTGCTCGGGCCGACCATGGCCTACACGTGCGCCGTTTTCCCCAGGGAGGGCGCGACGCTCGAGGAGGCTCAGGAGGAGAAGGTCGACCTCGTCTGCCGCAAGCTCGACCTTCGCCCCGGGCAGCGGCTGCTCGACGTCGGCTGCGGCTGGGGCACCACGGTGTTCCACGCGGCGGCCAACTACGGCGTCCGGGTACTCGGGGTCACCTTGTCGCGCCAACAGGCCGAGTGGGGACAGAAGCGGATCGCCGAGCTCGGCCTCTCCGACCTCGCCGAGATACGCCACGACGACTACCGAAACGTGAGCGAATCAGGCTTCGACGCGGTGAGCAGCATCGGCCTCACCGAGCACATCGGCGCACGCAACCTCGGCTCCTACGTGCGTTTTCTGGCGTCCAAGGTCAAGCCGCGGGGCCGCTTCCTCAACCACTGCATAACCCGGCCGGTCACCACGGCGCCGGCCCGTACCGGCGGTTTCATCAACCGCTACGTCTTCCCAGACGGCGAGCTCGAAGCGGTCGGCACGATCGTCTCGGCCATCCAGGACAACGGTTTCGAAGTCCGCCACGAGGAGAACTTCCGGGAGCACTACGCCCGGACCTGCGCCGCGTGGTCTGCGAACCTCGACGCCCACTGGGAGGAGGCGGTCGCCGAGGTGGGCCAGGCCACCGCCCGGGTGTGGCGGCTCTACCTCGCCGGGTCCCGTCTCGGCTTCGTGCAGAGGCGCATAGAGCTGCACCAGGTGCTGGCCGTCCGCACCGACGAGCAGGGCAACTCGGGCATGCCTCTCGCCCGGCTCGATTTCAGCCGGCGCTGACCCACATCTGGGGCCTTGTTCACGCCGGGCTCGGGGCCGCTTCGGGGCGCTTTCGGGCGGTGAGCTCGGCGGTAGGGGCCCTGTTCACGCCGGGCTCGGGGCCACCCTGCGGCGGGCGATCGTCGAACGGTCGGGCCAGCGGACGTCGCTGACCCACCCCAGCTTCTCCATCACCTTGATCAGCACGGCGCTGGTGTCGAACTCGAGCAGGCGGACGCCGTGGCGTGCCGAGGACGGCTCGGCGTGGTGGAAGTTGTGCCACGACTCGCCGAAGGACAGGACGGCCAGCCACCAGACGTTCTGGCTGCGGTCCTTGGTGCGGAACGGCCTGCGGCCAGTGATGTGGCACACCGAGTTGATGGCGAAGGTGACGTGGTGCAGCAAGCCCACCCGCACCAGGCTGGCCCAGATGAACGCCGTCAGCGCACCCTTCCACGACCACGCCCACAGCCCACCGACCAAGGGCGGCAGGAGCAGCGAAACCGCGGCCCACAGGGGGAAGGTCCTCGACACCCACATTATGTCGGGGTCCGAAACGAGGTCCGGGGCGAAACGGCGCGCGTCGGTCTTCTCCCAGTCGTACAGCCATCCGACATGGGAGTAGAAGAAACCTTTGGTCAAGGCCTTCAGGCTGGTGCCGTAGCGCCACGGCGAATGGGGGTCCCCGTCGCGGTCGGAGAACCGGTGGTGTCGGCGGTGGTCGGCCACCCAGTTGACCGCGGTGTTCTGCAGCGCCATGCTGCCCGCGATCGCAAGACCTATGCGGACCGCCCTGGGAGCCTTGAACGCTCGATGCGTCAGGTACCGGTGGAACCCGATGGTCACGCCCAGCCCGCTGACGTAGTACATGACGACGGCGATGGCGACGTCACGCCACGACATGCCCCACCCCCACGTGAGGGGCACGGCCGCCACCAGCGCGACGAACGGGAGGACCAGGAAGGTGGTGAGGCTGATCTGCTGGGGCCAGGTCTTCCGCTCGGCCGCCCCCGCCTCCCCCCTTGGAGAGGAACCCGCCGGCGGCTCATCAGCGACGGAGGCGGGAGACGGCACCGCTTCGAGAAGGGACTGCGGACGGCTCAAGGGACCTCTTTCTCCGGGCTTTCGCTCGCGCGTGGCGTCGAGGGACTGGGGGGACACGCCAGTACTGACCCTATCCGGTGCCGCGAGGTAACTACCCTGCGCCCAGCTCCATGAACGTTGGCCACAAGCTGGTGCTCGTCGCCGCCCTGGTCCTCCTGGCTGCCGGGGTTGGCCGCGCCACGACGGGCGGCGGCGGCCACGCGAGGGTGGGTTCTCGCGGCTCGCCCCGGAGGGACGCTGCGTCTACCGCGTCGGTGCCGGCGCCGCCCGCGCCCACGACGGGCGCGTCGCAGCCAGGGACTTCTGCCGCGTCGGGGCCCGCACCTCCGACGAGCGGGGCGCTCAGGGAAGCTCTGATCAACCCGACGGACATGGGCGGCTACTACCGGGTCGACCCCTCCGCCGCCGAGACCATATTGGATTCCTCCGCATGCCTGGCCCCGTTCCAGCCCGCGCCGGCGCAGGCCGGACGCGCGGTGACGGGCCTGCTGGGGCCTGACCGCTTCTCCTTGCCGACGATCGTCGAGGTCCTCGGCAGCTATCGGGGCGCGGCGGCCTACTCGGTCTACGAGTCGGTTTCGGCTGCGCTCGCATCTTGCGCCGCGCTGGGTTTCGACTTCGGAGGCCGCACGGTCTCGGCAGCGCTCACCCCTCTCGCGCTGGCACCGGTGGGGCAGGCGGACGGAGCCTGGTCCGGCACTTTCGCCTACTCGGGGACGTCGCTGCAGGTGCAGCTCGGTGCCGCGCTCGACGGGCAGACCGTTGTCGGCGTGGTCTTCATAACCACCGTTCCGCCGCTGGACCCGATCATGGGGGACTTCCCGTCCACTTTGAGCCTGGCACTCGGAAAGCTGGCCTAGGGTGGCAGCCTTGTGAGCCGCTCACGACGCCTTCGGATCGGCGCCCCGACGTCGGCGGTCTCGATGCTCGCCGCCCGCATGCAGGGATGTCGCCGGGGAGTGGCCGGCGCCCGGCGCCGCGGGCTGGTCGACGCCCGGACCTCGGCGGTGTCGATCCTCGCCGGCCGCATGCCGGGATGTCGCCGGGGAGTGGCCGGAGCCCGGCGCCCTGTTGGGGAACGGCGTCGATGAGCAGGCTCTCACACGCCGCGGCGTCCGGTGAGCTCGCCTCGCGCGATCCGGTGATCGCTGGCCTGGTAGCCGCTGCCGGCCCCATGCGGCTGCGCCCCCCGTTCGCGTCGCACTTCGAAGCGCTCGTACGCTCGATCGTCTACCAGCAGCTCGCTGGCAAGGCAGCGGCGGCCATCCACGGCCGGCTGGTCGCGGCGATGGGCGACGACGTGACCCCCGCCGCCTTGCTTGCTCTCAGCCCAGACGCGCTTCGTGCTGTGGGACTGTCGGCCAACAAGGCGGCCTCCCTCACGGACCTGGCGGAGAAGGTGCTCGCCGGCACCGTCGTGCTCGACTCGCGTGGTCTGGCCCGGGAGTCAGACGAGGAGGTCGTTGCACGGCTGTCCACTGTCAGGGGCATCGGCGAGTGGACCGCCCAGATGTTCCTGCTATTCCAGCTGGGTCGGCTGGACGTGTGGCCCACCGGCGACCTGGGCGTGCGTCGAGGGTATGGGCTGGCTTGGGGCGTGCCGATGCCTTCGCCGCGCGAGCTCGCTGTGCTGGGGGAGGCTTTCCGTCCCTACCGCTCCGTGGCCGCGTGGTACTGCTGGCGCGCCTGCGAGGTCTACGCCGGCGCGGCCGGCAGCGCCATGACCGGCTGAGGCGCTACGCGCCCGGCCGGCCACGGGGGTGGACGGGATCTCTTGGTCTTGTGCCCTTCGCCTTGGTCTTGCGCTCTTCGGCCTTGGGGCCTCGTCTGCTATCGGAAGGGGCGGCGCAGCGATCGGATTTGCCAAAGTGTCCACTACCGGAGCCCGACCAGGGGGGGACTGGACACTTT
>DATGKR010000102.1:0-11495 GCA_035294565.1 Acidimicrobiales bacterium | reverse complement strand
CACTGCGATGATCGAGCCGGTCAGCTCGTTGACCTGCGCCGGGGCGAGCGCGGCGAGCAGGGGTTGGAAGCCGGTGAAAACGGTCGTCAGGTCGAGGCCGGGCCGGGTGTTGGCGAGCGGGAGGGTGGCCCCGTTTCGGAGAGGGGCGCCGCCGGGCGACCCGGGCGAGATCTGCAGGTAGCGCTGGCCGAGGAGGTTCTGGAACTGGATGGAGGCAACCGAATGGGTGGTCAGGTGCTGGCTCGCGGCGACGCTGAAGCCGACCACCGCCTGGTTGGCCGGATCGAGATCGACGGAGTTGACCTTCCCGACCTCGACGCCGGCCACGCGGACCACGTCGCCGGCCTCTAGTCCGGTGGCGTTGGCGAACACGGCCCGGTAGCTGTTCTGCGGCTGGGCGAGCTTCAGGTCGAGTAGGGTGGCCACGACGCTGACCGTGATCAGCACGGCCACCACGACGAAGACGGCCAGCTTGATCACGTCGGCCCGTGCTTTTGCGTTCACTTGCCGGAGACCATCGACGCGAGGAGCGGGTAGAGGACCATCCAGGCCAGGCCCGGGGCCGGCGTCGGCTGCCCGCCGTTCAGCGCCGCGGCGACGTCGGAGACGGCGGCCAGCTCTCCGCTGGTCGGCATCGGCGCTCCTTGGTCCAGCGTTCCGCCGGTGGACCTTGGAGCTCCTGCGGTGGCGGCGGCCGAGCGAGGAGCAGGCGCCGGATCGGCGCTGGCGGGCGCCACCAGGGCGGCGGAGGAGGCAGGACCGACCGGGGTGGCATCGGGGCTGCCGCCCGAGCCGCAGTAGGGGTTGGCCTCCCCGGGGTACTCGGGGCAGTCCGCCGAGGTGTAGGTGGGCGGGTTGACGAGTGATCCGAGGGCGGCGTCCACCGAGGCTGGGTTGTCGTATCCGAGCGCAGCGTTCACGCCGGCGCTGATGTCGGCGACCGGCAGGTTGGCGGTGACCTCGAGGAAGGGGCCGTGAGACTCCGACTGGGCGACGGCGGAGGCGAACTGCGTGAGGCCTGACAGCGTCTGGGCCAGCTCGTCGGGGTTGCGGGTCACGTCGGCGAGGAGCGGGCCGGATTCGTTGAGCAGGGAGGGCAGGGTGGTCTGCACCTGCTGGAGGATCGTTGCGAACTGGCCCACGCTCGCCGTGCCCGCGTCGAGGAGGGTGCGGAGCGCCTGCTGGTGGGATGTCAGGGTGCCGGCGGTGACCGAGGTGTTGGAGAGCGTGCCGAGGATGTCGGGTGTGGCGGCGGTGACGGTGGACGCCACGGGCGGGACCAGGTGGAGGTCGGACCCGATGGTCGTGAGGTTCGGTACCACGGCGCCGCCCAGGTAGTCGGACGTGCCGGCAAGGGTGTGGCCGAGCGCCTTGCCTTCTCCTTGGAGGGCGGTGGCGAGGGAGGTGAGGGCTACGTCGAGGTCGGCGGGGTTGATGGCCGCCAGCAGGTCGTAGAGCTGGCTGACCGTGCCCTGCAGCGACGTCGAGGGGGTGCCCGTGTAGGCGGGGATGAACGCGCCCCGCTCGAGGTGCGCCGGGCTCGCCACGGCAGGGGGCACCAGGTCGACGTACTGGTTGCCGAAGATCGAAAGGGGCGACACCTGGGCTTGGACTCCGGCGGGGATGCGGGGCAGGAAGCGGGGGTATATGTCGAACTCGACGGCGATCTTCCCGCCCGGGCCGGGCGTCTCCGAGCCGACCTTGCCCACGGTGACGTTGCGGAACTCTACGGGCGCGGCGATGGGCACCGCGTTGCTGCCCGCCGGCAGCTGGGCCCTGATGCGCACGACGTTGGTGAAGCTGCCGGTGAAGGCGAGGACTATCAGGTACGCGACGCCGAAGATGAGCGCGGCGAGGACCACACCCGACAACGCGCGTGCCGTGCGCGACTGTTGGAGCGCCTCGACGCTGAAGCGCCGCCGCTCGGCGGTCAGGACGGTCACCCGGACACCTTGATGCCGCTAGAGGTTCCCCAGAACAGGAGCGTCATGAGCATGTCGGAGACGGCGATGGAAACGGTGCTCGCGCGGATCGCCCTACCGGCGGCCTTGCCGACGCCCTCGGGGCCTCCGGTCGCGTTGTAGCCGTAGTAGGTGTGGATGGCGGTGACGATGATCGCGAAGACCACGACCTTGAGGACGGACAGGAAAACGTCCTTGGCGGTGAGGAACTCGTGGAAGTAGTGAAGGTATGTGCCGGAGCCCTGGTGGCCCACCGCTACCACGGTGAGCTGGGTGGCCAGGTACGAGCCGGCGAGCGCCGCCAGGTACAGGGGGACCGCGATGGTGAGAGCGGCGAGCATCCGCGTCGTCACCAGGTAGGCGAGGGAGGGGACGCTCATCACCTCGAGCGCGTCGATCTCGTCGGTGACCCGCATGGCGCCGAGCTCGCTGGTGAAGCGGCAGCCCATCTGGGCGGCGAGCCCAAATGCTGTCAGTAAAGGTGTTAGTTCCCGGGTGTTGGCGAAGGCCGACAGGTAGCCGGCGAGCGGCCCGAGACCGATGATGTCGAGGGCCTGGTAGCCCTCCAGGGCCAGCTGGACGCCTACGACGGCGGAGAGCAGGGCTGCCACCACCACTGTGCTGGCGACCACGGCGAGGATCCGGCTGCCGAAGGTGATCTCGCCGACGAGCCGCGTGTACTCCTTGCGGTATCGGCGCAGGACCAGGGGAACGCTGCCGAGCGCTTGGAGGACGAAGAGCAGCAGGTCGCCGAACATCACGAGCTGGCCGACGCCGCTGGCGGCGATGCGGGTGGTCCGTCCCCCGGCGCTTCGGAGCAGAGATGAGGGGGCGGCCATCAGACGAACGGCGGGGGGACGAGGATCAGGAAGATCTCGGTGAGGATCAGGTTCACGACGAACAGGAAGATCCCTGTTACGACGACCGACTGGTTGACGGCCTCGCCGACCCCGGCGGGCCCTCTGCGCACAGAGAGGCCCTTGTAGGAGGCGACGATCGCGGCGAGCACGCCGAACACGACAGCCTTGAGCTCCGACTCGATGATGTCCTGGGGCTGGGCGAAGGTCGTGAACGAGTCGAGGAAGCCGCCGGCGGTACCGTGCAGCACGGTGATGTCCGCCAGGTAGCCGGAGATGATGCCGGCCATGGCGACGATCCCGTTGAGCAGCACCGATACGACGACCATGGCGAACATCCGGGGGGCGACGAGCCGCTCCACCTCGTCTATGCCCATCACCTGCATGGCGGCGATCTCGTCGCGGATGGTCCGGGCGCCGAGGTCGGCGCACACAGCCGATCCGCCGGCCCCGGCGAGGACGATGGCCACTATCACCGGCGCCGCCTCGCGCACCGTGCCGACCGCGTCGACGGCGCCGACGAACGAGGGGGCACCTATCTGGTTCGCCAGCGTGCCGACCTCGAGGACGAGCACGAGGCCGAAGGGCAACGCGATGAGCAGGGTCGGGAGGAGCGACACCGAGACGAGGAACCACGCCTGCTCGAAGAACTCGGCGTAGGAGAACCTGCGGTGGACGACAGCATCGACAGTTGCGATGACAGTATCGAGGACGAGGGCGATCAGCGCGCCGAACGACCGGAACCCGTCGACAGCGGACTGCTCGACGCTGTCGAGGCCCCTTGCGGCCAGGCGCAGGAGGGCCTCGGCGCGACGCTGCCCGACCGGTTCCAAAGGCGCGCGTACGGGGGTCGCCTCGCGCGGCTCGATCGTGCTCACCGGCGCTCTCCCCAGCTCAGAGCCCGTCGCAAGGCTACAGCTTGGGTCCTGTGGGGGAGACGCTCGAGTCCGGGAGGTCTCGCCGCCCGGCGCGGCTGGCGGTCATGCGGGCATCCATCCCTTCTGTGACGTGCCTTTCTGTGACGTGGTAGTGCAGGAGGTGGTCACCAGCCGAAGAGCCAACCACATGACGTTGGTCACCTCAAACCATCCACTGTAGGGTGGCCGACGGAGCCATGACCGCGACCGACCACCGACCCGCCATCGACGACCCGCCGGCCCGGGGCGGGGACGCGGTCATAGCCCTCCGCCACGTCACCAAGCGCTTCGGCAGCCACACCGTGCTCAAGGACGTCACCTTCGACGTTCCCCGCGGGAAGATCACCGCGGTGCTCGGGCCGTCGGGCACCGGCAAATCGGTGCTGCTGAAGAACATCATCGGCCTCCTGCGGCCCGAGGAGGGTCAGATCTACATCGACGGGGAGCCGATCGTCGGCATCCGCCACAAGGACATGCTGCGCATCAGGCGCAAGTTCGGCGTCCTCTTCCAGGACGGAGCCCTGTTCGGCTCGATGAGCATCTTCGACAACATCGCCTTCCCGCTGCGCGAGCACACCGACAAGAGCGAGAAGGAGATCAAGGCACTCGTGCTGGAGAAGGCGGAGATGGTGGGCATGGTCGCCCACCTCGACAAGCTTCCCGGCGAGATCTCGGGGGGTATGCGCAAGCGAGCGGGTCTCGCCCGCGCCTTGATCCTCGACCCCGAGATCGTGTTCTTCGACGAGCCCGACTCGGGTCTCGACCCGGTCCGGGTGGCCTACCTCGACGAGCTGGTGAAGGAGGTGCAGCACGAGGTGGGCTGCACGTTCTTCATCATCACCCACAACATCGAGTCGGTGAGGCGCACCGCCGACTACATAGGCATGCTCTACCGGTCGAGCCTGGTGCGCTTCGGGCCGGCCAGCGACATGTTCACCAGCGACCGGGCGCTGGTGAAGCAGTTCCTGGCGGGCAGCAGCATCGGCCCGATCGGCATGGACGAGATGGTCGACGCCGAGCGCGGCGAGGCGGACGTGGCTGCCCTGCTCGCCGACGAGGAGGGCTTCGGCGGGGGTCCCAGCACCGACGGGGACGGCGCCGACACCCTGCAGCTGCCGGCGACCCGAACCCGCCAGCTGCCGCGGACCTGAGCATTGGGCGCCACCGTTCCCGGCTAGAGGGTCAGCTGCTCGGCCTCCCTCACCCTCTGGGAGAGCGCCCTCAGAAGGTTGCGCACGAAGCGGGGCGAGGTCTGCACGAGCCGGTAGAAGTCGTCGGACGCCAGCTGGAGGATCCTCACGTCGCTGAGGGCCTTCACGCTGGCCGAGCGCGCCCGGCCGTCGATGAGCGACAGCTCGCCGACCACGTCGCCGCGTCCGAGCCTGCCGATGACCGTTCCGTCGCCGGAGACGACCTCGGCCTCCCCCTCGACGATCACGAACATCAGGCCGCCGTCTTTCCCCTCCCTGGTGAGAAGGGACCCCGCCGGGCGCTCGGCCTCCACCATCGCGTCGGAGATGGCACCCAACTCCTTCTTGGAGGTGTTCTCGAAAAGGGGGAGGCGCCCCAGCAGTTCGACCTTGTCCGCCTTGCGGATCCGGCGCGCCGGGCGGATGATCGAGGCCGGGCCGGGCAGCCGTTCGTGGTTTAGTCGGGGCATGGCGGGACGATAGCGGGTGCTGCCGCTGGCGTATCTTCTCGGTGTCCCAGTCGTCGCCCGACCCGGCGCCAATCGTCACGAGGAGCGATATGATCCATCCGAACGAGGTGCTCGGCGAGCTCCGCCAGCCGGTCCGAGATCTCCGGGAGCACGTGCCCGACGTGATCAGCGCCTACGCCGCTTTGCAGAAGGCGGCTCTCGCCGACGGCGCGCTGCCAGGCAAGGTGAAGGAGCTGATCGCGCTCGCCATCGCGGTCACCCGGGAATGCGACGGCTGCATCGCGTCGCACGCCCGCGGAGCCGCGCGGAGAGACGCCACCGAGGAGGAGGTGGCGGAGGCCATCGGCGTCGCCGTGCTGATGAATGGAGGTCCGGCCACCGTGTGGGGACCCCGTGCCCTGGCGGCTTTCAAGGAGGTGGCGGCCGCCGCCGAGTAGCGGTGAGAACCGCGTCGGACAACTGCGGCCACGCTTCCTTCGCCCACTCGCCGAAAGGACGGTCCGAAAGACAGGCGAGGGCCGTCCCGGCGTCGGGGTCGACCCAGACGAAGCCCCCGGCCTGGCCGAAGTGCCCGAAGGTGCGCGGCGAGTTGGCGGCGCCTGTCCAGTGGGGCGCCTTGGAGTCGCGGATCTCGACTCCGAGCCCCCAGTCGTTGTTCTCCTGGCGCCCGAAGCCGGGGAGCACCCCGGCGAGGCCAGGGAACGCCACGGACGTGGCCCGGTCCAACGTCACCCGGGAGATCAGCCGCGGCCGCATCAGCTCGCCGGCGAGGCGCAGCAGGTCGTCGACTGGCCCCCGCGCCCCTGAAGCCGGCGACCCGGCGAGCAGCGTCGCGGCCATGCCCAGGGGTTCGAGCACCGCTTGGCGCAGGTACGCCGGGAAGGACATGCCCGAGGCGGCGGCCAGGTGGTCGGCGGCAAGCTCGAAGCCGCCGTTCGAGTAGATCCTCCGCCGCCCGGGGGCGCTCAGCACCGACCCGCCGTCAGGGGAGAGACCCGAGGCGTGGGCGAGCAGGTGGGCGAGGGTCGACCCGGGGGGACCGACGGGGTCCTCCCATGCGACGGTGCCCTCCTCGACCGCCACCCACACGGCGACCGAGGTCAGGACCTTGGTCACCGACGCCCAGGGGAACACCCGCCCGGCGGGGCCGGCGGTCCGCTCGGACGACGCCGTCCGCAGGCCGGCGGCCGCTGGATGGTCCCACGTCTCCACAACCCTGAGCGGGTCGCTCGAGGTCGAGCCGGCCGAACCCTCAGCCGAAGTGCTCACCGAGGGTTCCCACCGTGAGGCGTCTGCTCCTCCAATCCCCGGCTGCGAGCGGCAGCGCGTCGAGGGTCGCCTGCCAGCTGCCCGGGGCGGAGGTCAGATCTGAGTCGTGCAGGAGCACCGTTGCCCCGGGTACGAAGGTCTTGCGCAGCGTCGCGGCCACCGTCTCGCCGGTGGCTCGCTCTTCCCAGTCGCGGCCCCACGTGGTCCACAGCACCAGCCTGAGGTCGTTCGTCCTGGCGGCGGCGAGCGTGGACAGCGAGACCGCCCCGTACGGCGGGCGGAACCATCCGACGGCTCGGCCGGTGATGTCCTCCAGGCAGGCGCGGGCCCGGGCAACGTCTTTGATCACTGCAGGGGCGCTCCTGAGCAGCTGGCTCTTGTGGCTGTCTCCGTGGACTCCGACCTCGTGCCCGCGCCCGACCAGCTCGCGCACGAGCGACGGCGACCGGCGGGCCTGCTCGCCGAGGCAGAAGAACGTCGCCTTCCAGCCGAGGATGTCGAGGGTGTCGAGGAAGAGTGGCGTCGAAGCCGGGTCCGGCCCGTCGTCGAAGGTGAGCGCCACGTGCTCGGGCCTCCCCACGCCTGACAGGCGGGGCAAGAGGCGCCAGCGCGCGGCCCTCCAGAACACGACACCCGGGACGAAGTGGACGAAGGCGGCTCCCGCGGTCAGCGCCGCAGCCCCCGCCGCTGCCGTCGCGGGCTTCACGACAGCAGCGACAGCGGCTCGACGGCGAGACCCTCCGCCGCGGCGCTCTCCTGGAGCTCCGAAAGGCTGGCGAGCAGCTCGTCGGGCGTCGCCTGCAGGCCGTTCACCAGGTAAACGCCGCGGGGCGCCACGTGCAGAGGGGCAACCGGGGGTGCGCTCGCGTCGACGATGTGATCTGGCACCACCAGGGACACGTGTGCGTGGCTGGACTCGATCAGGTCCCAGGCCGTCAGGCGGCGGCCGGGCACCGAGACGTTGACGGGGGTGCCCGCCAGCTGCGACAGCTCCTCGCCGGCTCTGGCGTCGCTCCAGGCGCGCACCCACGGAAGGTCGCTGCTGCCGCCGGGGACGTCTTCTCCGACGCCTCCGCTCGCCAGGCTGACCCCGCGCTGGACCAGGGCGCGAAGGGCGGCGGGCTCGGATTCGGCGGTCTCGCCGTCTACGACCGCGGCTGCGTCCACCTGCTTCAGGCGGCTCACGACCGCGGGGTCGGCCAACTCCTCTGCGTCCAGGCGCACCCCGACGTAGACCACCGAAGTCGGGACGGGGGCGGGAGTGGCCACGCCCGCGCCCGCCTCGGTGGCCATGGCCACGCCTGTGGTGAGGCCGGTCCACCCGAGAACGGCGAAGGCGGTGGCTCCGACCGCGAGGCGCACCGCCAGACCTGCTCGCCGGCGGGCCGGCAGGGGCTGCCCGGCGGTCGCGCCCACCAGGCCCGCTACCAGCTCGCCCGGGTCTTCCCGGAAGATCGCGGCCGCCGCGTCGACCTGGGCCGAGCGGGCCGGGCCGGGCCGGGTCAGCTCGTCCAGGGCCGCGACGAGCCCGGGGCGGTCTGCGGCCAGGCGCGCGACGCCGGCGGCGTGCATGGCCGCCGTGTTCTCCTTGCCGTGGCCGGCGATCGGGTCGAAGCTGACGACGGGCAGCCCGGCGCGCATCGCCTCCAGGGAGGTCAGGCCGCCCGCGTTCTCCACGAGCGCGTCACATGCGGCCATCAGCGTCGGCATCCAGTCGGTCCATCCGAGCACCACCGACTCGGTCCCGTTTCGTGCGGCGAGGTCGTCCATCACCCGCTTCAGGTGCTCGTCGCGCCCGCAGACCACGACCGGTACGAAACGGCCGCTCGCCGAGATCGCCTCCCAGGTGGCGGTGAGGTTGCCGACACCCCACGAGCCGGCGACGATGAGCACGGCGCGCTGGTCGTCGCCGAGGCCCAGCGCCGCCCGGGCCGTTTGGCGCGCGGGCAGGCACTCGGGGTCGAACAGCGGCGACACCGCCGGGCCGCACGCGAGCGTCCGCCGCCCGGACCTCGCTGCGGCGTGCTCCGCCGGCGTGTCGTGCACGGCGAGGTTGAGGTCGACGCCCTTGTGAACCCACAGCGGGTGGACCCCGAAATCGGTGATGAAGTTGACCACCGGCACCGTCAGGCGCCCGGATCGCCGGAGCCGGCCCAGGCACAGGGTGGCGAGCGGGTAGGTGGAGACCACCGCGCGGGCCCCGCTCCGACGGGCCCAGCGCAGCACCCGCCGCTTGGTGAGGAAGGTGACCAGCCAGGCGACGACCGGGCACAGCCACTGCGCCCGGTACCACAGGCGGTAGGTGGCCTCGTAGGCCGAAGGGACGTGCTTGAGCTCGAACTCGTAGCCGCGGCGCAGAGCCGAGCCGATCCGCAGCGGCCCGCTGGTCAGGAAGTCGCGGACCTCGACGGCGTGGCCGAGCGACTGGAGCCTCTCCGCGAGGTTCCTGGCGGCCCCGTCGTGGCCGGCACCCATGCTGGCCGAGACGATCAGGACGGGACCGGCGCCCCCCTGCTGGTCGGGCGCGCGTCGGTTCCGTCGCCTGCGCACGACCGGGCAGATTAGCGGTTCAGCGGGGCTGCTCCCGGTACACCTGGGACGGCTCCTTGTCGGGCCGCAGACCGAGGAAACGGGGGTGGCGCATCCGCCCGTCGGCGGTCCACTCGCTGAATTCCACCTCGGCCACCAGCACCGGCCGCACCCAGTGGACGCCTTTCGCTCGCGGGGCGTCGGCGAAAGGGCAGTCGGGGGTGCCGATGGACTGCAACGCGGCGTGCAATCCCCGCAGGGTCGCCTCGTCGAAGCCGGTGCCGACCTTGCCGGCGTAGAGCAGCCGGCCGCTCTCGTAGTAGCCGCAGAGGAGCGCTCCGAATCCCGAGCGGACCCCCGAGGGGTCGGTCCACCCCCCTATGACCACCTCCTGGCGCGCCGAGCACTTGAGCTTACGCCAGTCTCCTGACCTGCCGGAGCGGTAGGCGCTGTCGGCCCTTTTGGCGACCAGGCCCTCCCAGCCCGACTCGCAGGCGGCGCGGAGCAGCTCGCCGGGGTCGCCCTCGAGGCGTTCGGCGAGGCGCAGCCCGGCCGGCGCGCCTTGCAGCAGCCGGGTGAGCAGGTCGCGCCGCTCACGGAGCGGAAGGCCGGTCGTTTCCCGGCCGAGCAGGGAAAGCAGGTCGAAAGCCACGTAGGCCGTCACCACCCCTTCGCCTCCGCGTTGGAGGAGGGTGAAACCCGTCGCTGCGCCGCGCTCGGCGACGATCTCACCGTCCATCACGAACGAGGGGGCGCCGAGCGCCCCGAGTGCCGCGACTATCGCTGGGAAACGGTGGTGGAAGGGGAGGTGGTTGCGCGACCACAGTTCCACGGCCCCGCCGTTTCTGACCGCCAGGCCGCGCAGGCCGTCAAGCTTGCGCTCGAACACCCAGTCGCCGTCGCGGAGGACGTGCGCCTCGGCGGGCCAGCGCAGCGGCTGCGCCAGCATCGGCTGCCTCCAACCACCGTCGCGTGTGCCCACGGTCTCAGGAGCGGGAAGCCTCGAAGCGGCTCGCATGGCGGGGTCCGGAGACGGCCACGAGGCGGACCTTACCCCGCCTGCAGGGGCGAGCGGCTGCCCGGGCACGAAACCCGGGAAGCTGTGGCGTGGGCGACAGCGGAACCGCAATTGCTAGCAGCCACAAGGGTTTCGGCCAGCGCAAGCCTCTTCGGGAAGCCAGCGTGGAGGATGAAATCCCTTGCCGTACAAGGGAAATGCTTGACCTGAGGCGCAGAAACCTCTTGTATATCAGGGAACTTCCCCGAACACGCCCAGGAGGTGGCGGTGAACAGAACAGAGCTAGCCGAGAGAGTGGCCTCGATCACGGGCCTCGACAAGAAGCGGTCGGAGGCCGCGGTCGAGGCGGTGACCGAGTCGATCATCTCGGAGATCAAATCCGGCAACCGCGTTTCCATCTTCGGTTTCGGCTCCTTCGAGCCCCGGTCCAGGGCTGCTCGCATCGCGCGCAACCCTCAGACCCAGGCGACAGTGAGGGTGCCTGCTTCTAGGACCGTGGCGTTCAAGCCCGCCGCCGCCTTCAAGCAGACCCTCAATTCGAGGGGCAAGGCCGCGGCCGCGAAGAAGGCCGCCACCAAGAAGGCATCGGCCAAGAAGGCGGCGCCGGCGAAGAAGGCGCCGGCGAAGAAGGCTGCCAAGGCGGCGAAATCCGCCAAGAAGCGCTGAGCGAACACCCGCTCATGAGCCCTGCGAAGGCGGCGCCCACCCGCAAGAAGGCGACCGCCACTGGAGCGACCGCCAAGAAGGCGGCGCAGAAGAAGGCCGCCGCCGGCAAGGCGGCCACCAAGCGGACCGTAGCCGCGGCGCGAAAGACCAGCGCCGCGGCTACCCGCAAGGCGCCGGCGAAGAAGGCGGCGGTCAAGGCGCCTTCCAGGAAGGCTCCCGCGAAGAAGGCCGCGACGAAGAAGGCGGCGGTCAAGGCGCCTGCCAGGAAGGCTCCCGCGAAGAAGGCCGCGGCGAAGAAGCGATCGGCGGCCCTCCCGGCCTCGAAGGGCGGCGCCGCCGGCAGGACGGTGTCTGCTTCAACGGGCAAGCGGGGTGCATCGAGGGCCTCGTCGCAGGGCAGCGCCGGCCTCCGCCGCACCGGCGCGAGGAAAGGCTGACGACAAGAACGGGAGAGGCGCAGACCAGGGTCCGGCCGCCGGGCCGGGCATCTGGTCAGCGGCGCATGCCGGTGAGATCCTCGGGCAGGTCGACGTCCCAGGCCAGTTCGGGCGAACGGACCACCCGCACCGGCACCCCCAGGCGGCGCGCCTCGGACAGGTGTCTCCCGAACGACCCGGG
>DATGKR010000101.1:0-3123 GCA_035294565.1 Acidimicrobiales bacterium | reverse complement strand
GCCGTCTCGGGCTCCCGAACCGGTTTTCTGCCGAAGTGTCCACTGCCGCGGCTGTGGTGACCGGGCTATGGACACTTTGGTCAAAATATTCGCCCTAATAGTCCAGACGACGCCTTCCGGGGCATGGGCAGTGGACAGTTAGGGAAATGTCCCCTCCTGCTGAACTGAAACGGTCGCCGGCGGGGGGCGGCTCTACTGAAACGGCCGCCGGCGGGGGCGGCTCTACTGAAGCGGCCGCCGGCGGGGGGCGGCTCTACTGAAGCGGTCGCCGGCGGGGGGCGACCGGCGCAGTCCCGGGCCACGGCGCGCCCCCACGGAGAGACCAACCCTTCGGACCCCCTACGCTGGGAAGCCATGCTGGAACGCCTCGCAGACCTGGAGAGCGAATACGAGGCGGTCCTTCGCGAGCTGTCAGACCCTTCGATCGCCAGCGACCCCAAGCGGCTCCGGGACGTGTCGCGACGCCACAAAGAGCTCGAGCCGGTCATCGAAGCCCTGAGGGAGCAGCGGGCCGCGCAGGGTGACCTGCAGGCGGCTCGGGAGATGCTCTCGGAGGCGAGCGGTGAGGACAGGGATGCCATCCGGGAGGAGATGGACAACGTCGAGGCGCACTTGGCGGAGCTCGACGAGCGGCTCAAGGTCCTTCTGCTGCCCAAGGACCCCAACGACGGCAAGAACGTGATCGTGGAGATTCGGGGGGCCGAGGGGGGGGAGGAGGCGAACCTCTTCGCACGCGACCTGTTCGAGATGTACTCGCGCTACGCCGAGCGGCGAGGATTCGGTTTCGAGGTGATGGACCGCGATCCGTCCGACATGGGCGGCTACAACCAGGTCACCTTCATGGTCAAAGGCGATGCCGCCTGGGCGCACCTCAAGAACGAGGGAGGCCCCCATCGCGTGCAGCGGGTGCCGGTGACCGAGTCGCAGGGCCGCGTGCACACCTCGAGTGCCACGGTCACCGTCCTGCCCGAGGCCGAGGAAGTGGACGTGCGGATCGACGAGAAGGACTTGAAAATCGACGTCTACCGCTCGACGGGTCCCGGGGGCCAGTCGGTCAACACGACCGACTCGGCGGTGAGGATCACCCACTTGCCGACGGGGATCGTGGTGTCCATGCAGGACGAGAAGAGCCAGATCCAGAACCGGGCGAAGGCGATGCAGGTGCTGAGGGCCCGGCTTCTCAAGGCCGAGCAGGACCGCCACGCCGAGGAGGCTTCCAACGCCCGCCGGAGCCAAGTGCGCGGAGGAGGACGATCGGAGAAGATCCGCACCTACAACTACAAGGAGAACCGGGTGACCGACCATCGCATCGGCCTCACCCTCTACAAGCTCGACAAGATCATGCTCGGAGAGCTCGACGAGCTGATCGAAGCCCTCATGGCCTGGGAGCGGGCACGCCAGCTCGCTGTCGAGCCTCGATGAGCCGCGCTCGGGGCCTTGCGCCGGCCGCCGGCGGGGGCGGCGCCGGCTGGATTGGCGCAGCCGAGGAGATAGGTGCCGCACAGGTCAGGGAAGCGGCCCGCCGGATCGGCAACCCGAGGGAGGCCCGCTGGATGGCGGAGGCGGCGTCGCGCGCCCCCGATCCGGCGCGGACGCTCGCCGCAATGGTCGAGCGCCGTCTGAACGGGGAGCCCCTTCAGTACATCCTCGGCTCTTGGGGTTTCCGTCGCCTGGAGCTGGCCGTCGACCGCCGCGTGCTCATCCCTCGCCCCGAGACCGAGCAGCTGGTCGATGCGGCGCTGGAGATGCTGGACCGAACGGGCCGCCCGGAAGCGACGGTCGTCGATCTCGGCACAGGATCGGGGGCAATAGCCGTCTCGATCGCCTCCGAGCGGCCACGAACGCGAGTATGGGCGACAGACCTCTCTGATCACGCCCTCGAGGTTGCCCGCTCCAACGACCCGACCGGCACGATCCGCTTCTTGGCCGGGGACTGGTGGGAGGCCCTGCCCGAAGCTTTGAGGGGAGACGTCGACCTAGTCGTGTCGAACCCGCCATACGTCGCCGCGTCAGAGGCGGAGGCCCTCGACCCTGAGGTCCGCGACTGGGAGCCGGCGATGGCGTTGATCGCCGGCGATACCGGCACGGAGGCCATCGAAACGGTGGTGGGGGGGGCGCGGTCGTGGTTGAGGCCGGGCGGCGGACTGGTCGTCGAGACGGCTCCCCACCAAGCCCCGGGCATGGCCGCCCTGGCCTCCCGGCTCGGGTATGTCGATGTGGAGGTCCGCACGGACCTGGCGGGGAGGGATCGCATGCTCCTGGCCCGGTCGGCGGCCGCCTGCCGCCCACGCTTGCAGGGTGCGACTGCGAGGCTGTCGTGGCGGTGATCGTCGACGTCCGGGGCGACCCGCCCCCCCCTGCTGCCCTCGCGGCGGGGGTCGAGGCGCTGCAAGGAGGGGACATCATCGGCGTCCCGACCGACACCGTGTACGGCCTGGCCGCCGACCCCTGGCGTTCGGGGGCGTCAGACCGGCTGTTCCGTCTGAAGGGCAGACCCCGCAGCGTGGAGCTGCCGGTCTTCGTTGCTGGTCCCGACCAGGCTCTCGACCTCGTCACCGGGCTGCACGATCAGGCCCGGCGGTTGATGGAGGCCTTCTGGCCTGGTCCGCTCACCATTGTGGTTCCCCGGCGCACCGACCTCGCAGCCGACCTGGGGGAGGAGGACGCCACGATCGGGCTGCGCTGCCCCGATCATCCCGTGCCGCTAGCCCTCTGCCGCGAGTACGGCCCTTACGCGACCACCAGCGCCAACCGCCATGGAAGACCGCCGGCCACCACCGCCGCAGAGGTCGTCGAACAGCTTCCGGGCGTGGACCTGGTGCTCGACGGCGGGCGATGCGACCAGTCGCCCTCGACCGTTGTCGACGCCACCGGTGACGTCTTGAAGCTGTTGCGCGCGGGGCGACTGGCATGGGAGGAGATCGCCAAGGCGGCGGCCGGTTGAGCCGGGGCGTGGGGCTCCACAGCGACTCGTCACCCCAGTGGGAGAAGCGTGCGGGGACGCGCAAGTTGCCGCTGGCGGGCCGCCCATGGGATGATCTGGCCCGTGCCCCTGGACCGCCGCGGGACGTCCACGCCGGCCGCACCCTCCCGTGACCGCACCGGGAAGCGGGGAGGGGCCCC
>DATGKR010000100.1:0-48444 GCA_035294565.1 Acidimicrobiales bacterium | reverse complement strand
CGCCTGACGCGCTCCACCCTCACCCCGCCGCTCACATGCGCTCCGGGGTCTCTATCCCGAGGAGCGTCAGGCCGCGGCCTAGCACCTCGGCGGTCAGGGCGCACAGCAGCAGCCTGCTGTCGCGCACCGCGGGATCGGGTGCCCGCAGCACCGGGCAGCTCTCGAAGAACGCCGTGTACAGCCCGGCGAGGTCGAACAGGTAGGCGCACAGCCGGTGCGGGCTCCACGACCCTATGGTGGCCTCGACGGCGTCTGGCAGCTGGAGCAGCGCCAGGGCGAGGTCCCGTTCGGCCGGCTCTCCGAGCACCACGGGCGGGGCGGCCCCGAGATGCGTCGCCGGGTCGAGGGACGCCCGGCGGAAGATGGACAGGCAGCGGACCCGGGCGTATTGCAGATAGGGCCCGGTGTTGCCGTCGAAGCTGAGCATCCTGTCCCAGTCGAAGACGTAGTCCTTGACCCGGTCGGTGGACAGGTCGGCGTACTTGACCGCCCCGATGCCGACCATGCGGGCCACTTCGCCCGCCTCATCGCCGCTGAGGTCGCCGTGTCCGGCGACAACGGCCGCCGCCCGGGCGACCGCCTCGTCGAGCAGGTCGACCAGCTTCACGGTCTCCCCCGAGCGGGTCTTGAACATCTTGCGGTCGGCTCCGAGCATGTTGCCGAACGGCACGTGCACCGCTCGCTCCGGCGACGGCAGCCAGCCGGCCATGTTCGCCACCGCGAAGCACATGGCCAGGTGCTGCGCCTGGGGGGCGCCGACCACGTAGAGGGCCAGGTCGGCGCCGAGGCGCCCGAAGCGGTCCCGCAGGGCGGCCAGGTCGGTCGCCGCGTAGCCGAAGCCCCCGTCGGACTTGCGGACGATCAGCGGCAGCGGCTCGCCGTCGCGCCCGGCGAAACCCGGCGGGAAGACGCACAGCGCCCCGTCGCTCTCCACGAGAAGGCCCGCCTCGGCGAGCTCGTCGACGACGGCGGGGAGGGCGTCGTTGTAGAAGCTCTCCCCCACCACGTCTTCGGGGGTGAGGGTGACGCCCAGCTTGTCGTACACCTCCTGGAAGTAGGCGACGCTCTGGTCGACCAGGATCCGCCACAGGCGCAGAGTCTCGGGATCCCCCGACTGGAGGTCGACGACCCGTTTGCGGCTGCGCTCCTTGAACTGCTCGGAGGCGTCGAAGGCGGCGCGCGCCTGGCGGTAGAACGTGTCGAGGTCGCCGACGGACAGCTCGTGGGCCGCCTCCTCCTCGCCCACGTCGACGAGGTGCTCGATGAGCATGCCGAACTGGGTGCCCCAGTCGCCGACGTGGTTTTCGCGCACCACCCGGTGGCCGGCGTGCTCGAGGAGCCGGCAGATGGCGTCGCCGATCACTGTCGTGCGCAGGTGGCCGGCGTGCATCTCCTTGGCGACGTTCGGCCCCGAGTAGTCGACGACGACCGTCTGCGGTTCGGGCGCCAGGGGAACGCCGAGACGGGGATCGCCGGCCAGCTCGGCCACCTGGGAGGCGATCCACTCCTCCGAGAGGGTCAGGTTGATGAACCCCTGGGCGGCGACCGACACCGACCGGCACACGCCCGTCAGGTCGGCGGCGGCGACCACCTCGGCGGCGACCTCCGCCGGCGCGCGGCCGAGCCTCTTGGCAGCGGCGAGGGCGCCGTTGGCCTGGAAGTCGACGCCGTCGAGCGCGGAGGGGCGCAGCACAGGGTCCGCCCCCGGCGACACGGCGTCGAAGGCGGGGGCGAGGCGGGCGGCGAGAGTCCCCGACGGAGAGGGCATACCCGAGGGTACCTTCGCCCCCCGTGCCTATCCCCCCCGCCGCCCTGCGCTTCGACGACGTGAACCTGGACCGCCCGCCCGTCCCGCCGGGGGACCCGAGCAGCGCCGTGACAGTGCTCTGCGGGGTGGACTGGGAGGTGGGCGACGGCGAACGTTGGGTGGTGCTCGGGCCGAACGGGTCGGGCAAGACGACCCTCTTCGAGCTGGCATCGGGCTACCTGCACCCCACCCGGGGGACGGTCGAGGTCCTCGGAGCCCGCCTGGGGAGGACGGACGTGCGTCGCCTGCGCCGTCGGATCGGGATCACCTCCAGCGCCCTGGCGAAGAAGATGGTGGGGGGTCTCGCGGCGGCCGACGTTGTCGTCGCCGGCTGCCGGGGGGCGCTCGAGCCGTGGTGGGCGTCCTACAGCCCCGCCGAGCGGGCCAAGGCGCGCCGCTTGCTGGCCGAGGCGGGGTTCGCCGCCATCGCCGACCGGCCCTTCGGTGTCCTCTCCGACGGGGAACGCCAGCAGGTGCTCCTGGCGAGAGCACTGATCTCCGAGCCGGAGCTGCTTCTCCTCGACGAGCCGGCCGCCGGGCTGGACGTGGGCGGGCGCGAGCGGCTCGTCGCCTACCTGGCCCGCCTGGCCCGTCGGCCCGAGCATCCCACCACCGTGATGATCACCCACCACGTCGAGGAGATTCCCGACGGCTTCACCCACGTGCTGTTGTTGAGGGCCGGCTCGGTGGTGGCCTCGGGGCCGCTCGGCGAGGCTCTCACCGAGGCGAGCCTTTCGGAGACCTTCGGGCTTTCCCTTTGTCTGAGCTATGAATCGGGCAGGTGGTCGACCAGGGCGAGGTAGCTACCGCAGGTTGTCGCGAAGGAAAGCCACCGTCCGGTCCCACGCCAGCTTCGCCTGGGCGGGGTCGTAGGTTCCGAGGCGGTTCTCGTCGTTGAGGAAGGCGTGGCCGGCGCCGTAGTGGGCCACTTCGGGGTCGCGCCCGGTGCCGGCCTTGATCTTCGCCGCCAGCTCCTCGGCGGCGCCGGGCTGCTGGAAGTCGTCTTTGTCCGCCCACTGCACGAGCACCGCCGCTTTCATCCCCGAGTAGTCGTCGGGCATGGGCCCCACCGGGTAGAACGGGACGGCCGCCCCGACCCGCTCCCCCTGCTGGGCGGCGAGGGTCAACACGAAGGCGCCGCCCATGCAGAAGCCCACCGCCCCTACCCGCTCCCCTTCCACGTCGTCGCGGCCGAGCAGGTAGGCGACGGCGCCGCCGAGATCCCGGCTGGCCTGCTCGACGGGCAGCTGCTGCATGAGGCGGCCCGCCTCGTCGGCGTCGTGGGTTGTCCTGCCGCCGTAGAGGTCGGGGGCCAGGGCGACGAAGCCCTCGGAGGCGAAGCGGTCGACCAGGCTGGCGATGTGGTCGGTGAGGCCCCACCACTCTTGGATGACCACCAGGCCAGGCCCCCGCCCTGCCGGCGGGGTGGCGAGATAGCCGTGGGCTTCGCCGCCGTTGCTGGGGAAGGTGACGTTCTGTTTCGAGGCCAAGACACGTATCCCTTCGGGTTCGCTGTGTCGGTTCGGGTTCGCTGTGTCGGCTGTCAGTTCACGTTGGCGAGGACGGCGTCGAGACGGGCGTCGACGTCCTCGGCGGCGTAGAGGTTGCGTTCGAGCGTCTCGGTGAGCCAGCTCTCGACGAACGCCCGGCTGTCGCCTTCGGGCAGGGCGCCCCATAGGTCGAGCAGCCCGTCCTGCACGATCGAAGCCGCGACGGACGATCGGCCTTCCAGCTGGCGCCGCAGGGCGGCGACCGCCTCCTCGGGTTCGGTGGAGAGAACTTCGGTCACGCCCCGAATCTACCCAAACGCACGGCGAAAACCGTTCACGGCGCGGGCCGGTTTGGGCGTGTGTTTGCGGTGAGCCGGTGCGAAGGTTTGTGTCTGGGGTCAGGGGTCGGTGAAGACCGGCTCGCGCTTCTCGAACCATGCGCGCACCGCCTCCGCCTGGTTGGGGCTGCCGATCAGGGCGCCGATCTCCTTGGACTCGTCGAGCAGCTGGCGGGCGAGGTCCACCTGACCCGACTGGTTGAGCAGCCGTTTCGCGGCCCGGACCGCGTGCGGGCTGCGGCCGGCGATGTCGGCGGCGAGCGCCATCGCCGCCTCGCGGGGGTTGGTTGCGACCCTGGTGGCGAGCCCCATGGCCGCCGCCTCCTCGCCCGACACCATCCGCCCGGTCCAGGTGAGCTCCTTGGCGACGTCGAGAGGAACGAGGCGGGGGAGCACCTGGGTGCCGGTCATGTCCGGAACCAGCCCCCAGCGGATCTCCCGCACCGACAGCTTGGCGTCGGGCGCGACGACCCGCAGGTCGGCACCCAGGGCGATCTGCAGACCACCGCCCAGCGCCACACCGTGCACCGCCGCTATGACCGGGACAGGCAGCTCCGTCCAGGTGTAAGCCGCCTGCTGGCCCAGGTTGGCCGGGCGGCCGGGTGGCCTCTCCCCGAGAGCCCGCACCCCGCCCGCATGCTCCCCGCCGGCCCTGCCGGCTCGCTCCCCGCCGGCCCCGCCGGCTCGCTCCCCGCCGGCCCCGCCGGCTCGCGCCTCGCCGGCCCCGCCGGCTCGCGCCTCCTCGGCCATCGCCGCGAAAGCCTCGAAGTCGAGCCCGGCGCAGAACGCCCGGCCCTCTCCCGACAGCACCACCGCCCGCACGCCCCGCTCCCCGGCGAGGCGCTCGCCGGCCGCGACAAGGGCCTCGAACATCGAATGGTCGAGTGCGTTGAGCTTCTCTGGGCGGTTGAGCCGGACGTCGGCCACGCCGCCCGATATGCGGATGGTCACCCGCTGCGGGTCGGTCACGGGCCCGAGCCTGCCACAACTGGGACAGCGCTCTGGCCCCGAGTGCCGCCAGGGCGCCTCCTGAAGTCGCCGGGGTCCTGCAACGGTCGTACGTCCCGGGCGCCTCCTCGAGCCGTCGCCGAGGCCCCCCACCGGGGCCCTCTCGCTCTATTGTGCGCGATTATGCATCATATACATACATAAGTGACCACAATACATCGTAGTGGCGCGAGTCGGGGCGTGCTGGCCGGCCCCCGAGTGGCGTAGAACATGGGGCAGATGCCGCTCGTCGACGACCTCCGCACGCTGGTGGGAAACGCCCACGTCCTCTCCGACCCCGACACCAGGGCGCCTTTCGAGACGGACTGGACCCGCCGCTTCTCCGGCCCGGCGCTCCTCGTCGTGCGGCCCGGCTCCACGGAGGAGGTTGCAGCGGTGGTGTACGCCTGCGCCGGCGCTGGGGTGGCGGTCGTCACCCAAGGCGGCAACACCGGCCTGGTCGGAGGAGCCGTCCCAGCCCCAACCCCCCGCACCACCGGCCCTCCCGGGCCGCCGGTCATCGTGTCGACCACCCGCCTCGACACCCTCGGCGAGGTGGACAACGCGGCGGCCCAGGTGACCGCCGGCGCCGGCGTCACGCTCGCCCGCCTCCAGCGACACGCCGCCCACGCCGGGCTGTCGTTCCCTGTCGACCTCGCCGCGCGCGACTCGGCCACCGTCGGCGGGATGGTCGCCACCAACGCCGGCGGGCTGCACGTCATGCGCTATGGGCCGATGCGCTCCCAGGTCGTCGGCCTCGAAGCGGTGCTGCCCGACGGGTCGGTCGTCTCGCGCCTGTCAGGGCTGGTCAAGGACAACACCGGCTACGACCTCTCCCAGCTCCTCGTCGGATCGGAGGGGACCCTCGCCGTGGTCACCGCGGCACGACTCAGGCTGGTGCCCGGCCACCCCGAGCGGGTCGTCGCCCTGCTGGGGTTGGGCTCCACGGCTGATGCAGTCGCGGCCGTCGACGGCGTACGCCGCCGCGTCGAAGGCCTGCAGGCCGCCGAGGTGTTCTACGCCGACGGCGTGGACCTGGTGTGCGCCCACGCCGGCCTGCCCCGGCCGTTCCCCGTCGACACCCCGGTGTACCTACTGCTCGAATGCGCAGCGATGGAGGACCCCGCCCCGGCGCTCTTCGCGGCGCTCGGGGACGCCGGTGTGGACGACGCCGCCACCGCCGTCGCCGCCGACCCCTCCGGCTGCGAGCGGCTGTGGGCCTACCGGGAACGGCACACCGAGGCGATCTCCTCCCTCGGAGTGCCGCACAAGCTCGACGTGACATTGCCCCTGGGGCGTCTCGCCGACTTCGAGACGGCGGTGCGCAAGGCGGTCCAAGCGGCGGCGCCCGACTCCCGGCTGACCCTCTTCGGCCACGTCGGCGACGGCAACCTGCACGTCAACGTCGTCGGCCCGCCGCCCGCCGACGAGACCGTCGACGAAGCGGTGCTCGAGCTTGTGGCGTCGATGGACGGCTCGATCAGCGCCGAGCACGGGATCGGCCGGGCCAAGGCCCGCTGGCTGCACCTGGCCCGCTCCCCCGCCGAGCTGGGGCTGATGCGCCGGCTGAAGGGCGCCGTCGACCCGGACGGCCTGATGAACCCGGGGGTGCTGTTCGGGTGAACGCCCTGCTGCCCGCCTCCCGGCTGGCCGCAATGATCGGCGACCGGGAGATCTCCAGCCGTGAGCTGCTCGAGGAGTACCTCTCCAGGATCGAACGCCTCAACCCGTCGCTCAACGCGGTGGTCACCCTCGACGCCGAGAGAGCCCTCGACGCGGCTTCTGATGCGGACAAAGCGACGGCCCGTGGCGACCACCTGCCCCCCTTGCACGGGGTGCCCGTCACCATCAAGGACGCCATCGAGGTCGCCGGCATGCGCTCAACGGGGGGAGCATCCGAGCTGGCGGACCATGTCCCGGTCGCCGACGCCCCGGTCGTCGCCCGCCTGCGCCGGGCCGGTGCCATCGTGCTCGGCAAGACGAACGTCCCGCGCTGGTCGGGTGACATCCAGACCTACAACGACGTCTTCGGCACCACCAACAACCCCTGGGCCCTGGACCGGACACCCGGCGGCTCGTCGGGCGGCCCCGCGGCGGCGGTCTCGGCTGGGCTCAGCGCCTTCGACATCGGAACCGACATAGGCGGGTCGATCCGCATACCTTCGAGCTTCTGCGGCGTCTTCGGCCACAAGCCGAGCTTCGGGATCGTGCCCCAGCGGGGTTACCTCGACAGCGTCGGCGGCGGCGTCATCGACGCCGACATCAACGTTTTCGGCCCGATAGCCCGCAGCGTCGAGGACCTGTCGCTCGTCCTCGACACCGTCGCCGGGCCCCTCGACGAGGACGCCGTTGCCTGGAGCCTCACCCTGCCGCCCCCCCGGCGGCGCTCCCTGCTCGACCTGCGGGTCGGCCTGTGGCTCGACGACCCGGCTTGCCCGGTCGACGGCGAGGCGCTCCACCTGATGCGCCGCGCCGCCGACGCCCTTTCCGACGCCGGCGCCCAGGTCGCCGAGGACCGCCCGCCGCTAGACCTGGCGTCCGTCGCCGAGTTGTTCACCTCGCTGCTGCTGCCGGCCATATCGGTGAGCGTCGACCCGTCGATCGCCGACGCCCTCTCCGGCAGCCACCGCGCCTGGCTGGAGATGCACCGCCGGCGGACCCTGCTGCGACGCCAGTGGGCGGCCTGGTTCGAGGAGCGGGACGTGCTGCTCTGCCCGGTCGTGCCGATGCTGCCTTTTCCCCACGACCACCACGCCACGATCGCCGAGCGCACGGTGACCATCAACGGCTCCCCCCGCCCCCAGGCGGAGACCCTCGCCTGGACCGGCCTGGTCGGAGTCGCCTACCTGCCTTCGACCGTGGTGCCGGTGGGCTTGACATCAGGCGGCCTGCCGGTAGGGATCCAGGTGGTCGGGCCCCACCTCGAGGACCGAACGTGCCTGTTCGTGGCGGCGAGGCTGGCCGAGCTGACCGGAGGCTACTCCCCCCCTCCCCTGGCCGCGTGACACAAGTCACGTGTAAGGGGCGCTCCGGGCGGGTACCGTGGCGCACCGAGAAAACGACATAGCTCCCGGGTGACCGTCCCAGAGACCGCCGACGGGGAGCGAAGAGCCAAGCCTCCGCCTGCGTGATCGCGGCGGAGACCCGTGCCGGTCCGCATCTCATCTTCCCCTTCCTCGCTTGCGGCTAGTCGCTGATGCGCGCCGGCGCGCCCGCACGACACGAAAGGGGTCACGACGACGTGCCCAGCGCCTGCAGCATCTGCCTATCCCTGGACCAACACGTATCCCATCCGCGCCACGCCCGCAGGCGCCTCCCGCGGGTGAGGCGCTCCACCGCCATGGCGGCGATACCGCTCTTGATGGGGGCCCCCGTCGCGGGTGTCGCCGCCCTTCAGCCGGCCCCCGTGGCGGCGGCGGCCACGGCGGCGGCCAGCGGCCCCGGCGCAGTCGGGGCGTTCGGGGACGCTTCCCCCTACGGTGGCCCGGGGGCGGGGACCGTCAAGCCGGTGGTTGCCATGGCCGCCACCCCAGACGGGCGCGGCTACTGGCTCGCCGGCGCCGACGGCGGGGTGTTCAGCTTCGGCGACGCCTCCTTCCACGGCTCGGCCGCCGACTATCGCCTGGCGCGCCCGGTGACGGCGATGGCCGCCACCCCGGACGGGGCCGGCTACTGGCTCGCCGCCGCCGACGGCGGGGTGTTCAGCTTCGGCGACGCCTCCTTCTACGGCAGCCTTTCCCCCGAGCCGTCGAACGTGGCGGCCGTCGCGATGGCCTCCACGCCGAGCGGCGACGGCTACTGGCTGGCCACGGCCGACCCGCCTGCCCAGCCCGCTTCCTCGTCGACGGTGCAGGCCTCCTCCGGCCCGAGCGGCACGGCGATGGGCACCTTCGAGGTCACCTGTTACGACAACCAGGGCCGCACCGCCTCGGGGGCCGAGACGAGCACCGAGACGGTGGCTGTGGACCCTTCGGTCATCCCCCTCGGCAGCAGGATCTGGATCCAAGGCGTGGGTGAGCGGGTCGCTCAAGACACCGGCGGGGCCATCCAGGGTCGCCGGCTGGACATCTGGGAGCCCACCTACTCCGATTGCGAAGCGTGGGGCGTCCAGTACCGCGACGTGTGGATGGAGAGCGCCGGCTGACGCTCGGGCAGGGCGCCGCCTTAGCCTGCGGGGGTGCGCTTCGACGCCGTCCTCGTCCTGTCCTTCGGAGGCCCCGAACGTCCCGAGGACGTCCTGCCGTTCCTCCAGAACGTCGTCGCCGGGCGGGACGTCCCACCAGCCCGGCTGGAGCAGGTAGCCGCCCAGTACATGCGCATGGGCGGCCGCAGCCCCATCAACGACCAGAACCGCGCCCTCGTCGCCGCGCTCGGCGACGCCCTGGGGCGGCCGGTCTACTGGGGCAACCGCAACTGGGAGCCCTACGTCGAAGATGTCGTCGCGGCGATGGCAGCCGACGGGGTGGAGTCGGCGGCGGTCTTCGTCACCTCGGCGTACTCCTCCTACAGCGGGTGCGGCCAGTACCTGGAGGACCTGGCCCGCGCCGCGCGGGCCGCGGGCGCGGCGGCGCCGCGGATGGTGAAGCTGCGCCCCTTCTTCGACCATCCTGGCTTCGTCGGCCCCCTCGCCGAGGGACTTGTCGCCGCCGACCCCGGCGGGGCGCCGGTGCTGATGACCGCCCACAGCATCCCGCTGTCCATGGCCCGCCGCTGCGACTACGAGGCGCAGCTGGCCACAACGGTGTCCCTGGTCGCCGGGGCGGCAGGCGTGGACCCGGCCCGCTGCACGCTCGTCTACCAGAGCCGCTCGGGGCCGCCCAGCCAGCCCTGGCTCGGCCCCGACATAGTCGAGGCCCTGCCGGAGGACGTCCCCGAGGTGGTGGTGGTTCCGGTCGGGTTCGTCTCGGACCACATGGAGGTGGTCCACGACCTCGACGTCGTGGCCGCCGAGGCGGCCGCCGCCCGGGGGTTGCGACTCGTTCGCACACCCACGCCGGGCACCCACCCCCGGTTCGTGCAGATGGTCGGCGAGCTGGTCGACGAGCTCGAATCGGGGTCGCCGCCCTGGCCGGTGCCGTGCCGGCCCGGCTGCTGCGACCTGACCCTCGTCCCCCCAGACAGCGGCCGGCCGGCCCCCGACGCCGGGGCCGGGCTGGCGTAGATTCGCCGGCATGAGCGCCGAAGAGATCCGCATGCGCACCGAGGCCGAGCTGGAAAGGATCCTGCCCCGCCGGCGTCCGGACGCGGCGGTGACCATCCTCGGCGCGGGCAACGACGACCTGGGCCCGGGGAGGGCGTACCTGGCGAAGCTGGCGCCCGGGGGCTACATGGTCCCCACCTGGCCCGTCGAGCACGGCGGGATGGGCCTCGCCGGGGAGGAAGCGGCGGCCGTGCGCCAGGCGCTGTCCGGCTTCGAAGCTCCCGACCTGTACCCGTGGATGGTCGGCATCGACCTGATCGGGCCGACGATCCTCGCCCACGGCGACGAGGAGCAGAAGCGACGCTGGCTGCCCGGCATCCGCACGGGGGAGGAGATCTGGTGCCAGATGTTCTCCGAGCCCGACGCGGGCTCGGACCTCGCCGGGCTCAAGTCGCGCGCGACGCGCGACGGCGAGGGTTGGCGGGTGAGCGGCGCCAAGGTGTGGACCTCCCGGGCCCACTACTCCAGGTGGGGGCTGCTCCTGGCCCGCCACGACTTCTCCCTCCCCAAGCACCGGGGGATCACCGCCTTCGGCCTCGACATGTCCTCGCCGGGGGTCACGGTGAGGCCCCTCGTGCAGATGAACCGGGACGCCCACTTCAATGAGGTGTTCATGGACGACGTCTGGATCCCCGATTCGGACCGGATCGGAGGGGTCGGAGAAGGCTGGAGGGTGGCGCTCACCTGCCTCGGTTTCGAGCGGGGGGCGCTCGGCGGGGGGCTGGGCGTCACCGCCGACCAGGTCGACCGTCTCGCCAAGATGCTGCCCCCGGGGGACGCCGTCGCCCGGGACCGCTGGGCGGCGCGCTACGCCGACTTCCAGGCGATCCGCTACACCGAGCTGCGCACCAAGGCCGCCGCCGAGGCGGGTCGGGAGGCCGGCCCGGAGGGCTCGGGCTCCAAGCTTCGGGGCACAGCCATGGTCAAGCGGCTGGCCGAGCTGGCGGTGGCCGCCGAGGGGGCGGCGGCGACGGTGGAGGCCGACCAGCCCGATGAGTGGGTGAGCATGTTCTTGATGAGCCCGTCTTTGTCCATACGGGGCGGCACGGACGAGATCCAGCGGAACATCCTCGGCGAGCGGGTGCTCGGCCTGCCGCCCGAGCCGCGCGTCGACAAGGACAAGCCCTTCTCCGAGACCGTCTAGGCCGTCTCCACCCGCTGGAAGCCCTCGGCGAGGCTCCCGCCTGGCATGCCCGCATCGGCGGCGGAGGCGGCCAGCCACTGCCTCATCCGCTCCTCCAGCCGGCCGTCGCGGTCTACCTCCTGGCTGACGTGGCAGCGTAGGGCCGCCAGCTTCTTGTCGAAGGTGGCGGTGACGTCGACGTAGGTGTCGGGGCGGGGGGAGCCCATCAGCCACAGCTCGCCCACCGTGTGGGGCTCCAGCCCGATCTCGGGGAACGCCCAGCGGTTCCGGGCGTCGGGGTAGACGGCGCACACGGCTGCCTCCCCGGCGGCGAGATGGTCGGGGTGGCTGGCGAAGATGCGGTCCCAGCGCCGTTCGGGGCTCTGGGCGACGACCCGGTCGGGGCGCACCTGGCGGATGACCCGGGCGAGGTCGCGGCGCAGCTCCAGCGAGGGGGTGAGACGCCCGTCGGGGTAGCCGAGGAAGAACACGTCTTTCACCCCGACCGCTGCCGCCGCCGCCTCCTGCTCGGCCCGCCGCGTCGCCGGGATCGTCTCGCGGGGCACCGACTCGTCGAAGCCGCCGGCGTCGCCGTCTGTGACCACGCAGTAAGCCACCTCCGAGCCGGCCGCCGTCCAGGCGGCGACCGAGCCGGCGGCGCCGAAGTCCACGTCGTCGGGATGGGCAGTGACCATGAGGATCCGCACGCGGCGCACCGTATAGGATCAACCGGCAAGTCCGTGCTGACCAGAAGGGAAGGGCCTGAAGGCCCCGGCCGGGTTTCCGAAACAGAAAGGACTCCTATGGCTGAGCCTTACCGCGTCGCGGACATCGACCTGGCCGACCTGGGCCGCCGCGAGATCAACCTGGCCGAGGTCGAGATGCCCGGCCTCATGTCGCTGCGGAAAGAGTACGGCGACACCAAGCCGCTGGCCGGCGCCCGCATAACCGGCTCGCTGCACATGACCGTCCAGACAGCCGTGCTGATCGAGACGCTGGTGCACCTCGGGGCGGAGGTCCGCTGGGCGAGCTGCAACATCTTCTCCACCCAGGACCACGCCGCGGCGGCCATCGCGGCGGCGGGCATCCCCGTCTACGCCTGGAAGGGCGAGACGCTCGAGGAGTACTGGTGGTGCACCGAGCAGGCGCTGCGCTGGCCCGACGGCGGGGGGCCGAACATGATCCTCGACGACGGCGGCGACGCCACCCTGCTCGTCCACCTAGGAGCCGAGTGCGAGCGCGACGGCAAGGTGCCCGAGCTGGGACCGGAGGACTCCGAAGAGTACGGGGTGATCCTCGCCACCCTCGGACGCACCCTGCGCGAGGACCCCAAGCTTTGGACCAGGACCGCCGAAGGGGTCAAAGGGGTGACCGAGGAGACCACCACCGGTGTGCACCGCCTCTACCAGCGCCACGAGAGAGGGGCCCTCCTCTTTCCCGCCATCAACGTGAACGACTCGGTCACCAAGTCCAAGTTCGACAACCTCTACGGTTGCCGCCACTCCCTCGTCGACGGGCTCAACCGGGCGACAGACGTGATGATCGCAGGCAAGGTGGCCGTCGTGTTCGGCTTCGGCGACGTCGGCAAGGGCTGCGCCCAGTCGCTGCGCGGCCAGGGCGCCAGGGTGATCATCACCGAGATCGACCCGATCTGCGCCCTGCAGGCCGCCATGGAGGGCTACCAGGTGCTCACCCTCGACGACGTGGTCGAGACCGCCGACATCTTCGTGACGGCAACCGGCAACCGGGACATCGTCACCGCCGAGCACATGGCCCGGATGAAGCACAACGCCATCGTCTGCAACATCGGCCACTTCGACAACGAGATCGACATGGCCGGGCTGGCCCGCTACCCGGGCATCAAGAAGACCAACATAAAGCCGCAGGTCGACTCGTGGGACTTCCCAGCCACATCGTCGAGGGGTGCCCACTCGGTGATCGTCCTCGCCGAGGGCCGCCTGGTGAACCTGGGCTGCGCGACTGGGCACCCCAGCTTCGTCATGTCGGCCAGCTTCACCAACCAGGTGCTCGCCCAGATCGAGCTGTTCACCCGCACCGAGCACTACCCCGTCGGCGTCTACGTGCTGCCCCGCCACCTCGACGAGAAGGTCGCCCGGCTGCACCTCGACAAGCTGGGCGTCAAGCTCACCCCGCTCAGCGAACGCCAAGCCGAGTACCTCGGGATCCCCCTGGAGGGGCCCTACAAGTCGGAGTCCTACAGGTACTGACCAGGTGGGGGGCGTAGCGGCGTACCCGGGCAGCTTCGACCCTCCCACCGTCGCCCACTTGGCGCTCGCCGAGGCTGCGCGGCGCCAGGTCCGCCTAGAGCGGGTGGACCTGGTCCTCTCCCGCCAGCCGCTCGGCAAGGACCGGCGGGGGCCGAGCGTCGAGGAGCGAGCCGCCGTGCTCGAGAAGGTGGCCGCCGCCCGCCCCTGGCTGGGGGTCCGCATCGTCGAGGCCCGTCTCGTGGCCGACGTCGCCGCCGGCTACGACGCCGTGATCATGGGTGCTGACAAGTGGGCGCAGGTCGTCGACCCGGCCTGGTACGGAGGCTCGGCCGAGCGGCGCGACCAGGCGCTGGCCCGCCTGCCCCGGGTGCTCGTCGCTCCCAGGGACGGAAGCCCGCCGCCGGATGGGCTTCCCGAAGGCGCCCTGGTCCTCGAGCTTCACGCCGGCCACGCCGGGGTCTCCTCCACCCTCGCCCGGGCGGGCCGCTCCGAGTGGGTGCTCCCCGAGGCCCTCGCCAGCGGCCTGTGGGCCTTCCCGTAGGGCCGGGGTGGGCCACGCCCCTCTGGGAGCCCGGCTAGCCTCTCGGGCCGATGCACGCCGGGAACCCTCACCGCCGCCGGGGGTGACGCCCATCTACACAGCTGGGATCCTGCTGGTGCTAGCGCAGCTGATCGGCATTTACGGGCTGGTCACCCGCAAGGCGGACCTCGTTTTCGCGCTGGTGATGGGGGCCCTCCTCGTCCTGGCCGTGGTCCTCGGCGGCTACGGCGTGTACCACAAGCTGCACTAGACGCCGGTCCTCAGCGGCCGGTGAACCGCGGCTCCCTCCGCTCCAGGCTGGCCCGGATGCCCTCGGCGAAGTCGCCGGTCGACCTCAGGCGGATCTGCTCGGCGTCCTCCCGGTCGGTTGCGCGGTCGACCTCGGCGGCGAGGCCGCCGCGCATCGTCTCGCGGATGGAGCGCACCGCTAGCGGCGCCGAGGCGGCGATCTCGCCGGCGAAGGCGCGGGCCGCCGGGCGCACGTCGGCCAGGGCCACCAGGCGGTCGGCGAGACCCCGGGCGGCGGCCTCCTCGCCGCCGACGCGCCGGCCCGTGTAGAGCAGCTCCAGGGCGTACTGCTGGCCGACGATCCGAGGCAGGGTCACGGTCAGACCGAAGCCGTGGTGGAAGCCGAGCCGGGCGAAGTTGGCGGCGAAGCGCGCCTCGGGCGCCGCCACGCGGAAGTCCGCCGAGCAGGCCAGGCCCAGGCCGCCTCCGATCGCCGCGCCTTGAACTGCTGCGACCACCGGGATCCGGGCCCTGAACAACCTGACAGCCTCCCGGTAGAGGCTGGCGGCACCGGACTCGGGGAGCGCCTCGGCGTCGCTTTGTCCCCCGAAGTCGGCTCCGGCGCAGAAGTGCTTGCCCTCGGCGCAGAGCACGACGGCGCGGCAGCCGGTCCCGTCGAGGTGCTCGTAGGCGTCGGCCAAGGAGCGGATGAGGGCGATGTCGAAGAAGTTGTTGGGCGGGCGGTGGATCTCGACCTCGGCCACCAGGTCGTCGCCAAGGTCCACTGTCACGTCACCGAAAGTGTTTGGCACCCGACCGAAGCTAGTGCTCTACGTTGACGGGGTGGCCCTCGTGACCCGGATGCGCGGATTCGGCACCACCGTCTTCGCCGAGATGTCCGCCCTCGCCGAGCGGACAGGATCGATCAACCTGGGCCAGGGCTTCCCCGACCAGGACGGCCCCGCCGAGGTGCTCGAGGCGGCCGTCGACGCCATCCGCTCCGGGGCCAACCAGTACCCGCCGGGGCCGGGCGTCGAGGACCTGCGCCAGGCGGTCGCCGAGCACCAGAAACGTTTCTACGGCGTCGACTGCGACCCCGACGGAGAGGTGCTCGTCACCGCCGGCGCGACCGAGGCGATCACCGCCGCCGTCCTGGCCCTTTGCGAGCCGGGCTCCGAGGTGGTCGTCTTCGAGCCGTTCTACGACAGCTACGCCGCAGCGATCGCTCTCGCCGGCGCCCAGCGGCGGGCGGTGCCCCTCCAGCCGCCGGACTGGTCGCTCGACCCGGGGCGCCTGCGCGCCGCGGTCAGCCCCCGGACCCGGATGGTCATCCTCAACAGCCCGCACAACCCGACCGGCAAGGTGTTCTCCGTCGAGGAGCTCGACGCCGTAGCCGAGGTCTGCCGGGAACGGGACCTGGTGGCGGTCACCGACGAGGTGTACGAGCACCTGGTCTTCGACGGCCAGCACGTGCCGCTCGCCACCAGGGAAGGCATGGCCGAGCGGACCCTGACGGTCTCCAGCGCGGCGAAGACGTTCTCGGTCACCGGCTGGAAGGTGGGTTGGGTCACCGGGCCGGCGGGGCTGGTCGGCGCCGTGCGCACCGTCAAGCAGTTCCTCACCTACGTGAACGGGGCGCCGTTCCAGCCGGCGGTGGCCGCCGGGCTGCGCCTGCCCGACAGCTTCTTCGCTTCGACGGCGTGGTCGCTTCGGGAGAGGCGCGACCAGCTTTGCGCCGGGCTGGTCGCCGCCGGGTTCGCGGTTCACGTGCCCGCCGGCACCTACTTCGTGATGGCCGACACCGGCCCGCTCGGCTACCTCGACGGGGCGGCGCTGGCGCGGGAGATGCCCGAGCGTTGCGGTGTCGTCGCCGTGCCGGCAGCCGCCTTTTACTCCGACCCGTCCGCACCCACCCCGCTCCTGCGTTTCACCTTCTGCAAGCAGAACGCGGTGCTCGACGAGGCGGTGCGCCGGCTGCAGCGCCTGCGGCGATAGTCGGGGCCAGCGATGTCCGTTTTAATCCGTTTTCGGATGGTTCAATTGGCGTTTCGCCGCTCAGGCGGCTATCCTGCCCGCCGACTTGTCGCGCATCGCCAAGCTGGTGCGGCGAGACCCCGGGGATCGCAGTCCCCGGCCCGGGGTCACAGCCGCCAAGCGGACGATGGCCGTTGTGAGCGTGGCCGTTGTCTGCTGCTGCGCGCCCGGCGCCACCCCCGCAGGGGCCGCTCAGGGGGCGACCGTCGCATCGCTTCAGGCGGCGGCGTCCGCCGCCGGCGCCCGCGTACGGGCCCTGACCGTCCAGTACCAACAGGACAGCACCGCCGCCACCGTGCTGGCATCGGAGGTCCGCCTCGACCAGGAGCGCCTCGCGGGACTGCGACAACAGCTCGCCGCCACCAGAAGGGCGCTGCAGGAAGCGGCCATCGTCGACTACACCGGCGGCCCCGTCACCGGCGTCCCCGTGGAGCTGTCCGCCGGCCGCCTCACCAGCACCCGCGACCCGGCGATCCGGGCCGAGTACCTCGCCGTCGCCACCGGCGACGTGTCGTCGGCCATGAACGCCTACCGGGGCGAGGAGCTGCGTGTCGCCGCGGCCGAGCGCAGCCTCGCCGGCCAGCTCCGCGCCGCCTCGGCGGCGGTGTCGGCAACCCTCGCAGCCCGGGACGCGGCCATGAGGCAGGCGGCCGCCGTGCAGGCCAGCTTGCAGCAGGCAGAAGCCCAGCTCCGCCAGGCCCAGGCGTTGGCCGCGGCGGCGATCCCCTCCGGTCCCCCCCAGGGGCTCGTCGCCGTGGTCCGCAGCACCGTCGGCCCCTCGCCGGCCCCGGCCGGCGGCGTGTGGCTCGAGCTTCGCGAGTGCGAGTCGGGCGACAACTACCGCGAGAACACCGGCAACGGCTTCTACGGCGCCTACCAGTTCAGCCAGTCCACGTGGAGCGGGCTGGGCTACCCGGGCCGACCCGACCTCGAGCCGCCGGCCATGCAGGACCAGGCGGCGCAGCGGCTGCAAGCCGAGTCGGGCTGGGGGCAGTGGCCGGCGTGCGCGGCGGCGCTCGGCCTCACCTGAGCCCGCGGCGGGGGCCAGGGGGCGGGACCCGGGTGATGAGCGGGGGTTGGGGTCCGGCGCGGGGCGGGTAGGCGCTTTCGCGCTCCCGATCGTCTTCGCGGCTCAACATCGGGAGCGCGAAACGACCTGAAACACGTCGGTTCGCGCTCCCGAGTTCCAGGCCGGCATCGTTGGAGCGCGAAACGACCTGAAACACGTCGATTCGCGCTCCCGAGATTCCCGGGTATGGCATCTCTGGAGCGCGAAACGACGTGCGGCGCCGCCGGATCGTGTCCAGGGGGGCGCTGCGACCCGGGGTCCGATTGCGCCACCCCGCTAGAGTCGTCGCCCGGTGCAACGAGACACCCCTGAGAAGCTGTCGCAAGACCCGCGGCGCTCCGATCCGCCCGACGTGACCAGCCGCGGTTCCGACCCCCCCGCTGCCTTCACCTGCCCCCGATGCGGACGGGAGGTTGTCGAGCGGTTCTGGGGGCCGTGCGCCTCCTGCCGCGACGAGCTGGTCCGCACCCAGGTTCGGGTCCCGGCTGAGCGCGACGCCGGCCGCTTCGAGCCGGCGATGCACGTCGTGCCGAACCAGGTCGCCACCAAGGAGTGAGCGCGGGCAACCGGTCGCTTGGCGGCGGGTCCTTCGCCGAGATGATGGACCTCGACCGGCGAGGCCCCGATTCCTACGTGGGGACCGGTCCGAGCTACCCGTGGGGCGGTCTGTACGGCGGGCAGATCGTCGCCCAGTCGCTGGTGGCCGCCGCCCGCACCGTCGGGTCGTCGTTTCGCATCCACTCGCTGCACGCCTACTTCATCCGCAGGGGAGACGCCGAGGAGCCCATCCGTTTCGACGTGGACCGCCTCCACGACGGGCGGAGCTTCGCCACCCGCTCGGTGCTGGCCTCCCAGTCCAACGGGGCGATCCTGCAGATGTCGGCGTCGTTCCAGGCGGGCGAGCCGGGCCGCTACATCCAGACCGCCCCGTTCCCCGACCTGCCGCCTGCCGGCGCGGTGACCGACGCCCCGTGGCTCGACCTCTTCGACCGCCGACCGGTCGTCGACGAGGACGGGAGGGCCGCCGCGTGGCTGCGCATAGCCGACGTGGCGCCGGAGGACCCGGTTGGCGCCGCCGCGGCCCTCGCCTACCTGTCCGACGACCTCGCGTCCGACTGCGTCCGTTCCCGCCAGCAGGCGGTCGACGGCGTGACCGGACGCCACTGGAACGGGATCAGCCTCGACCACGCAATCTGGTTCCAGCACCCACTCAGCGGCGGCGACTGGCAGCTGCACGACTTTCGCTGCGAGGCGATCGGCTCCCCACGGGGCCTGGCCACCGGCAGGGTGTTCTCTGCGGACGGCACCCACCTGGCCACCGTCGCCCAGGAGGTGCTCCTCCGCCCGGTGAGGGAGGCTACTGCGACAACACCTCCGCCGCCGCGGCTATCAGCTTGAACGCCCTGTCGTCGCCGACGATGCCAGAGCCCATCTTGTTCATCATGTAGGCGAACGTCACGCGGCGCTCCATGTCCACGACGATGACCGAGCCCCCGTAACCCCCCCAGAAGCAGGCCCGCCCGCTTGCGTTGATCGGGATGTCCGGCGTCGGCAGGCCGTAGCCGAGGCCGAAGCGCAGCGGGATGCCGAGGACCAGGTCTGTTCCGTCCGACTGCTCGTAGAGGACCTTCTCGCAGCCTGCGCCGGAGAGGAGCCGGCGGCCCCCCACCTCGCCCCCGTTGGCGAGGACCGACTGGACGACCGCCACCGAGCGGGCGTTGCCGTGGCCCCCGGCGGCCGGGATCTCCGCCTTTCGCCACTCGTCGGTCCAGACGGCGGGGACGTCGAGCGGCGGGTTGAGCAGCGTCTTGGCGGCCATCGGCGGCACCTGCTCGGGCAGGTCGATCGGCGGTGGGGGGATGACGTTGGAGACCCGCTGGTACTCGGAGGGGGCCAGCCCGATGTGAAAGTCGGCCCCGAGCGGTCCGGCTACCTGCTCGCGGAAGAAGGCGCCGACCGTCTGGCCGGTGATGCGGCGCAGCACCTCGCCGACGAGGTACCCCTGTGTGAGGGCGTGGTAGCCGGATGCGGTGCCGGGCGGCCACCAGGGTTCCTGGGCGGCGAGAAGCGACGTGGCCTTCTCCCAGTCGTAGAGGTCCTCTGTGGACATCGGCTCCTGCCAGCCCGACAGGCCCGAGGTGTGACCGAGAAGGTGGCGTACCAGCACCACGCCACGCTTTCCGGCGGCTCCGAACTCCGGCCAGTAACGCGAGACCGGCGCTTCGAAGTCCAGCTCCCCGGCGTCGGCGACGATCAAGGCGCAGAGGGCGGTCATCGTCTTGGTGGTCGACCAGACGTTGACGATCGTGTCTTTGTCCCACGGGGTGGTCCGTGCCTCGTCGGCCCAGCCTCCCCAGATGTCGACGACGAGCTCACCTTCGAGGGTCAAGGCGACCGAGGCGCCGACGTCGTCGCCTCTGTCGATGCTCGCGCCGAGGACGTCGCGCAGCGCTTCGAACCGTTCGTCGCAGGTGCCATGGATCTCCACGCCGGGTGAACCTACCCTCTCCGCGTCCCACGGGCGCGGGACGGGGGGCGCAACGGCTGGGTCAGCGTGGCGGGGGAAGCAGCCCCGGCCGGCGCGACGTGACGTTGCCGTGGCGGTGCCGGCTTTCGCTGACTGCCTGCTCGCGCACCCAGCGCAGCAGCTCCCGGCGGGGCTCGGCGGCGACGGGCGTCGCGTCGACCCAAAGCCCCGTGGCGTGGGCCTCCGCCAGCTGGGAGGGCGTGGGGTCCAGCAGGCGGAGCTTGTCGTAGCCGCCTGGCGCACGCCCCGCCAAAGACCCCGCCGGGGACCCCGCGTCCGCCGGCCGGTCCAGCACCGTCACCGCCGCTCCCACGGCGGCGGCGGCCTGCTTCGCCTGCTCCAGGCCGGTGGAGCCGACCACCGCCACGCTTCGCAGCGGCCGGTAGCGGAACACGTTGGACTCGGCCCGCAGGCCGGTGGGGTCCGACGGGCGCGACAAGTTCACCCACTCCCCCCGGTAGTCCCCCCCGTCCCCTGGGCGCCAAGGCTGCCAGCGGCCGAGGCTGGCGACGTAGTTCGGGCCGCCCGCCTTGGCCCCCGGCCCGACAACGGAACGCTTCCAGCCGCCGAACGGCTGCCTCTGCACGACCGCCCCGGTGATGCCCCGGTTGACGTAGAGGTTGCCGGCCTCCACCCGGGCGCGCCAGTGGTCGATCTCGAGCGGGTCGAGGGCCTGGAGGCCGGCGGTGAGCCCGAAGGGCACCTGGTTCTGCAGCTCGAGCGCGTGGTCGAGGTCGCGCGCCCTCATCACGCCCAGCACCGGCCCGAAGCATTCGGTCAGGTGGAAGAACGACCCGGCCTCGACGCCCACCCTCACCCCCGGAGTCCACATCTGGGGGCCGAGCCTCCTCGGCTCCACCAGCCACGACTCCCCCGCGTCGAGACGCCGGAGCGCCCTCTCGAGCGGCCCGGAGGGCGGTCGGATAAGCGGGCCGACCACGGTCGCCAGCGAGTCCGCCGCCCCCACCCGCAAGCTCCTCACCGCGTCCGCCAGCCGGCGGAGGAACCTGCCGTCGTCGAACACCGGCGCTTCGAGGATCGCCAGGCTGGCCGCCGAGCACTTCTGGCCGGCGTGGCCGAAGGCCGAGGCTACGAGGTCGGCTATCGCCTCGTCGGGGTCGGCGGTGGCCGTCACGACGATGGCGTTCTTGCCGCTCGTCTCGGCGTGCAGGTCGAGGTCCGGCCGCCACGAGAGGAACAGCTGGGCCGTCTCCCACGACCCGGTGAGCACCACGGCGTCGGCCCCGGTGATCAGCCGGGCGCTGTCGGGGCCGTCCACGCAGGGGACGAAGTGCAGAGCCGAGTGCGGCACGCCCGCCTCCCACATGATCCGGGCCACCTCGCCCGCCGAGGCGACCGTTTCGGGGGCGGGCTTCAAGATGACCGCGTTGCCGGCGGCCAGCGCGGCGAGCACCCCGCCGGCTGGTATCGAGACCGGGAAGTTCCACGGCGAGGCGACCGTGACGGTCCCGTAGGGCTCGAAACCGGCGTCGACGCCGGGGATGTGGGCGGCGTAGTAGGCGGCGAAGTCGACGGCCTCGGAGACCTCGTGGTCTGCCTCCCGGACGGTCCGCCCGGCGTCGGCCGCCATCACCCCGACGAGACGGGACCTCTCCCTGCGGAGTGCCGCGGCGACGGAGCGGAGGATCGCGGCCCGCTCGGCCGGCGCCGTCGAACGCCAGCCCTCGGCGCCGCGCCCGGCCGCGGCGAGGGCCTCGTCGATCGCTTCCGAGCCCGCCGAAGCCCAGCGGTAGGAGGCCTCGTCGGGACGGTTCGGGTCGGTCGCCTCGACGGTTCTTCCGGACAAAGGTTTCCCGTCGACCACCGGGCCGTACTCCCCGGGACGCTCCTTCACGGCCAGGGCCGCCCAGGCCCTGTTGGCCGCCCGCGTGAAATCCGTGTCGGGAACGTTGGCGAACGGCTCGGGCGACCACTTCGCGGGGGCGTCCCGCCGAGGCGGGGGCGCCGGTCGGCGGGACAGCGCCACCGAACGGCGGAAACGCTCGGCCTGTTCCGCCCACTCGGGTGACCCGGGGGTCATGGCGTACTGGTGGGTGATGAAGTTGTCCGGGCTGCTGTTCTCGTCGAGCCGGCGCACCAGGTAGGCGATCGCCGACTCGAGGTCGTCCCGCTCGACTATCGGGGCGTAGAGGAGCAGGTCGCCGAAGCGGGCGGCGACGGCGCGCGAGGCGGCGGGCGACATGCCTTCCAGCATTTCCAGCTCGAGACGGCCGGCGGAGCCGAGCTCCCGGGCGCGCGTCGCCGCCCAGGCCAGCTCGAAGAGGTTGTGGCTGGCCGCCCCGACGCGCACCGCGTCGCCGAGGCCCGGGTCGAGGGCGGTTTCGAGCATGCGCTTGTAGTTGGCGTCCGCTTCCACCTTCTCCTCGAACGGGGCGCGCGGCCAGGAGTGCAGCTCCGCGTCCACCGTTTCCATCGCCAGGTTGGCGCCTTTCACGATCCGCACCTTCACCCACCCGCCGCCGCGCGCCCGGCGCTGGCGGGCCCAGCCGCAGAGGTCTCCGAGCGCCGCCGCCGAGTCCGGCAGGTAAGCCTGCAGGACGACGCCGGCGTTGGCGGCGAGGAACTCCGGCTCGTCGAGGACCTTCCGGAAGACGGCGACGGTGAGCTCGAGGTCCCGGTACTCCTCCATGTCCAAGTTGACGAACTTGGCGCCGGCGGCCCGGTAGAGGCGTCGCAGCCGGCCGGCGATGCGGTCCACTTCGTGGTCGAAGGCGAGGACGTCGAGCTGCGAGCAGATCGAGGAGATCTTCACCGACACGTAGTCCACCTCCGGCCGGGAGAGCACGTCGGCGATCCTCGCCAGGCGTCTCTCGGCCTCCTCCTCGCCGAGGACGGCCTCGCCGAGGACGTTGACGTTGAGGCGGATCCCCTGCGCCCGGCGGGCTGCGGCGTGGCGGGCGAGGCGGCGGCGGCCGGCGGGGAGGATCACCCCGGCCATCTCGCGCAGGACCCGCGCCCGCACCAGGGGCATGACAACGCCGGGCAGCCGTGGGGCAAGGCGGGCGCCGGCGACCAACGCGGCGCGGTCGGCCGGGGCGAGGTAGCGGGCGGCGCGCCAGTCGTCGACCAGGGTCCCGCCCGTGGCCGCCAGGCGGGCGAACACGCCCGCCGCGCGCCCGCTGTCGCCGATTCGCAGCACCTCGTCGGTGAGGGCGAGGACCAGCTCGCGCCCGGCGGGTGCGGACAGGAGCCGGGCCAGGCGGGCGGCCTGGCGGCGCTCGCGCCGCGATCGGCGAGCCAGGGCGTCGGTGAGGAGCGAGGCGGCGAGGGCCTCGGCCTCCTCCACGGTCGACTGCAGGTCGGCACCCGACGAGGCGGCGTCACCGCCGGCCGGGGACGCGCTCAGGTGGCCCACCGGCGCAAGGTACCAGCAGCGCCGCCGGGCGGCCGTGCCGGCGGCGGCCGCCGCACGGTAGCTTGGGACAACGGCGTCACAGGGAGGTCTGCAGCCGATGGCTTCGACGGAGACGAGAGACGCGGCCACCGAGGTGAAGCAGTGGCTGGCCGAGAACTGGGATCCCGACCTGACGGTCGCCGAGTGGTGGGAGCGTCTCGGCCTGGCCGGCTGGGCGGCGCCGAGCCTCCCCCCCGACTGCTACGGCAAGGGGTTGTCGCGCGCCGAGACGGTCGCCGTGCAGGAGACGATCTCCGAGTTCGGTGCCCTCGGCCCCCCGGGCGGCCTGGGCTTGCTGCTCGCCGCGCCGACCATCGCCACCCACGGCACCGAAGAGCAGAAGGAGCGCTACGTGCGGCGGATCGTCACCGGCCAGGACGCCTGGTGCCAGCTCTTCAGCGAGCCCGGCGCCGGGTCGGACCTCGCCGGGCTGTCCACCAAGGCGGAGCGCGACGGCGACGAGTGGGTCGTCACCGGGCAGAAGGTGTGGACTTCCGGCGGCCAGGTGGCGGACATGGGCATGCTGCTCGCCAGGACCAACCCCGACGTCCCCAAGCACCAGGGCATCACCTACTTCGCCTTCGACATGAAGCAGCCGGGGGTGGAGGTGAGACCGCTGCGGGAGATGACCGGACGCGCCCTGTTCAACGAGGTGTTCATCAACGAGGCCCGCGTCTCGAACGACGCCGTCATCGGCGGCTTGAACAACGGCTGGGCGGTCGCCAACACGACCCTCGCCTTCGAACGGGCTGGCCTCGGGGCCGGAGGTGGCTCCGCCGCCGGCGGCGCCGCCCTGCCCGGCTCCATCGCCGGCGATCTCGCCAAGCGGTCGGGAGACCTCGCCGGGCAGCGGCGCGACCGCGGCGGGGGGCCCGGCGGCCTCGGCGGCGCCTCGAAGCTCCTTCAGGCCCTCGCCCGCGAGAACGGTGCCATCTCCGACCCGGTTGTGCGACAGGGTCTCGCCCAGTTGCACATCCTCACCGAGATCGGCCGCTACAACACGCTGCGCGCCAAGGCCGGCGGCGACATCCCCGGGGTGGGCAACATCGCCAAGCTTTCCATGAGCATCATCCTGCGCCTGTCGCGGGATCTGGGCCTGCGGATACTCGGCCCCCGGGGGACGCTCCACGGCTACGACACCGCTTCCGCGGCCGCTCTCGGCGGCCTTCCCGGCGGCGGCTTCGCCGCTGCGGTCACCGAGATGGCGCTGTTCGCCCAGGGACCGCAGATCTACGGCGGCACCGACGAGATCCAGCACAACATCATCGGCGAGCGGGTGCTCGGACTGCCCCGCGAGCCGAACCCCGACAAGGACAAGCCGTTCAAGGACCTGCCGAGGAACTGAAGGGAGGCGGCGGGCCGAAGCGGCGTTCTCAGACTCCGTCCCCCGCTGAGGGTGGGCTCAAGGCGGAAAGGTCGAGCCGCTTCTCGGTTGTCGGTTTCCATTCCTGGTCGGGGGGGGCCTGCCCGCGCAGGAAGTCCATGAGAGCCGTCTCCGGCGCGGAGCATTCGGCGTCCGTGTGCCCCGCGCCGCCGCATCGCTGGCAATCCACAACGGTGAATTCGGCTGCGGCCGGGCATTCCCTAAAGGTGCCCGCCCAACGTCACGAAAAGGGCAAAGTCACAGAAGAACGCGCAAGCACCCATCTGGTTCAGCTACCCTTTCCGGCCCAGGGAGAGCCATGACCCATCTGTCTCCGGCCAGGAGCGGTTTCAGCGCCACCGAGCTGGCCCTGCTAAGCGAGAAGGAGGCCCTCGCCAGGCTTGACCTCCTCGCCGAGGTCAGCCGCATCCTGGAGGCGGCGGTGGACGACGATCACGACGCGATCGCCGCGGTGGCGGAGGCGTGCGTCGACGAGTTCGCCGACCTGTGCGCCATCGAGATGCTCGGATCGGCGGGCCGGCCCGAGGTCCGCGCCTACCGGTTCAAGCCCCGCTCCGGGCTGTCCGCCCCCGACACCTGGCAGCCGGTCGGCTCCCGGGTCGCCCCCCGCGAGGAGCCCGTGCTCAGCTACGCCGGCTCGGACAACGGCAGGTCGGCGCAGGCCGTCCGCGAGCGGGTAGGGGCCCAGTCGCTGCTGGTGGTGCCCGTGGTGTCGAGCGGCGTCACGACCGGGTGGTTCGTCGCCGCCACCGGCCCGCACCGGCGCGGCTTCCGCCCTTCGGCGTTGAAGGTCGCCGCCGACGTGGCGAGCAGGCTGGGGACCACCGCCCAGCGGGTGCGACTCCACCGAGAGATGCAGGCGCGCGCCCGGGAACAGGCCCGTACCGTGACCCGCCTCCGACGCCTGGCCTCGGCGGCCGCCAACCTGGCCGGCGCCGCGTCCCCCGAGGCTGTGCTGGAGATGGCGTGCCGCGACGTGTGCGTCATCCACGAGGCCAGCGGGGCGGCGGCGCGGTGGTACCGCGCCGACGGCTCGACGGTGGACGCCCGGGCGGGCGACGTCGACGACGACAGGGTGGAAGCGGCTTTCGGCGCGGCGTCTTCCGACCGCATCGGCAGGGGACGTCACTGGGTCGCCTACCCGCTCGCCGGAGCCGACCCGTGGGAGCGGGGAGTGCTCGCCGTTTTCCTCGACGGGGATCTCGCCAGGGAGGAGGAGCCGCTGCTTAGCTCGCTGGCGTCGCTCGTCCCCGTCGCCTTCCAGCGGGCGGTCGGCACCGAGAACATCGTCAAGCACGAGGCCCGCCTGCGAGCCGTGATCGACGCGTCGCCCGCCTTCATGCTCGAGATCGACGCCCTGGGCAACGTGTCGATGGCGAACCGCACCGCCCGGGACGTCTTCGGCTGGCCGGGCGACACCGACGGCTGGAAGCTGGAGGAACCCTACCGACGCCACCTCACCGACCTGGCGATCGACGCCGTGCGCGGCGGCTCCGTCGTCAACCGGCCGGTCAGCGTCGGGGACAGGCAGTTCTCCGTGTCAGCCGCGCCTCTCCCCGCCCTGGCGGCCAGCGACGCCCCGTCGTCGCTGCTCGCCGGCGTCGACCTCACCGAGATGCGCCGGGTGGAGACCGCCCTGGTGCAGGCGCAGCGACTGGACGCCATGGGGCAGGTCGCCGGGCGCGTCGCCCACGACTTCAACAACCTGCTGACTTTGATAATCGGTTACGCGGCCATCCTGCGCCGGGGCATCGCCGACGACAAGCAGCTAGGCCTGATCGCCAGCATCGAGGACGCAGCCAAGAGGGCCGCCTCTTTGACCCAACAAATGCTGGACATGACCCGCCAGAAGGTGGACTCGGGCGTGGTGATCGACCTGGGCCGTTCGGTCGCCGGCCTCGACGCCGTGCTGAAGCGGATCGCCGGGCCCAAGGTGGACCTGAGGATCCGCACCTCGCGCAACGTGATCAAGGTGCGCCTCGACCCGAGCGAGATGGAGCAGATCGTTGTCAACCTGGTGATCAACGCCTGCGACGCCATGGACCGCGTCGGCAGGGTGGAGGTCGGGGTGCGCCTGGTCGCTCCGCCCGTCGACGAGGCGCGCCAGCTGGAGCTGCCCCCCGGTCCGCTCGCTTTGCTCACCGTGTCGGACAACGGCCCGGGCATGCCGCCGGAGGTGCTCGCCCGCTGCCTGGAGCCGTTCTTCACCACCAAGAGCCGGGGTCACGGCAGCGGGCTGGGGCTGCCCACGGTGTACGGTCTGGTCAAGGAGCGCGGCGGCCAGATGGCCATCGACTCCATGCCGGGCAAGGGGACCCGCATCCGCATCTGGCTTCCGCTGGTGCGCGACGCGGTGGTCACCGGCGGGGTCGACCAGGCGGAGCACTGGCCGGAGGGCAGGACGGTCCGCGGCAGGGTGCTGCTCGTCGAGGACGAGGCTGCGGTCCGCCCGATGGCCGAGTACACGCTGACGTCGATCGGCTTGGACGTGCGGTCCTGCTCGTCGGCGGAGGAGGCCCTGGAGGCCTTCCGGTCCGACGGCCCCTTCGACGCCCTGGTCACCGACATCCTCCTGCCGGGCATGTCGGGCGTGGACCTGGTGGCCGCCGTGCGGCAGGTCCGCAAGGAAATGCCCGTCGTCTACATGACCGGCTACACGGGCAGCTCCGACGCTCCGCCCGGCAGGGACGACCCGGTGATCCGCAAACCCTACGAGCCCGACGTTCTGCGCCTGCGGGTCGCCGAGATGGTGCAGGTCGGCAGGGTCCGAGCCCGCCGACGCGCACCCGCCGGCGGCGCCGTTCAGGGCTCGTAGCGGTAGCCGACCCCCCGGACGGTGGTGATCCAACGGGGGTTGGCCGGGTCCTCCTCGATCTTGTGGCGGACCCTGCGGACGTGCTCGGTGACCGTCGCCTCGTCCTGCCACTCCGAGCGCGACGACCACACGTGCTCGAGCAGCTGGCCGCGGCTGAACACCTGGCGGGGGGAGCGGACCAAGAAGGCGAGCAGGTCGAACTCCTTGGCGGTCAGCTCGACGGGGCGGCCGTCGACGGTCACCTCCCGCGTCGCCTCGTCGACGTGAACCCCGATCTTGTCGTCGCCGGCGTCGGCCGCCTCCCGGCGGCGCGCCCCCCCCGCCCGGCGCAGCACCGTCTCCACCCTGGCCACCAGCTCGACGGGCGAGAACGGCTTCGGCAGGAAGTCGTCCGCGCCGAGGCGCAGCCCGAGGACCCGGTCGGCGGTCTCCCCCATGCCGCTGATGAGGATGACCGGCAGGTCGCCCGACTCGCGGATCCGCCCGAGCAGGATGCGGCCGTCCTCGACGCCGAGGGACACGTCGAGCACCACGAGGTCGACCCCGCCGTCCTGCAGCTCGGCCATCGCCCCGGGGATGTCGGAGGCGAGGGCGACCGGGTAGCCCTCGCCCTCCAGGACGAGCAGCAGCAACGATCGTAGCTCCGGGTCGTCGTCGACGATCAGGATGCGGGCTTGCTTGGGGTCCGGCATCTCGGGGACAAAGGGTAGACGCTGCGAGTTGGGCATCCGTTGATCCTGGGGAGGGGGCGGCTCCACCCTGCTGGTGCACCCTGTCGAAGTGCGGCTTCTAGACGCCGACCTGGGTCCGCGCGGTGACCGGGATGACCCCGGTATGAGCAGGAGAGAAGCCCGGCTCTCCCGCCGGGCGCTCCTCGCCGTCCGGGTGGCGCTGTGCCTGCAGGGCGTATGGCTTGTCGCCTTCTCGGCTGTCGAGTTCGCCCGGTACGACCTCACCTACGACTTCGCCATCTTCTTCCAGGCCGGGTTGAAGATCGACCACGGCGACCTGAGCCCTTTCAGCACGGTCGAGAACATCCCCTTCTGGCGGGACCACGGCGGTTTCTTGATGTGGCCGCTCGCTCCGCTCGCGGCGCTCCCCCCCGAAGGGTTGTGGCTGCTCATCGCCCAGGACGTGGCGACGGTCGCGATCGGCTGGGTGACGGTCGACTGGATCGCCGCCATGACCGCGTCGAAGAGCTGGCCGCGGCGGCTCCCGCCGGCTCTCACGATCGCCGCCGCCGGAGTGCTGTGGTTGGCCAACCCGTGGGTGTACAGCTCTGCTGGGTTCGATTTCCATCTCCAGGCGTTCGCCGTCCTGGCCCTCGTGCTGGCAGCGAAGAACATGTGGCGAGGCCGGTGGCGCCGGACAGCCGTTTACAGCGCAGTCACCCTTCTGGCGGGGGCGGTCGCCGGCTCCTACGTGTTCGGACTGGGCGTGAGCGGGATGCTGATCGCCCGGCGCGACCGCTCGAGGATGGTGCGCTCGGCGGCCCTGGCGTGCGCCGGCCTGGCATGGACGGTCCTGCTCTCGGCAATCCACGCCAACCTCGGCGCACCGCTTTCGGCGTATGCCTATTTGGCAGGGGGAAAGCCAGGTGCTGGAGTTGCCTCGATAGCTTTGGGTGTCCTGGCGCACGCTTCGAGGCTGGGCCGCCACCTGAGCAGCATCGAAGGCGACCTGATCTTGACCCTCCGGCCCGTCGGGATCGCCGGATTCCTGAGTCCCTGGGGGATCGTGCCCCTACTGACGTTCCTGGTAGACGCCGCCAATCACAACAGCAACTTCGCCCTGCCCTACATCCACCAGCCTCTGCCGATGTGGCCGCTCATGATCGTCGGGACGGTATGGCTCGCCGCGTGGCTGTGCACCCGCGACCGCGGGGGAATGCTCGGTCGGCTCGTGGTGGCCATCACCCTCGCATGCTCGGTGACATCGGCGGTCACGCTGCTCCCGGCTTACCCGGCCCTGTGGCTGAGAACCACGGCGGCCTCTGCAGCGGCAGTGCGCAAGATCATCGCGTCCATCCCTCCGCACGCCGAAGTCGTCGTGTCCGACGGCATATCGGGTCGGTTTGGGTCGTTGGAAGACGTCTACGACCTCTTGGACTTCCCGTCCCAGGTTCCGTTGACGAGGCCGACGGTCTACTTTGTGCTCGCACCATCGGTTGGTGCGGAGGACACCCCCGCCAACGAGGAGGCGATCGCTGTCGTATCGCACCTCCCGCACGCGACCCTGGTACGCAGCAGCGCCGGCGTTTTCCTCTTCCGTTGGACTCCCCCACCTGACCTCGAGTACCTGTACCTTCCCGCACCCCCGCGATGAGGGCGCTACGGGAGGACTAGGTCAACGAGAAGTCCGGGACGTGCGCTCGGAGCACGAACGACCTCTGCCCTGGAGGCGGAGTCCAGCGCAGCACCCACACCCCGTGGCGGTGGCTAACCACTGAGGCGTGGAGCTCCGACCTGACCACGTCGAGCACGCTCTCCGTGTCGGCGGTCGGCTCGCCTCCGACGTGCGGAGAGAGGACGAAGTAGACCTCGCCGCCGGGCAGCGGCACGCGGACTGGATTGCTCATGATGACCGTCACGTTCGGCCGGTCCCCGAACCACCCGGCGATCCCTTCGCAGACGACGACCTCAGCCTGCTGCGGTATCTCCCTCAGGTCGGCGCCGATTCGGGCAGCCGAGTCGGCCGGCACGTTCAGGTAGGCCGGGTAGTAGGAGAAGCCGAAGACCGCAACCAGGGCGGAGGAGAGCAGTGTCGCACAGAGGAAGACCTTCCAGATCATCCCGGTCGAGCCGATCCGTCTCAGCCGCCCGAGCACCCAGACGGACCCGACGACGCCGAGGGGCCACACCGGCCACGACTGGAAGAGGTTCGGTTTAGCGAAGCGGATACCGGAATGGGCGTTGTCGACGAAGAGGGTTATCAGCGGTACCACCCCGAACGGGCTGAGCAGCCCGAGGGCGGCTCCCGGCATGACGGTCAAGAGGACGAAGAGATCCTTGCCGCTGATCTGCTGCACGAGCCGGGCGGGGTGGGTGATGGCCCCCCAAACGATGGACGGTAGAGAATGAGTGCCTGGACCGGCGAGATACCCGTAGCCGCCGGCGAGGTCCGAGCCGAGGTTGGCGTGCACGGCCGCAAGCGGCCATCGACGAAGTTCCTCGCCGCGAGCAGGAGGGCGAGCACGGCGAAGACCTGCAGGTGGAAGTCCCATGCGTCGGCGAGGTAGACCCACGGATTGGCCAGGATGGCGAGCGCCGCCACCGACACGGCCACACCCCGGGGAAGCGCCGATATCCACCGGTCCGTCCTGGCCAGGTGGGCGACCCAGTCGACGAGCACCCAGCCGAGGGCCACCGCGGCGAGGTCCTGCGCGACGAGCAGCCACAGCCCGTACGGGGGGATTCGCGTCAGGGGGGCGAGGAGCCACATCATCGCCTCGCCGTGGTTCTGCCAGTAAGGGAACCCTTTGATCGAGCTGTAGGGGTCCAGCTGGCCGTGGGAGATCTTCCAACCGGCCTGGAAGAAGATGGCGAAGTCGTAGCCAAGGTCGTCGTGGAGGAACTCCACGACGGAGAAGCCGATCAGCCAGGCGAGCTGCAATCCCAGCCCGACGCGCGCCAGCAGAACCGGCGTGGGCGTTGGATACCCACCGGCGGGGCGAACGCTGCTCGGCGCTGCGTCGCTACCTGCCTTGATCGACTGGATATCGGTGAGCACCAGCGGGCCTCGTAGCCAACGTCGGTCAGTTGCAGTTGCCGGGGGCGCCGCTCCCGGTGGTGTAGCTGCAGAGGTTGACGGTGTACGGCCCGCCGTCGTAGCCGCTCAGGCCCGACCCCGAGTTGGGGCTCGTCGTCACCCACGAGTTGGGGAACACCCAGGAGAGCAGGGCGCCGACCTTGTTATCGCTGCTGCCTTGTGGGACGGCGAGATCGAGGTACACGTCCATGAAGCCTTCGATCGCCTCGCCGGTCTTGCCGTCTCCGAGGCCCGCCAGGGTCGGTACCTCCCCGAACCGGGGCGTGGCGAGGATGTTCGAGGTGAAGACGTAGTCACCATTAGGCGGGCCGCCGCCCGAGCTCAGCTTCTGCAGCGCACCGCTGAGGCAGGTGTCGAAACTCTCCCACGCGTAGCCGCCCGTCACAGGAAGCTGGGCGTCGATTGGCGGGTTCAGGGGCGGGGCCAGTGTGGAGCACTGGGTGGTTCCGCCAGGTCCAGGCCCCTGCAACGACAGTCCGTAGCTAGTGAGGTAGTTCTCGATGCTGACGCCGTTGAGGTCGTAGCTGCTGCCAAAGCCGTTCTCGAGCCACGGCTTGGTCGCTTGTCCGTTCGCCGGGTTGTCGGCGGAGCACGTGCTGCTCGCAGTGAAGCCGTCGGGGTGCGCCAGGCGCGGCACGGCCAGGGTGCACGTGCCCACCGTGAATCCTCCGGTGAAGAGCGGGGGGGTCAGATCGTTCATGGTCATGCCGGTCGACGGCACCGCAGCGTTGGCAGAGTCATACCCGGGCGTCGGTGTCTGGGAGTTGTACTCGTCGCAGTTGTTGGCGGTGCCCTCGAAGTCGCAGATCATCGGCCCGCTACCGCTGTACACGTTGAGAAGGTGGTCTATTCCGAGGTCCACGTTCGTCTGGAGGAAACCGTTCTGGCCAACCCCGTTGTCGAATCCGGGGAAGATCCGGTACCTGGGCCCGTGCAGCGTGCCGAACTGTCCGCTGCCCGTCGTGAAACCCGTGCAAGGGTCGTTGCCGCCTGCCTGCCCTCCATTGCCCTTGCCGCCACCATTGCCCTGGCCGCCACCATTGCCCTGGCCGCCACCATTGTTCTGGTTGCCACCGTTGTCCTTGATGCACCACAGGCCGGGAGTGGTGCCCACCAGCAGACCGAACGGCAGGAGGTAGCTGCTGCTCGCCTGGTCCAGCACCGAGTAGGCGATCGAGCCCACCTGCTGGCTGCTCAGACCGGCGGCCCGCCCGAAGGTGTAGGAGACCGTCCTCGGCGGTGTCGCCACGGCCATCCCCACGTAGCCGTCGATCGGGGCGTTGGAGTTGAAGTCGAAGAAGCCGATGCAGCTCACCCCGTCCGACAGGGCGGGCACGACGTCGTTGGAGGGCACGACCCCGGGAGGGAAGGTCCCGGGGTCGGGGCAGTTGTCGAAGTCTGACGTTGTTATGCCGGTGTAGTTGTTCGTCATGTACTGCTCCGCATCCTCCACGGCGGTTTCTTCCCTTTGTTGAGCGGTGGGAGGGCTGGAGCTGCTGGGGATGGCCAGGTCGACGATCGACGAGAGCACCGCGTTCCGGGCGGCGTCGCTCGTGTGCTGCTTGGTCTGGGCGATGTTGCCGAGGTCGATCGCCATTCCCGCGAGCACCATCAAGCTGACGAGGGCTACGGTCCAGAGCACGAGGACCGTTCCGGCCTCGGCGTCCCCCATTCGGCGAGGTCGCCATTTGCGGGTGGCCCTTCTGCTCAGCACGTCGCGCTCCATCCCGGCGACGTGCCGAACGACCAGGTTATGGGCGCCGTCTGCTCGACCCTGATCACGCTGGTCACGTGCAGTGCGTCTCCGTTCACGAACGGAGCTGTGATGCCCGTCTCCGAGACGATCGGTACGACGGCACAGACTTTGACAGGCTCGTTGACCGTGGGCACAGTGTCGCTCGTCCCGTCGTTGGTGATCGCCACTTGTAGCTTTGACGCGTTGACGCCCGTGAGGCTTCCGATCTGGTCCTCGATTTGGCAGAGCATCGGGTTCGACGCCGACTGGCAAGCGGGGCTTACGTAGTCGACCGAAGCGTCCCTCGCCCCGGCGTTCACGTCGGAGCGCAGGGTGATGAACCCGCCGAAGATGAGCCCGAAGTCGATGAAGCCGAACAGCAGCAAGGCGAAGACGGGCAGAATGAGAGCAAACTCGACGAGGCTGGCTCCTTCCTCCCGGCTCCGCCGCCTGGTCAGGTGCAGGGCCCGCCGCATCACAGGATCTTCGACTGGATGAGGGTGTGGTAGATCTGGAGCACCGCCGGTCCCACGATCACCACGAACAGGGCGGGGAGTATGCAGAAGACCAGCGGGAAGAGCATCTTCACCGGCGCTTTCTGCGCCTTTTCCTGCGCCCTCTGGCGCCGCGCTATTCGCATCTCCCCGGACTGGACGCGCAGGATCTGGGCGATCGACACGCCGAAGGTCTCCGCCTGCACGATCGCCTGGAGGAACGAGCGGAGCTCGACGACGTCGGTTCGCTCGTCCATCGCCTCGAACGCCTGCCGGCGGGAGGCGCCCACGCGGGTCTCTGCCAGCACCCGGAGGAACTCCTCGCTCAGCGCACCAGGCACCGCCACGACGGTACGGCTGAGCGCCTGCTCGAATCCCAGCCCCGCCTCCACGGAGATGGTCAGCAGGTCGATCACGTCGGGGAGCTGCAGCCGGATCTTCTCCTGGCGGTCCGCCACCTTGCGGTTCAGCCACGCGTCCGGCCCGAGCAGCAGGAAGACGCTGATCAAGAGGAACAGCATCACCGCCCCGAAGCGGGACACCGGGAGCAGCACGGCCAGGGCGAGGACGAGCGGTATCAGCAGGATCGACGCGACCCGTGCGGCCATGAAGCGGTCGAAATCGCTGCTGTGGGGCCGCCCGGCGAGCACCAGCCGGCGCCGCGCGCTCTTGGCGTACCCCGGCGGGGTGAGCAGCACGACCTTCCGGAGGACGCGCCCGGCCAGGGGTAGGAGGACGCGCTCGCCGAAGGAAGGCCCGGTCCGCCTGTCGACGGAGGCAGAGCCCACGGCGGTGACCGTCGTGGAGGCCCTCTCCAGCGTCGCCCTCACAGCCGCGCGGTCCGCGGTCCGCAGCGAGGCGACGGCGACGAGCAGGGCTACCGCCATGCCCGCTGCTATGCAGCCGACGACCAGTTCCAGCACCGTCTCACACCTCGATCCTGATCGTCTTGGACAGCCACCAGATCCCCAGGAGCTCCAGCACGAGTCCTCCCATCAGCGTCATCTCCCCCCCCAGCGAGTGGAACAAGGTGCTGATGTAGGCGCGGTTGACCAAGTACACGAAACCGCCGATGGCGAACGGCAGGACGCCGAGGATCCAGGCGCTCAGCCGGCCCTCCGCCGTCAGGGTCCGAACCTCTCGTCGAAGCCGTTGGCGCTGGATCATGGTGTCGGCGACCGTGTCGAGGATCTCCGCCAGGTTGCCGCCCACCTCGCGCTGTATCCGGATCGCCATGACCGCCCATTGGAAATCCCGGCTGCCGATACGGGTCGCTGTCGCGTCCATCGCGTCCTCGACGGCCGAGCCGAGCCGGGTTGCCATCATCGCCTGTCGCAGCTCCCCCCGCATGGGATCCTTCACCTGGTTCGCCACGGCGTCGAGGCCTTGCAGGAGGGAGAAACCTGCCCGGAGAGCTCCAGACAGCAGCTTCAACACGTCGGGCAGCTGGGCTTCGAAGGCCGCCGTCCGGCGGTCGACGAGGAACTGCAGAGCCCCCAGAGGCACGACCACGGCCAGGACGAGGCCGATCAGCAGGCCGACCGGCCCTGCCAGGACGAGACCGACGATCCCCAGCAGGACGAAAATCCCGAGGAGGACTACCAGCGCTTCGCCGACGCCCATTGGGACGCCGGCGCGTACCAGTCGCTCGGCGAGGTAGCGGCGGAACCCTCGCCGCTCGGCCAGCTGATTGAGCGCCTCCGCCAGGCGCTTCAGCGCGGCACGGAAGGTGGGGCGGGGCGAGGGCTCCTCGGCTGGGGTCGGGTCTGCCTGCTTCAGCTGGTAGGGGCGCAGAGCCTCCTCGAGGTCGTGGCCGGACCGGCTGGCCAGGGTGATCAGCGCGTAGCCGAGGAGCCCCACTGCGGCGAGGACGAAGGCGGCCACTCCCAGGGGGCCGATGTGGGCCCCCAGCGAGCCGAACCAGCCGGTCACGTCGTGCCAGGTCTGGTGCCAGCCGCCGGAGAGGGATGCGACCTGGGGGGCCATGTGTCAGCGCCTCCCGACCGGTGCCCGCACGAACCCCTCCGACTCGAAGAGGTGCTGCCCGAGCTGGATTCCCCTGTCGGAGAGACGCTCGGCGAACTTTGGGCGCAGGCCTGTGGCCTTGAGCAGCCCGCGCCAAGCCCCCTGCTCGTCGACACCCATGCCGTAGTCGAAGAGGAACAGGTCCTGGAGGACGATCACGTCGCCTTCCATCCTCTCCACCTCGGTCACGTGGGTGACCCGCCGGGTTCCGTCGCGCAGGCGGCTCAGGTGGACTATGACGTCGAGCGCGGAGGCCATCTGCTCCCTGATGGCGCGCACGGGGAGCTCGAATCCCGCCATCAAGGTCATCGTCTCCAGCCGGGCCAAGGCGTCCCTGGGGCTGTTGGCGTGCACGGTAGTCAGCGAACCCTCGTGGCCGGTGTTCATCGCCTGGAGCATGTCCAGCGCCTCACCGGAGCGGACCTCACCGACGATGATCCGGTCCGGGCGCATCCGCAGGGAGTTCCTCACGAGGTCCCGGATGGTCACCTCCCCTCGCCCCTCCGTGTTGGCCGGACGGGACTCGAGGCTGAGGACGTGCTCCTGGTGGAGCTGCAGCTCCTTGGCGTCCTCGATGGTGATGATCCTCTCGTCCTCCGGGATGAACGACGACAGGACGTTGAGCAGCGTGGTCTTCCCAGTGCTGGTGCCCCCCGAGACCAGGACGTTGAGTCGGCCGAGCACGCAGGCTTCGATGAGCTCCCTCGCCGCGGGGGTGAGGGTGCCGAAGCCGATCAGGTCCTCGATGCCGAAAGGATCCTGGGGGAACTTGCGGATGGTGAGGAACGGTCCGCCGATGCACAGCGGCGGGTACACGGCGTTGACCCGGGATCCGTCGGGAAGACGGGCGTCGACCATCGGCGAGCTCTCGTCGATGCGCCGTCCCACGGCCGCCACGATCCTCTCGATGACTCTCCGCAGGTGAGCCTCGTCGATGAACGCTCCGGCCGCCAGGGACAACTTCCCGTCGCGTTCGACGTAGATCTGCCTCGGGCCGTTGACCATCACCTCGCTCACAGCCGGGTCGCTCAGGTACGGCTGGATCGGGCCGTGGCCGAGGACGTCGTTGGTCAGCTCCTCGACGAGCTGCACCTTCTCCGACGCTGACAAGGCCGCCGACTCGCGCCTCAGCGCGGCTTGGATCAGCTGCGGGACGCGGCTCCGCAGGTCGGCGTCGTCGACGTCCCCGTCGTAGAGGGTGTTGCCGAGCTCGCTCACGACCCACTGGTGGGCGCGCCTGCGAAGGATCTCCAGCCGGTCGTCGGCGGCGGCGGGTTCGGTCTGCGTGTCCCGGAGCCGCTGGTAGAGGCTCATCCCTCGGCCTCCTGGGCGGACCGCTCGATCACGAGGCGGGCGAGGTCGTGGACGCTGGCGGCGAACTTGGACCGGTCGAACTCCATGACTGCCGGTACCCCCTTGTTGACCGACTGGGGGACGAGCGCGTCGGAGGGAAGCGCCGCGTCCACCTTCATCTGCAAGGTCTTCTCCACGTCCCGCGAGGACAGGTACACCTTCGAGTTGGCCCTGTTGAGGACGACGAGGACCCTTTCGAGCGGCAGCTGCAGCACTTCGAAGGCCTGGATGCCGAGGCGGGCGTTCTTGAGCGACGGCACGTCCATCCCCACGAGGAAGACGATCTCGTCGCTCTCAGCGAGGAGCTGCAACACGACGTCGTCGAGCAGCGGGGGCGTGTCGACGACGATGTCGGTCGCGATGCCCCGCAGCACGTCGAGGATGGCCGTGATCGAGCCGGCGGTGACCTTCTCCCCGCTCGAAGGGTCGGTTGGCGAGGCCAGCACGGAGACCCCACTGGACTCGTGGCGCACGAGGAGGCTCTCGAGGAAGGAGCTGTCGAGTCTTCCTCCGGCTTGAGCGGCTTCGACGATGTTGTGCACCGGGGCCAGTCGGAGCATCACCGCGATGTCGCCGAATTGCAGGTCGGCGTCGACCAGCACCACGCGGCTGCCTTCCCGCCGCGCGAGTGACGCGGCGAGGTTGACCGAGACAACCGACTTCCCCACGCCTCCCTTGGGGGAGAACACCGTGATGATCCGCCCCCGCCGGGGCCCCTCGGCTGCGGTGGCGTCGGGCGGCGCAGACCTGGCGGCGACCTCGTTGGCGACCACCCGCCTGAGCTCCTCGACTGCAGCCACGAGGTCCGACCCCGCCTGCTCGAACGACACAGCGTCGTCGATCCCGGATCGCAGCGCCAGTCGCATCAGAGCGGCGTCGGCTTCGTCGACTACGAGGACCGACGCCACTCCCCGCTCGGCTCTGGCGAGGGCGCCGACCCTGTCGAGGACCTCTTCCTGGCCTTCGGAAGGCCCGAGGACGAGAACGACCCCGGGACCGCCGACCAGCCCGGCATCCAGGACCTCGTCCAGGGTGCAGAAGGGGCTCACGTCGAAGTCCGACACCAGGAACCTCACCAGTTGGGTGAGGACCACGGCGTCCTCTTCGACGACGGCCACCGCAGGCAGGACCGTTCTCGCCGCGGCCTGGGACAGGGCGGCCTTGCTGGACAGGCTCACGGCGTCGGGCCCGCCGGAAGCAGGCTAGCTGGGGTGATCGCTGGCACCTGCGAGGCGTGGTTGCCTGACGGCACAAGTGCCATGTAGATCGGTCCCTGCACGCCTCCGCCGCCGCTGGCGGCGTAGGCGATCCGCTCGGCAGCCTGCGGGGGGACCGCGAAGGTCACGAGACTGCTCGAGGTGTTCTGGGAGCTGGCCGTGGTGGCCTGTCCCGGCTGGGGGGCCACGGTGCTGCCGACCGCCAGCACCGCCACGTTCTGGTAGAGGAACTGTTCAGTGTCGTTGGAGAGCATGACCATCAGGTCGACCTGGTCGCCGGGCTGGACGAGGCCTGCGACCTCGTGCACCTGGTCCACCGAGATCGTGATCGCGACATCGCCCTTGGGGATCGCCTGGATGGCGGGGCTCTCGGCCAGGGTCGGCGTGATGAAGAGTCCGCTCACGAGGATTTGTCCCGCTGGCAGCGTGGATGCCGCTGTTTCACCTCGAATGGACGCGAGGTCGGTGACCGCGTTCGCCGGCCGGAACTTCAGGGGGATCTGGGACCTTTCGACGAGCCCCGACGCGATGGCGGCCGATGCAGAGGTTCCCTGCGGAATAGCCGTCTTGACCACGTACACGGTGGTCATCTTGGCGTTGTGGTAGGCGCGCTGCTGTACGTCGTGCAGGTACACGTACACGGCGAGGGCGGCGATCAGGCCGAGTAGGGCGGCCGCCCCGGCTATCAAAGCTCGTTTGGTCGCTATCATCGCTGCCCCTTCTGGCTCAACACGTCCATCCTCTGGCTTTGCCCGCCGTCGTCGTTACCGGTTCGGCGGGACGACTGCCTTGGAGCCGAACCTAGCATCACCGGATCACCGCCCCAACATCGGTTGGACAACACTTCGCGGACGCAATTCCCCCTGGCTGGCGACCGATCCGCCCGCTATGCCCGGTACATCGGGTTCTGAGGGTGCCCGGCGAAGCCGGTCCGCCAGCCATACGATGGTCGCTGCCAGCAGCGCCAGGTTCCTGGCAGCTGCGAGAAGCGACGGGACCACAAGGTCGCCTGAACCTGGTGCCAGAGCGAAGGCGAGCGGGTAGGTCGCCGTGGTCAGGGCGCATGTCAGCAACCAGATCGCCCTGGCCGCCCGGGTGGTGTCCCATGCCGTTGCAGCCCAGAGGGGCGCCACCCAGAGGATGTACTGCGGGGGGAAGGCCTTCCCGATGAGCACCACCACGCTCAGCGCACCGAGGCTCACCTCGACGACCTCCAGCCGACCCCTCCACGACAGCCGCCAGATCCAGGCGAGGCCGAGCAGACCGCCGACGAGGAGGGCCACGGCGATAAGCCCGGCCGGTCCGCCGACCACCTGCCAGGATCCGTAGCCGTATTGCCAGGTGACGCGCCCCGGGTCGAAGAGCATTGCGAGGCTTCCCGGGACGCTCGAGAATTCGAACCCGCGGTGCAGCTCGTAGAGCAGCGGGTTGAGGACGGTGCCCGGGGCGATCGCCTGCTGCGCGGCCCCCACGGCGAGCACAACTGCGGCCGACGCCGCGGCACGCCGCCACGGCGGCGATCCCGTTCGCCTCCATTCGATCAGGAAGAACCCGGGCAGCAGGAAAGCCGGGAAGATCTTCAGCAGCGTTCCCCCGATGGTCGCGGCCCATGCCGTCCTCCACCGACCGGACCTCGCTGCTCCCACCGCCACCACGACGGTCAGTGCCGGGAAGACGTCGTATCGGCGGAAGACCGCCCAGGTTGCTCCCAGGCACAGCGAGGCGAGGAAGAACCACAAGGCCCGTTCGGACTCCCACAGCAGGCGACATGCTGCGGCGAGGAGGCCGAGGAGACAAGCCAGGCACAAGACGCCGAAGGCAACCTGGTAAGGGAGCCCGAGGTAGAGGGGCAGAACGAACAGTGCCCCCGCCAACGCCGGGTACTCCTTGGGGAGGCCGTGCGTGAGCCGCCCCCGGCGAAGTGCCGCGCCGTAGTGCTCGTAAAGCTGTACGTCACCCGAGGCCCAGTGCAGCATGAGGAGGCCGAGGACGAGCACTATCCCGGTTCCCAGGACTATCCGGATCTTCGGTGTCATCGATGGGTCCTCACGTCGACGAAACAAGGGCCCCGCGCCGTTGCGGGGCCCTTGTGCTTCTGCTCGAAAGCTTCCTGCTCAGGCGTTGTTGATGTTGTTGGCGACGTTATTCAGGGTGTTCGACGCGCTGTGTCCGAGGAAGATCAGCGCCCCGATGGCCACGACCGCGATCAGCGCCAGCAGCAACGCGTACTCGACCAGGCTCGCCCCAGACTCGTCCGAGAAGCGGCTCTTCAGCCACAGCAGAGCCGTGGTCTGCCATAGGGCCAGTTGCGTCATCATTCCTTTGTGCCTTTCCTTTCGTCAAAAACCGATCCCCGTGATCGGCCTGCCCCCGTTCAGCGGGCTTCGGCCACAGTGTCCACGATATCCAGCGCCTTGTCGATAGGACTTTTGACCCAATGAGCTTGCCCCCACGGCGTGTTGATACCGGCTTGTTCAGACGTTGTTGATTGCGGTGTCGCTGTTGTTGAGCAGGTGGGCTACACCGTGGCCGAAAGCGGCCAATGCTTCGAGCGCCACCACCACTACGAGAACCAACAGGATGGCGTACTCGTAGATACTGGCCCCAGAGTCGCGTCCCTCGGCGCCCCGCCACCCCGCTGTCAGCAACAACTGGATCTTCTGCCACATGCTGCAGATCATCGGCCATCGACGTCGATCGGTCGATGGGTCGTTGGGACCAAATTCTGGGTTCGGCCGCCTTCAGCGCAGCCTAATTACCCCGAGCCTCAGCGCCTGGAGCACCGCCTGAGTGCGGTCGCGAGCGTCCATCTTCTCGTAGATGTTGGCGAGGTGATTCTTAACCGTTTTGACCGAAATGAACAGTCGGGCAGCCACTTCGGACGTCGACGCGCCGGTCGCGAGCGCTTGGAGAACCTCGACCTCTCTGGGGCTGAGCAGCGGTTCGCCCAGCCGGCTCTCCACCCTGAGCAGCGACTCGGCCACCTGGGCCGACATCGCCGTTTCGCGGGCGGCGACCGCCTCGACCAGCCCCACTATCTCAGCAGTGGTGCAGTCCTTGACCAGGTAGCCGACGGCTCCCGCCCTGATCGCAGCCTGGAGGGTCGCTCCGTCGGCGAACATGGTCAGCATCACGACCTGCGTGTCGGGGCAGCGCTCGAGCACCTGGCGGGTCGTGTCGATGCCGTCTTGGTCGGGCAGGGCGACGTCCATGAGCACGACGTCCGGTTGGGTGGCTGCGGCCGCCTCCACCGCCTGTCGCCCCTCTCCGGACTCGCCGGCCACCCGGATGCCCGATGCTTCGAGCGACCGCCGGAGCCCCTCGCGAAGGACCGTGTGGTCGTCGACGAGCAGGACGGTGGTCACCGTTGCGCCACCGGGACCCGCAGGCGGATCGCCGTTCCGACACCGGGTTGGCTGTCGAATGTGAGGGAGGCTCCTATCAGCTCGGCGCGCTCCCTCATGCCGATGAGACCGAAGGCGTCCCGGCGTATCGGCGCGCTCGACGCCATCCCCACCCCGTCGTCCATCACCTCCATGGTGACCGCGGAGCCGCGCGCCCGGAGGCTCACCTCGACGCATCTCGCCCTCGCGTGGCGCTCCACATTGGCGAGAGCCTCCTGTGCTATGCGCCACATTTCCTGCTCTATGAGTGCCGGCAGCCTCTTAGCGCAGTCGTGGCGGAAGAGGACTGTCAAGCCGGACCGGCGGCCCACACGGTCGCAAACGTCGTCGAGCAGCTCGACCAGCCCCCTCGACGCGGTAGGGCGGCTGCGGAGATCGGTGAGCTTCTCCCGGACCTGTGCGGTCGCCGATCGCACCTCCTCGGCGAAGGATCGCAGCTCCCCGCTGATCTCCTCGAAGGCGGCTGCCTCCTCCTTCCTCGCCCCGTCGGCGAGCAGCCCAGGACAGAACGACCCTGCCCGCTCCGCGAGCCGGTCCAGCGAGAGGCCGATCGCCGCCAGCGACTGCCCGAGACGGTCGTGCATCTCCCTGGCGATACGGTCCCGCTCCTCCGCAGCGCCGAGGTGCCGGAGACGAGTGAACCACCGGGCGTTGTCGATCGCCAGGCCCGCGTGCTCGGCCACCTCTTCGACCGCAGCAGCGTCCTCCGCCTGGAACGGCGCCTTGCCGCCGGCTCGCTCTACAGCGAGGAGCCCGACCAGCGTGGAGCGTGCCCACAGCGGGATGTAGAGCCCCGACCGGGAAGCCGGGGAGAGACCCTCGCCAACACCCAAGACGGCCCGCAGCTGGGGTCCGCGCAACGTCGCGCAGCTGGCCAGAACACCGGGGAGGTCCGTGCCGGCCACGGTAGGCGGCAGGTGGACGCCGTCGGCGACCGCGGCCTGCCAGGTCGTGCGCTCGCCTTCGGAGGTGGGGTCCCTGAGCAGGAGCAGTGTGGCGTCGGGGTGCAGGAGCTCCTGGAGCCGGGCGACCGACGTGGCCACCGCGGCCCGAAGCGAGAAGCCGCCGGGCTGGTCGGCGGCGCGGGCGTGCAGTTCGAGGAGCAGGCCGTTCACCTTGTCCGCCGACTGGAGCCGGGCGACCTCTCTGGCGTGCTGGCCGACGCGCGACGAGAAGACCATCCCAACATATGCGCCTACGGCTGCCATCATGGCGAGCTCGCTCGAGCGGGCAATGCCGTCGAGAGCGTCGAATCCCGAAGCGCCGAACGCGCCGGCCGCCGCGCCGGCGACCATCACTGTCGCGGTGCCCACCACAGCAGGCAAGGCGCCGCCGAGGAGCCCGGAGAGCAGGAGGGCGGTTCCCACGGCCAGCAGGTAGGGCGACGCCCAGCCTCCGCTGGCGGCTGCGAGGGCCAGGAAAAATGTCGCTTCGAGTGACATCTCGGCTGCGAGACGGGAGCGACCGCTCGTGGCCCTGACGGGCATCACGGTGCGGGCGACCGAGTACAGGCCGAGCAGCCCGAGCAGCGCGAGGGAGCGGGTGGCGTGCTCTGAAGCGCGCGGATGGCTGGCGACGACTCCGGCGGCGACCAGGCACGTGGCGCCCCAGCGCACCGCGATGGCGATCTGGGTGAGGTCGGTTCCTGCCTCGACCGCCGGCCGGCGCGGCGCGGGGATCGACCCTGCGCGCCACGAGGGGGCGCGCCGCAACCCGTTTCGGCGCCAAGGGATCGTGTACTGAGCCAAGCCCCTCCTCCGGTGCCCTGCCGGTCTGGACCCGGACGTGCCGGGAAAGCTGCCCTTCGCCGGGAAGGATAGCCGATTGGGAGGATACAGCCAAGCGGCTGGGCGCCAGCGCCTGTGGCTGCTTCAATCTCCCTCCGTGCAAGCAGCCGCCAGGCGACGTTCCAGGCGCCGGGTCGTGGTCCTCCCGGCCCTGGCAGTGCTTCTAGCCGGTGGGGCGGCAGTGGGCCTGAACAAGGGCAGCGGTCCGTCGAGCGTCGTGCCGGCCCGCAGTCTGGCCTCCTCGGGCACGGTCTACTTCACCACGTTCTCCCCGCCCACGGTGAGCGAGGTGCGCTACCGGTACCGCTCAGGGTCTCTGAGCCTGGGGCGCCCCCGCCTCGTGGCCAGGACACCTGGGGCGGACGGTCTCGCCTTCGCTCCTGACGGACGTCTGCTGCTCGGCGGCCAGGGCACAGGGGACGTGATATCCGTCTCCCTTCCCGGCGGGCAGCTGCAGAGCATCCCTTCGGGCGTGCCCGGCGCCTTCCACGTCAGCGTCGACCCGAGCGGAAGAGCGGCTTGGACCTCGGGTGAGCCGGGCCGCCTCGCCAAGGTTCCCCTCGACCCCCTGGCACCGGGAAGGCCGGTCACGCTGCACGGCTCGGATACTGCGGTGACAGCCCTGGCGTTCGCTCCCGACGGAAAGGTTCTGTACACGAGCTCCCCGCCTGACGGCGTGGGGGACATCGGGCTCGTGGATCTCGCCACCGGGACGACCACGAGGCTGGAAACCGGCGTCGTGGGCGCCCACGGCGCGGCCTACGATCCCTTCACCAACTGCTTCCTCGTGGTCGGGGGCGACACGATCCTCCAGCTCGACGCGGCAGACCCGTCCACCGTGGTCTCCGAGCTGGCCGAACCGGGCACCCAGCTCGACCAGGTGTCGGTGACCGGCAGGGGCCAGGCGTTCGTGGCGAGCAACAACGGCGAGCTCCTATTCGTCGACTACAGCCGGACCGGCCGGGTAGGCGACGTCTCCAGCAAGGTGACAACTCGGTACGTGACCGCCGACCTCGACGACGTGGCACCCCTCGTCGGACCCGGTGCGAAACCGGTCCCGACCGACGCCCCGGCCTGGCGGACCGCCGGGGAGGCCTCCCTCGGGGCTGAGGCCCTGCTCGTCGCCGGACTGGTGGCCTGGCTGTTGCGCCGGGCGAGGAAAGGGCGGAGTCGGGCGACCCTGCCCAGCTGGGACCGGCGCCGGCGAGGCCGCCGTCTTTAACGAGCGCCGGTTGTCCGTGTTTTGGGCAAAACAAGTCATTCGGCTCATTGACATGCTCCTGCCGGCGGCGTAGTCAAGACCCGTGCAAACGGCGCCCGACACCCGCCTAGACATCCTGCCCGTCAAGGAGTCCTCGCCTCGCCGGCGGCGCCGCCCGCGTTTGGCAGTCCATCCCGCTTGGATTGTCCCGATCGGGGCGTGCGCCATGCTCGTCCACCTCGGGCTCGGGCTGGCCCTCGAAGGGGACGTCTACTGGCATCTCGCGGCGGGCCAGTGGATGCTCGGGCACCACGCGGTCATACGGCATGACGTCTTCTCCTACACCGTCCCCGGGCGTCCCTGGCTGGCGGAGGAGTGGGGCTTCGAGGTGATGCTCGCCTGGCTGGTCGCCCACGTCGGCCCCGTCGCCTTCTGGTGGGTGGCGATAGTGCCCTCGGTCGGGGCCATGGTCGTGGGGTTCGCCCGCTGGGTGCGGCTGGGCGCCTCGCCGCTGTGGCTCGCGGTGGTCACTGTCCCCGCCGCAGGGGCTCTAGCGCTCGGTGTTGACGTCCGGCCCCAGGTGCTCAGCTACATGTTCTTCTCGGCCGAGCTGCTGATCCTCACCCTCGCTCGCCGCAGGACTGGCTGGCTGGCCGCAATACCGCCCCTGATGCTCGTCTGGGCCAACGTCCACGGCAGCTTCCTGCTCGGAATCGTGCTGCTGGCCATGGAATGCGTTCTGGCCCTCGTGTTCCGCGCCTCGGGATCGGCGGAGTCGCCGCGAAGCTTTGGCAGGGTCTGCGTGTCCCAAGTACTGCCGCTGCGCGCCACCGCCGGCGCTCTCGCCGCGACTGTAGCGGCGTCGTTACTCAACCCTCACGGCCCATCTCTCCTCACATACGCCTTGAAGGTGACCGCATCGGGCCGCCTGTCGTCGATTATCGAGGAGTGGCAGTCGCCCAACTTCCACTCGATCCCCTTGCTTGTCATCATCCTCGGTCCCGCCCTGCTGCTGCTGGGGGCTCTCGCACTCACCAGCGTGAGGCTGGAGCTGTTCGACCTGGTGCTCTGGCTCGGCATCCTCGTGGCCAGCCTCCACGCCATCCGATTCGTACCGTACCTGGGCATCGCGTTCGCCGGCCTGGCAGCACCGTGGCCCGCCTTCGCCCGGGGAAGCCTGCGGCCGAAGCTCGCAACGATTCCCCTCGCCGCCGTCCTGGCCGGGTCCCTCCTCGTCGGCTCGCATCCCGCCGCCGGGGCCCCCCAGACGCACGGGGCGGACGCCATCCCGGTCCGCGCCGCCGCGTGGGTGAGCCATCAGCGAGGGCGCGTGTTCTCCACCTATCTGTGGAACTCCTACCTGATCCACCTCGGCGTGCCGGTCTTCGTAGACGGCCGCACCGACATGTACTTCGGAACCGGCGTTCTGACGACCTACACCAAGGTGGAGTCGCTCACGGTCAACCCGGACACGGTGTTCGACAGGTGGTCCGTGCGCTTCGTGTTGTGGCCCAGTTCGAGCGCCCTCAGTGAGTACCTGCTGCACGACCCGCGCTGGAAGGTCGTGATGCACGACGCGCCGGGACTGCTCTTCGAGCGCCGAAGCTGAGCCCGGGGCGTCACACCATCCGCAGCAGAAGGATGTTGGAAAGCACCGCAGCGCCGTAGAGACCGGCTGTGAACCAGATGCCGACGAGCAATCCGAGCTTGGGCCGGTCCCGGAGGGCGGCGATGCCGAGCGCTGCGATGATCGCCAGCTTCACCCACAACAGCGACCCGCTGGCGAGCAGGGCCTTGGCCACCGGGTTGGCCTCGACGGCACCGGCGGCGGCGTGGGTGAGAAGGAGACGGGTGGTCACGACGTCGGCTGAGTTGAGGAATGCCAGCAGGACCACGCCGACTATCGCCAGCCGCCGAACGTTCCGCCCCTGCACCCCGCGGCTCTCGTCGAACCAGGCCGCTCTCCGGGACGGGCCCTGTGCGAGCCCTCCCTCGCTGCCGGGAGTCCGCTGCGCCAACAGCCTTGCTTGGTCCATTACACGTCCTCGTCTGTTCGGTCTGGCCGTCGCCGTACAGGCCGGCAGGTCAATTCTTCCCCACGGTCGCCGCCAACCGCACAACGAACTTGCCGGAGGAAGCTGTGGCCCCTGGCGGGCGAGGGTTGGGGGCATGTTGTCTTGGGCGTGCCGGGGGATTGTGATCGGCGCAGGACAATGGGGTTCGTGAGAGCGGCCGAGGGCAGAGATCGACCCTCTCGCAGCAGTCGCCGGAAGGTTCGGGACAGGCGGCTGTAAACGAGCGGTGGCAGCCGGTGGGGCGCTCGGGGGAGGGCCCTTCCGGCAGCCACCTCCACGTGGTGGTCCCCGCCGGACAGGGGGCAGCCGTCCGGGTCCGATGGGTCGGGACGGGCCCGGCGGGGGCCACCTCCTTTGGGGCCGGCAAGCGACGGGGCCGGCAATCGACAGGCGCAGGCGGGCGACGGGGCCGGCGGGCGCCGGGTAGTCAGGCGAAGGGTCAGCGGGTCCCCGCGGACCCTTCGCCGAGCGACGCCGATCATCGGCGGTCCGCGCCCAGGCCTTGAGCCGCGTTCGTGTTTCGCCACCCGATTCGCCGATGCGCGCCTGCCGGCGCGTTCGCGCCGGCACGGACGCTGACCAGGCCTTTCCCGGCCTGCATCGGATCTTCGGCACGCCCCCTGCAGCACCTTTAGCAAGAAGCCGCCAACGGACTGTCAACAAACGCCGGAATCCCCCATTTCCGCCGTCGCTTCTGTCACAGTCCTAAGCGTTATGCGACCTCGAAATGCCATCAGAAGATTCGGAGCCTCCCTGGTGGCCGCAGGCGCCGGGCTCGTCGCCCTGCCCGGCCTGGCGGCGGTCGCCTCCGCCTCCGGCACGACCGGCTTCGGCGTGAACGCCGGTTCGCCCATAACCATCGCCTCTACGAGCGAGGACTGCCAGAGCTACGTCGTCGGCGCCAGCACCCCCAAGGTGACCCTCGACACCAACTCGATTTTCCACTCCTCGGCCGGCGTCGACTACACGCTGACGCTCGACCCGCCGGCCACCAGCACCTACAACACCCGGGTCTGCGTCGTCGCCGAGGACAAGACCGGGACCGTGCTCTCGACGCTCGGCGAAGCCGAGTTCGACGGCATCCCCGCCGGCGGCGGGTTCGACTTCACCTACACGCTGCCGTCGCGCTTCCCCGACGGGTCCACCCAGGTGTGCGCCGTCGCCAAGACCCAGGAGCCGGTCAACGGCGGCGGCGCCGACCGCAAGAGCAACGTCGAATGCCAGGACATCGCCGACCCGGTCCAGCCGACACCCAGCGCCGGCGAGATCGGGCTCTCCGAGTCCGGGCCGCAGTACGCCCATGTCGGTGACACGGTCACCTACACCTTCACCGTCACCAACCCCGGCTCGGTGGCTCTCACCGGCGTGTCGCTCAGCGACCCCGAGTGCGCCGCCGCCCCATCGCCCGCCGGCGACTATCCCTCCACGATGGAGCCCGGCGCGACCTACACCTACACCTGCACCCACGTCGTCACCGCCGGGGACCACGACCCGCTGGTCGACACGTCGACGGTTACCGGAACCGACCCGTCGGGCACCACTGTCACGGCCACGGCGGACCACTCGGTGACGATCATCCACCCCGCCATCGCCCTCACCAAGACCGTGTCGCCGGCGAGCGGAGCGCCGGGAACCTCGGTCACCTACACCTTCGTCGTCGAGAACACCGGCGACATCGTCCTAAGCCCGGTGACCATCACCGACGACCAGCTCGGCACGGTTGCCGTGCTAGCGGGCCTCGAGCCGGGCGTGTCCAGGACGGTGACCAAGGCGTCGTCGATCGGGACGACTGCGACCACCGCCGCTGCTATCGCAACCGGCACGGATCCCCTGGGCCGCAAGGTCACCGCCACTGCGACCACCACGACCACGCCGGTCCTCGGATCGGCCGGCCAGCCGCCGAAGGGCCCGGGCCCGTCGACCACCGCAAGCGAGGGCTCTCCGAAGACCGCTACCCCCGACTCTCCCAAGGCCGCCAACCCCGACTCGTCCCCAGTGGCGGTCCCGGCCGCCACGACGGCGCCCGCCGCGGCGAACGTCCCGAGGTCGGCCCTGGCCTTCACCGGTGCGGACACCGCGCCGAGCCTTCTGGCGGGAGGATTGGCCATAGCGGTGGGCGCCGCGCTGGTGCTGCTCTCCCGCCGGCGCCGCTCCTGAGGGACAAGTTTCCCGGCCGCTCCTCCCTATCTCCCCTGGGGA
>DATGKR010000099.1:0-5160 GCA_035294565.1 Acidimicrobiales bacterium | reverse complement strand
GACTACTGGATCGAACAACTCCGAACAGGCCGCGCCGAGCACCCGTGCCGAGCGAAGCCGTGAACCCCTGGCGCAGTCACGGTGTGGCGAGCACCTCGCCGTGGAGGACGAAGAAGCAGGCGTCCTCGGTGGCCGACCATCGGTTCCACACCTCGGCGAGGCGGTCCAGATCTGCGGGTGTCGCCAAACCCGCTGTCGTCGCCTGCTCGGCGAAGCGTGACCGGGTTAGCCGCTCGGCCCACAGCCCGCCCCACCACGCTCGTTCCTCGGGGGTCGCGAAGCACCACGCGCTGGCCGACGCTTCGACGCTCGAGAACCCGGCTTGCAGCGCCCAGGAGCGAAGGTGTCGTCCGGCGTCGGGGTCGCCGCCGACCGCGCGTGCCACGGTGCGATACAGCGCCTTCCAGTCGTCGAGACCGTCGGTGGCGGGGTGCCAGCACATCGCTCCGTAGTCCGCGTCGCGCACGGCGACGACCCCACCGGCTCGGCATACCCGGCGCATCTCGGCCAGAGCCCGCACCGGGTCGGCGAGGTGCTGGAGGACCTGGTGGGCGTGGACGACGTCGAAGTAACCGTCGTCGAAGTCGAGGTCGTAGACGTCGCCGACCTCGAAGCGCAGGTTCGCCCGCTCGGCGGCTTCAGGAAGCGATCGGGCCTCGTCGAGTACCTCGGGCGCGGCGTCGAGGCCGACGACGGCGCCGTCGGGGACCGAAGCGGCGAGGCCGACGGTGATCGTGCCCGGTCCGCAGCCGACGTCTAGCACTTTGGCATCCCGGGCGAGATGTGGCAGGAGGTAGGCGGCGGAGTTCTCGACGCTGCGGCGACGATGAGAGCGGAGCACGCTGTCGTGGTGGCCGTGCAGGTAGCGATGACCGGGCTCGTGGTTGTCGGGCATCGACAAATGATCGGCGGTCCATCTGCAAAGAAGCAAAGCAAGCGCAACTCATGTCAGCGGCCGAGCGACTACGCAGCGATCTATCGGGCCGGGCCCCGAGCACCTTGCCCGCCACGCCGCTTTGGCGGCGCGTACAGCCAACAGGGTGATCCTCGATCCGATAGGAAAGAGGCGGGACTCCCAACAGGGCCGAGCACGGCCGGGTGCCCCACCGCGACGCCTCCGTCCGCCCATTCGTTCTTTCGAGCCGAGGGTGCTGGTGGTGGTATCCGAGCGCCTAAACGTCGCCGCGCGACGCCGATCTCCGAACGGGAGCAGTTTTGCGCTTCGTGCGGACAGTACCCAGCGCTTGCCGTCGGCTCGGATTGCCGGGCGCCGCCAGGCGTGGACTAGGAGGGCGTACCAGAGCGCCAAAACGGCGTTGTCATCCGCCCCGCCGGCACGCTCGGAAGCGGCCGGCCCATTCCCCGGTCACGCGGCGCAATACTTGGGAGGTGATCAGGGCTGTCGTGTTCGACTTGGACGGGGTGCTCCTCGATTCTGAACGCCTCTGGGACGCTGCCCGGCGCCAAGTCGTCGCCCGCCACGGCGGCCGGTGGCGAGCGGATGCCACCGCCGCCATGCAGGGCATGAGCCCGTCAGAGTGGTCCGCTTACATCCGCAGCGAGCTGGGCGTCGACCTCGACGAGGCGAGGATCGTCGATCTGGTGGTGGGCGTCCTGCTCGAACGGTACCGGCAGGCGCTGCCCGTGCTGCCCGGCGCAGGCGAGGCGCTCGAGTGCATCGGGACCCGGTGGCCGCTGGGGCTGGCCTCCTCGTCCGACCGGGTGGTCATCGACGAGGTGCTGGCGCTCAGCGGATGGAGGTCCGCCTTCCGGGCGACAGTGTCGTCCGAGGAGGTGCCCAGAGGCAAGCCGCACCCCGACGTCTACCTGGAAGCCGCCCGACGGCTGGGCGTGGACCCCGGGAGCTGTGTCGCCGTGGAGGATTCGACCAACGGGATCAAGGCGGCCGCCGCCGCCGGGCTCGGGGTCGTAGCGGTGCCGAACGGGAGCTACCCGCCCGAGGCAGAGGCGCTGGCTTTGGCAGGCTTGGTGACAGATTCCCTGTCGGACCTCACCGTGGAGGCGATCGAACGGCTCGACGTCAACCATGTCGACGAGGAGGAGATCGAGTCCTTCCCCGCCTCGGATCCCCACTCCGACTGGGCGGGGCCGTAGGCCCTCACCCGGCGCAGGTGAAGGAGGTTTCCGGTCCGGGCCCGTTCGGTCTTCGCCGTATCGGCGACGGCGCCCTCACCCGGCGTAGGTGAACGAGGTCCCCGGTCGGGGGCTGCTCCGCCCGGCGGGGCCGGTCACCTCCACGTCCACCACGCCCGGCGGGTGAGGGGGGGACAACGCCCGGATCTGCGACGAGGAGAGCACCGCGACCTTCTCCGCCGGTATGTTCCCGAAAAAGACGGCCGTCGCGCCCGCCAAGCGTGCTCCGGTGATGGTCACCCACGTGCCTCCCCCGGCTGGGCCGCCGCTTGGAGCCAGGGAGTCAACGACGGGTAGGCCCGCCGGCTGCGCCGCCGCGGCGCTCGGCTGCCCATGGCCCTGAGCGGGGGCCGCCTGCGCGGCAGGCCCGGCTGGCGCCGACGGCGCCACGGTTCTCGCCGCTGTGTGGCTCGGGCCGGAGCCGCCACCCGCGCCGGCCAGCACCGCCGCCGACACCCCGGCGGCGAGCAGAACGGCCGCTGCCGCTGCTCCCGCCCACCACGGAGGGCGGCGACGCGGGCGGACGAGCCGCCCGGCGAGTCGCCGGGAGACGTCTTCGGGCAGCGCCCGCGGGGCGCCGGCGAGAAGCTTGTCCTCCAGGCGCCTCCGGACGTCCGCCGGCAGCGGCCGGGGCGCGTCGAGATCCCGGAACAGCTCCTCGTCAGGCATCCTCGGCTCCAAGCTCGCGCCGCAGCGCGTCGCGCGCCCGCTGCAGCAGCGACTGGACCTGCACTCGGGTGCGCCCGACCTGCGACGCGACCTGTTCCACCGCAAGGCCGTCGAGGTACTTGAGCACCAGCACCTGGCGGTGGAGGGGGGACAGACGGCCGAGGGCGCGGACGACCTCGTCGCGGCGATCCAAGCCGTCGAAGCCGTCCGCCTGCACGCCGGAGGGATCCCCGAGGGCGTGGAGGCCCCGCCGCGCCGCCTCGGCCTTCCGCTCCGCCTCGTAGTGGCGGGCGAGGCGGCGCCTGGCGATGGCGCACAGCCACGTGGACAGCGCCGCTTCGCCGCGGAACCCACCGGCGGACCTCACCGCTTCGAGGAGGGTCTCCTGCAGGAGATCCTCCGCCACGGCCTGCTCGCCGCCGACCCTGGCGAACAGGTACCCGTAGACGACCGGGGCCACCTCGTCGAGCAGCCGGCGCACCGCGGGGGGCTGGCCGGCGGCGGCCGCTCTGAGCAGCTCGACGTCATCGGTTCGCTCAGCCCCCGCTGTAGGCAAGCCACGCTGCCTCTCGCCAGTTGGTCATGTCGGTTGCCATGATGCCCGCGTCGGAGACGGTGTAGAGGGCGTCGCCCACGACGAGGATCCGCTCGGCCGCGCCGTAGTAGGGGCCGACCGCCACGGCGGGCGCGACGCCCGCCGGCGATGCGATGGCAGCGCACGAGCAAGAGGCGCCGCCTGCCGAGACGCACGGGCAGGGCGGCTCGCCCGAGGCGCACGGGCACGACGGCGGTGTTGCCGGCTGGGAGATCGTGGCGACCTGTTCGAGCCGGCCCCCGGATCCGAGCCGCCACACGTAGACGCTCGGGCCGGCGGGGGAGTCGACCGGCATCGCCACCAGGCTGTCCGCAGGCCACCAGAGCAGGGCGTGGGGGTCGTTCTCCGCAGGGGAGCTCGCCCCCGGCAGCGACACTGTCGAAGCGAGGGACGGGCGCGCCGGGTCGGCGACGTCGAACACCTCCAGCTGCAGGCCTGTCTGGCGCAGCTCGGAGTCGACGCCCTGGCCCACGCCGAGCAGCCAGGTCGGGTTCAGCAGCTGCAGGAAGGACGAGAACCCGGTCAGGGGCAGGCTCGCCTCGAGGGCCGGGTGCGCCGGGTCCGACAGGTCCACGACGTAGAGAGGGTCGGTCTGCTCGAAGGTGACCACGTAGCCGAGGGGACCGTCGAAACGCACGCCGTAGATGCGTTCCCCGTCTCCCAGCCCGCCGAGCGAACCTATCGTGACCAGCGCGCCGCCGCGCGGCGCGAGGACGGTGACCCGGTTGTCGGAAAGCTGCGCCGGCGCCGTTCCCTCCCCCGGGGGCGGGGTGGCGGAGCCGACAGTGGTGGCCACGCGCAGGTCCCCGTCGTACTCGGACATGGCGTACTGGCCGATCAAGCTCCCCGGCACGGAGCCCGACCCGACGTAGCGGGGGGCGGCGGGGTCGGAGAGGTCGAACTCGTGCACGTCGGTGGTCGCCGCTCCCTCGCCATAGGGTTGGGCCGGCCAGGACGTGGTCGCCACGTAGAGCGACGTGGTCGACGCGTAGACGGCCGACGGGTCGCCGACGATGGTCAGCTGCGATCCGGGCTGGTCGCTCGAAGGGTCGATGCTCACCACCGACACGGTTCCGAGGCCGGCGGCGGCGTCAGGGTGGAGGATGGCGCTGCAGTCGACCGGCCACGCAGTTCCGCTGGGCCAGGATCTCACCTGCGGGATCCATTCGGCGAGGCTGGAGCGCTCGACCAGCCGGCGGTTCGTCCGGGATGCCGTGGCCACCGCCGCCTGGCCCGCGCCGGCCGGGTAGACGAAGGGGAGCTCGGGTTGGGACGAGACGACGACCACCACCCGCCCGGCGATCAGCCGCGCGGCCGCCTCCTCGCCGGGGAGCATGAACGATCGGACGACCACCGGGCGGTTCGGGTCGGCGACGCTCACCACTGTCACCGTGGTCTCTGGCTGGGGGGTGCCGCTCGCGTACCCGAGGACCACCACGTAGCTGCCTGTGAGGAACAGCTCGTCGGCTGATTGCAGCGGCAGGAACGAGTCGAGGCGCGGTCCTCCCTGGCCTTCAGAGGCCACCGAGGCGACCTCGACGCCGGGAGGCTGGTGGCGGATGGCGACGAGCAGCCTGCCGTCCGTCTTCGCCAGATCGGGTTCGTCTACGCCGGCCTCCTGGTCGTTGGTGGTCGAGTAGGGGACCGCCGCCGGGACGCTGGCGGCTGCGCTCTCCGGGGTGGCGGCGACGCCGGCAACGGCCGGTGCGCCCACCTCCGCACCGGAGTGGACGACCGCACCC
>DATGKR010000098.1:0-7230 GCA_035294565.1 Acidimicrobiales bacterium | reverse complement strand
TCGAGTGGGTAACCTGGTACAATCGCAGACGTCTTCACAGCTCTCTCGGCTACGTTACACCCGAAGAGTTCGAAGAAAGTGTGCTAACATACACAAAAGCAGCATAGGATCGAGTGTCTGGTCTAGGGGGGGAACCCCACCGTGTCGTCGAAGCCGACGATCTCCGCGATCTGGTCACCGCGGACGGTCAGCACCTGCCAACGGCGGGTCAGTTCTTGCGATCCCCCGATGTCGGAGACGGTGAGGCCGACCACGATGCACCCCTCCCCCGTGAAGACCTCCTCGACGGTGGCCCGCATACCCCGGTCCCGGGCGGCGCCATACCAGGAGAGCACCTGGCGCCGATTGCGACAGCCCCACTCGGGTTCGTCGGCCGGCCCCCAAGCGCACGTCATCGGCGAGAAGGTCGCCGTAGGAGCCGAGATCACCTGCCTCCAACGCCGACCTGACCTGCTCGGCCAACCCTGCTATATCGATCGCCACACGCAAAGGCTACCGCCCGACCTGTCGCGCATCCCGACGAGGCGCCGGACAGTTTGATGGCTGTACGTGTGCGTGAACCCCGCTCGGGCCGGGAGCCCATCGCCGTGCGGGAGCCCGAGAGCCAGGCTCGTTCCACGGCGAATCGACCCCGGCGGCACCGATCATGAGTGGGCGCCCACCGGTGTCGCTCCGGACAGGATCGCTAGCCGACTGCCGATGCGCATTTTGACGCCCCGCCGAATAGCCCATCAGGCGTTGTCGTGCTGGGCCGGGCGGAGCTCACGCTCGAGGCATGAGGTGCCGCCGTCTCAAGGACCGATCATTCGAGCGGTCCTGGCTAGGCGAGCTCGGCCTTGTCGGCTAACCGATTGGTCGAGTGCCGTACCGCGATGAGCACCACGACGATGACGACGACCGCCACGGCACTGAGCGCGAGGTCGATCGTCCCCGACAGGTGGCGGAGCGTCGTGCCGGCTTGGTAGGCGGCGAAGGTGTAGATCGCGGCCCACACGATGCCCCCGACAGCGTTGGCGGGGAGGAACCGCCGCCAACGCATCTTGCTCGTCCCGGCCAAGAAGGCGGCGTAGGTCCGAAGGATCGAGACGAACCGGCCGAAGAAGACGACCTTGGTGCCGTGGCGGTCGAAGACGTAACGCCTGACCTTGAGCTTGCGCTCGTCGAGGCGGACCTTGCTCCCGTACCGTTTGGCTAGGCGGTAGCCGCCCTTGTCGCCGATCCAGAAGCCCACGTTGTCGCCGGCGATGGCGGCCGCCGCAGCGACGGCGAAGATGATCCACGGGTCGAGGTGGTGGGTCTGTCCGGCGTAGGCACCGGCCACGACGAGGGCCGTCTCGCCCGGCAGCGGCACCCCCAGGCTCTCGGAGGCCACAAGGAGGAACACCGCCCAGTAGCCGAGGCTCGCAACGAGGTGGTCGACGTTCATGTCGCCGGCGCTTCCGCTGCCTGCTGCTCTGGCGCGCCCACCTGTGGCAAGGCCAGCGCGGCGCAGACGAGCAGCGCCACGGCGATGGCCGCGAACCCGGCGCCGAGGCCGAAGGTGCCGAACGCCCCGACCAGCGCCGGGCCACCGGCGTCGCCCAGCTCCCGGCCGACCTCACCCGCCCCCATCGTCTGGCCGAGCCCGCCCTCCGGTGCCGTAGCGGCGAGCCGGGCGAAGCCGAGCGGGGTGACGGCGGCCACCCCGGCGCCGATCGCGATAGCAGCGAGCGCCATGGCGAGCGGCGACGACAGGCCGACGACGAGGCAGAAGCCCCCGGCGCAGGCGAGGAGCCCACCAGCGGCAAAGGCTGGGTGCAATCGTCCCTTGTCGAGCCGGCGCCCTGCCCAGGGCTGGAGCAGCGCCGCGGTGGCCGCCAAGAGGGAGACGATCGCCCCGGTGGCGACCGGGTCGAGGTGGTGGCGGTAACCGAGGACGGGAAGGAAGCCGACACCGGCCGACAGGGCCGCGGTGCCCGCCCCGAGGAGGAGGACCGGCTGGAGGAACGGCGGCCGGCGGATCCGGCGGACCAGCTGGCCGAGCCCCGAGCGCGACCGGCGGACGGGCGCCATCGCGGGCACGAGGCGGGCGACGGCGAGGGCGGCGACGAGCGCCACCGCACCGAGCACGGCGAAGAGGAGCCGGTAGCCGCCGGCCACGACGAGCGCCCCGCCGACGACCGGGCCGAGCAGGTAGCCGATCCCCTTGGCGCCGCCGTAGCCGCCGAAGAGCCGCCCGGTCCGCTTCCCGCCCCCAAGGGTGGCGACCGCCGCGCCGGCCGCGGGAGAGAAGGCAGCAGCGGCTGCCCCCTGGGCCAGGCGGGCGGTGCCGAGGAGGTGCGGGTCACCACCGACGGCGAAGGCGGCCGAGGCCAGGCCGAAGGCGACGAGCCCGCCGACCATCACCTTCTTCGCCCCACGACGATCGACGACGGCGCCGAAGACGGGCTTGAGGACCACTTCGGCGGCGTCGTAGACACCGAGGATGAGGCCGAGCTCGAGGAGCGAGTCGTGGCGGGCGAGGGCGTAAGCGCCGAGGTTGGCGGCGACGGCATGCGCCCCGAAGGCGGTGACGAAGCCCGCGCCGTAGACGGGGAGGACCTGGCGGCGCTCGCCGAGCGTCGCTTCCGTGCCGCTCACGGGCGCTCGCGTGCCTCGTAGACGCGCTCGGCGAAGTCCTCCAGCAGTTCCGCGCAGTCCTTGAGGCGCTGCTCGCCCTGGGCTGCAGATGGGGCGCCGAAGAGGTCCTTGGCCCGCAGCTCGCGGTACCAGCGCCGGAGCCGGTCGACGTTCTGCTCCTCCTCATCCAGCTCGGCCAGGGTGAACTTCTCCTTCTCGAGCACGCCCTGCAGCTCGGCTTCGGCCTTGTCGCACTCCGAGCAGAACTCGACCCACTCGGCCTCGCGCTCGGCGGTGTACAGCGCCTCCACGGCGGCGACGGTCTCCTCCGAGGCGCTCACTTCGAAGCACAGTGCCTGCCCGCCCGAGCGTTTGACGAGCGCCGTGGCCCGCTCCAGCCCGTCGTCGAAGCGGTCACCGGTCGGGATCGCCCACGTCGCCGACTGCAGGGCGACTGCCCCCACCCGGCGCAGCTCCCGCCATACCGCCACCCGATGGCGGGACTGGTCACCGGACAGCCGGTAGGTGAGGACACGCCAGCCCATGTAACCCATGCTACATCTCTATGAGGCTGGTTGTGCTACGTTCCAGTCACCATCCGTTCACGCTCTGGTTACCAGCCAGTCACCCGAAGAAACCCCGTGGAACCCTTCGCCGCCGCGCAAACGTCAACTCCGCCGAGCCCACCAGCCCCCCTCGGCGGCGTGCGAGTGCTGCAACCCAAGGGCCTCAACAACTCGCCCTACCTCGACCTCAACCACTTCTCCCGGCACGCCGCATGGGCGCACGGGTTCATGCACGCCTACGCGCTCTGGCTCGGGCCGGTGCTGCTGGCCGGCGCCTTCGTCGCCGTCTACGGGATCGCGTGGTGGCGGGCGCCACGAGCCGCAGCTCTCCTCCTCCTGGGAGGCATCGGCACGATCGTCGCGCTCGGTCTCAACCAGCTCGTCGGCCACGCCGCCAAAGAGCTGCGGCCCTACGTCGCCCACCCGGACGCCCTGGTCCTGGTGGCGAAGGCCAACGACTACTCGTTCCCCTCCGATCACTCCGTCGTCGCCGGCGGCCTCACCATCTCGATCCTCCTGATAATCGGCAGCGGCGCGTGGCGGCGTCGCCGGCACGCACGACGCGGTCTTCCCCGAATAGAGGCGACCGGAGCCAGCGTGCCAGGGGTCGTTCGCATCCTCGCCGTCGCCAGTGTCCTGCTCGGCCTCTTCCTGTGCTTCGCCCGGGTCTACGTCGGCGCCCACTACCCCGGCGATGTCGTCGCCGGCTACCTGCTGGCCGCCGTCGCCGTGCTCGCTGTCTCGCTCCTTCGCCCCTTCGCCTACTGGGCGGTCGACTTCGTCGAGCCGACCGCCCTCGGGACCCTCCTGCGGCGCCCGGGAGCCGAACCCACCCTTGGCGAACCGGCACCCGAGCCACAGCTTCGGCCGGCCCTGGCCCCCGAGCCGCAACGGCGGAGCGTCCCGTAGGGGTTGGCAACCAGCGGCGCCGGCGATCAACGTAGCGGCCCCCGCGTTGGCCCGCCCGCGCCGCTCGCAGCATCGGGATGAGCCCAGCTCCCTCCGACAGGAGTCGAGCCCCGCTCCGACGCCCGCGCGCTGCCGAGCCGGTCCCTGGCGCAGCCCCGAGCGACTCGACGCCGCAGGTACGCACATGGACACTCATTCGCGGACGGTGGCTCAGAGCCCCGTAGCCTGCCGGTGACCCGCCGAGCGACAACCCCCTGCGTCCTCGTTGTGAGCCCTCGCTACTCACGGACGTCCCGACTCGGCCGTTCTGCGCTCAAAGGCAACCTCGCGGGCGCTTGCCTGCATCACCGTACGGACTATAATTCTGGTCGATGACGACGTTGCCGCTGTCCGAGGTCAAAGCCCGGCTGTCCGAGATCGCCGAAGAGGTGGCGACCACGCACGAGCGGGTCCAGATCACCAAGAACGGGCGTGGGTACGTGGTGCTCGTCGCTGCCGAGGACCTCGAGTCGATCGAGGCCACCCTCGAGCTGCTCGCCGACCCCGAGGCCCAGGACCGCCTGCGGGCAGCCGAAGCGGACGTCGCCGCGGGCGAGGTCCTCGATGAACGAGCAGTCCGAGATCTCGTCTCCCGCCACCATCAGTCACGGTGAGCTTTCGGGTCGTCGTGGCCCGTAGTGCGGCGCGGCGCCTGGCCGAGCACCTGCCCGAGGCGGTCGCCGCGGCGTGCATCGAGTTCGTCTTCGGCCCGCTCGCCGACGACCCCCGCCGAGTAGGAGCACCGCTGCGGAAGCCCTTCGAAGAGCAATGGCGGGCCCGTCGGGGCGAGTACCGGGTCCGCTACCGCATCGACGACGAGACCCGGACCGTCTACGTGCTCGACGTCGACCACCGTCGGGACGCCTACCGCAGCTGAGAGGCGACTGCGCACACCCCCTCGCAATCGAGGGCGAGCGGGCGTGGCGCTTCATCTGGTGGGTCTCCCGAGATCGCTCGGCGGGTGGTCTCTCGGATGGCAGCGACGAGCCAGTCGCGTGGCCACAGCCATGGGTCGAGACCTTGGGTCAGATCACCGGCGCGGTTCCGCTGTCGGTGACCTCGACACCACGATCGCGCAGGGCCGCTTCGAAAGCTGCGGGATCGTCGGGGGTTATGAACGGCTTGACCGCCTTCCCAGCGTCGACGAGGAAGGCGACCGCCTTGCGTGGGCGCTTCGGGTCGAAGTTGGCCCAATAGCCGGGGTTGGCGGTTCCCCAGATGCGGCCCCTGCCACGAAGTGCGCCCATGTCGGTCCGGCGGACCGAGCGTACGGCGGCCAGCGGAACGCGCTTGACGGTGCCCGGGAAGTAGTAGCCCTTGATGGTGAGGGCATCGCCGGTCACGCCGATGGAACCGTCCTGGTAGGCCACGGGACCCTCCTTTGCTCCTACAGGCAGCAATGCTATTGGAGCCCGCTCCGTCCCCGCAGGCTCGAGGCCGATGCCCTTTCGGCGCCGCTACCGGAACTCGACCTTCGGGCCATGAACCCGGAGGTTGATGCGTCCACGCTCGCTCATGAGCCGTTTCTGGGGACCCGAGGCTACGGGCGTCGACATTGAGCAGTGCAGCGCCCAGGCGGCTGCATATGCACGCGGCCGCTGCCAGCGGTTTTGTGGCTGCTGAGGACCGGGCGCCTCGGATGAAAACAGTGCCCCCGCCACCATCGAAACGCTGGTCGGCGCGTCTCGTGCCCAGGGCACAGGCTCCGGACCAGCGGTTTCGCGTTCGGGCCGAGGTCGAAGACCGGGGTTTCTCGGGACAATATCTCGGGACCTGCTCAGCTTTGCCTTGTGCAGCCCCATGCAGGCGGTCGCCGCGCACGCGGCCGGTGAGCAGCGGGTTCATGCGGGCGAGGGGCCACGAATGCGGTTGCCCTGGGGCTGCACCGTGCATGCATAGGGCAGCTGCACTGATCAGTCGAGACTGGAGGGCCGGTTGGGCAGACTGGTCGTCGGTGGACGCGCATATTCCTGGAGCGGGTCGCGGAGGAGGACAAGGCGGCGCCGGCCAACTTGGTCCAGCTGTACCGCTACGACTTCTCGGATGTCCGCGGCTACGAGCTGTCCGAGCACGGCACCTTCGTCTACCGGTTCTTGGACCACTACTGGAGCGAGAGGGGACGGCACGCGTTCTTCATCCGTGTCGACGGTCGCCTCGGAGGCTTCGCCTTGGCGCGCGAGGTCGATGGCGAGCATGAGGTGGCCGAGTTCTTCGTCGCCCGTCGGCACCGCCGAGCAGGGGTCGGGCGTCAGGCAGCGCGATTGCTCTTCGGCCGGCTGCCGGGGCACTGGTCGCTGTTCCACGACGACGCCAACGAGCCGGCGGCGAGGTTCTGGGGGCAGGTGGTGCCGGAGGCGTCGGGCGGACGCTTCGAGTGCGAGGAAGTCATCACATCGGCGGGGTTCGCCGGCCGGCGCTACCGGTTCTCGTTACTCGGGAGGAGCGTGGTCGGCTCTGTGGAGGCGATGTCCGATCCGGTCGAGGTCGTGGACCACGACCCTCGGTGCCCGGCGATGTTCGCCGCGGAGGCAGCCCGGTTCATGGGCGCATTGGCCGGGGAGGTGATGGCTGTGGAGCATGTCGGGTCGACGGCGGCGGAAGGTTTGGCGGCCAAACCGGTGATCGACATCCAAGTGGGCGTGCGCACCCTGGAGGCGACCCCGCAGATCGTGGCCGCGCTCGTCGGCTTGGGCTACGAGTACGTGCCCGAGTACGAGGAGGTGTTCCCCCGCCGACGTTACTTCCGCAAGACGGCCGCCGGCCGACGAACCCATCAAGTGCATCTCGTGGAGCGCGCCGATCGGGCGTGGTGGGACCGCCACGTCGCCTTCCGGGGCTGGTTGGGTGGCCACCCGGATGACCGCGACGCCTACGCCGCGTTGAAGCTGGCACTTGCCGCCAGGTACCGCGACAACCGCGAGGCCTACACCGAAGCCAGAGGGGAGTTCGTGGCACGGATCTTGGCGAGGGCTGCTGCTGGCGAGGATCCGTGAGATAGAAGGGACGAAAAGGCCCGGTCGGCACGGCCCGCTTGAGAAGCTCAGCTGCGGTCCGTTCACTGCTCGGCTCAGGGTCGGGCGTCCGGGGAAGCCGCTGCCCGGGCGGCCAGCTCTCCGCG